>NZ_LWQU01000129.1 GCF_001650635.1 Magnetospirillum moscoviense | reverse complement strand
GGGAAACCAACCCTGTCAGACGGGAGCCTTCGACGTCACATCAGGCTCCAATACCGCGCCAGCGGTTTCGTTCAATCGAGCAAGAAGGTTTGTTACGCCTTCACGGCAACGTCGTCGATATTCCCGATCTCACCCGCTTGGATGCGGCGGTGCTTAGAACCGGCTAAGGAATTGGGCCGCCGCCAGTCCCGCCCACCGGCCCTGGGCCAGGCACGCGGTCAGCAGGTAGCCGCCGGTCGGGGCTTCCCAGTCCAGCATCTCGCCGGCCACGAACACGCCCGGCAGCGCCTTCAGCATCAAGCCATCATCCACTTGCTCCAATCCGATGCCGCCGGCGGTGCTGATGGCCTCGGCCAGCGGGCGCGGCGCGGTCAGGGTCAGCGGCACCGCCTTGATGCGTGCCGCTAAGCGGGCTGTTTCGGTGGGAAGCTCGCGCACGCCCTCGCGCAGCAGGGCCACCTGCGCCCCCTTCAGCCGCGCCACCTTGTCCAGATGGGTGGCGAGCGAGCGGCTGCCGCGCGGGCTGTCCAGGGCTTGGGTCAGGCGTTCCAGGCTCCAATCGGGCTTGAGGTCGATGGTCAGCACCGCCTGGCCGTCCGCCTGGATGGCGTCGCGCAAGGCGGCCGACAGGGCATAGATGGCGCCGCCCTCGATGCCGTGGCGGGTGATCATGAATTCGCCTTTCAAGCTGCGGCCCTGGAAGCTCAGCCCGGCCGGCTTGATGGGGGTGCCGGCGAAGCGGTCCTTGAAGAAGTCGCTCCACCCCACCTCGAAGCCGCAATTGCTGGGGCAAAACGGCGAGATCGCCACCCCGCGCGCGGCCAGGATGTCGGTCCAGCCGCCATCGGACCCCAGGCGCGGCCAACTGGCACCACCCAGCGCCAGCACGGTGACGGCGCTGGCGACCGAGGGGGCCGCGTCGAAGCGCAAGGTGCCGTCTGAATTCCAGCCCAGCCAGCGATGGCGCGGTTGGAAGGACACCCCCAATCCTTGCAGCCGGCGCAGCCAGGCCCGCAGCAGCGGTGCCGCCTTCATGCCGACGGGAAACACCCGGCCCGAACTGCCGACGAAGGTGTCGATGCCCAACTCGGCGGCCCAAACTCGCAGTTGGTCGGGGCCGAATTGGGCCAGCATCGGCGCCAGCCAGCCAGCGGCGCTGCCGTAACGGGTCAGGAAGTCAGCGGCTGGCTCGGAATGGGTCAGGTTCAGCCCGCCGATGCCGGCCCGCATCAGCTTGCGCCCCGGGCTGGGCATCCAATCGTAGACCGATACCGTCAGGCTGTGCCGGGCCATCATCTCTGCCGCCATCAAGCCGGCCGGGCCGGCGCCGATGACGATGGCGGGCGGGCGGCTCACGGTTCTGGCTGGTGATGGCCGGCGAAATCGGCCTCGATCACCGCCACCGCCTCGGAACTCATGCCGTTATAGCGGGCCGCCATTTCGCGGCCATAGGCACCGATCAGGTTGAACTCGATGTAATCGCCATCGGCGATGTCGGCCGGCAGCTCCAGCGCATAGGGCAATTTATCGTTGCCGTCGCAGGTCGGGCCATAGGCGGTGAAGGCGGCCAATGGACCCAGCCGGGGGCGGCCAGCGGAATCCATCACCCGATAGGGCAGGGCGAGATCGTCCTTGCCCCAATAGACCTCGGTCAGGCCGCCGAAGATGCCGTCGTTCAGATAGACCGAATCCGGCTTTCTCAGGTTGACCCGGGTCAGCAGCGAGCCGCCTTCCGCCACCAGGCCGCGGCCCGGCTCGCAGGCCAGGCGGATGCCGCGCGGTGCGGCCAGGCGCTGGCGGGCATCCTCGATGACGGCGAAGAAGGTGGCCAGCGGCGGCGCGTCGGTGGTGCGGTAATAGGCGGGGAAGCCGCCGCCGATATCCATCAGCTCGATGGCCACCCCGGCTTGATCGATGCACTCGCACGCAAGCTTGATGCCCAGCCGGAAGGCTTCCGGGTCCAGGCATTGCGAGCCGACATGGAAGGTGATGCCGGGCTTCAGGCCCAATTGGGCGGCGCGTTGCAGCGTCGCCACGAACACATCGGGGGTGGCGCCGAATTTGGTCGACAGGTCATAGACCGCACCGGTGCCCTTGGGGATGGCCAGGCGGACCATCGGCACCCAGTCCAAGCCTGCGATGGCGGCGATCTTTTCCAGCTCGGCGATGCAATCGACGGCGTAGAAGCCGACGCCCATGTCGCGGGCCAGCGCGATCTGGGACGGGCTTTTGGCCGGGTGGTGATAGTACATCACTCCGCCCGGCACGCTTTCCCTGACACGGCGGATTTCCATCGCCGAGGCGACGTCGAAATGGGTGATGCCTTCCGCCGCCAGGGTTTCCAGCACCAGCGGATGGGCGTTGCACTTGACGGCATAAAGCACGGTGCCGGGAAATCCGGCCAGGAACTGGCGGGCCACTGCCGCCAGTCGGTGGGGCCTGAGCAGGTGAACCGGGGTTTCGGGACTTTCCTGGGCGATCAGTTGGGCGACCGAACCGAAGCGACCGATCACCGGGTGCCCCGCCGCGGCTGGCGGGCCACCATGCGCTTGATCTTCTTCGATTCAAGCCCGGCCAGATAGGCGCGGCCGGTCTCGTTGGGGCCCTCGCGCCGGCCGGTGATCCAGCGCCGGCAATGGGCCGAACCGCAACCGCAGGCGAACTGGCGGTGCAGCACGTCCTCGGTCATCGAATAGTCGATGGTCAACAGCTCGCCCGATCCGATGTCGGTCAGAGCCCAGATTTCCAGGCGCTGCATGTCCAATACGCAATTGGGCGCGCAGGAATGGGTGAACAGGCCGACGAACCACGGATCATGCAGGTGCATGTCGGGGGTCACCTGCAGCGTGTGCTGCAGGATTTTCGACGACAATTGTCCGGTGAACTTGGCGACCCGGACGCCCCGGGTAAACGCCTTGTTGGTGCGGACCCCCATTCCGACCCGTCCATCGACCGACGTCACCGTGAAATCGGTGGTGGCCGGCAGCTCGGGATCGACGCGAAACTCGGGTGGATAAAGGTCACTCATGGCGTCGCCCTCTTCGAGGCCGGAAAGTGAGAATCGTCAAACACGGTATTATTAGCTACATGGCCTCGTCAATCGGCGATACAAGGGATTTGAAAATTCGTTTAGCGTATTGGTCACATTGACTTTTTTGATGGTGGACACCCCCGGATGGTTAGGGCGCGCCGAACCGCTCGCGGCGCCCCGCAATGCATGGTAAAAACCAGGAGGGGAGCAATGTTGAAAGAACGGCGACATGGCTGAAAGCACCACCGCCACCGTCTCGAGCGGGCCGGCGCCACGAACCCAGGCGGAATGGGAAAACACGGCGCGGGGGCTGTTGGAAGAGGGGCAGAACTTTCTTGCCCACGATGTCTGCCGCGACGGTCTTCGCTTCTTCCCCGGCAATTTCAAGCTGATCATCTTCGGCGCCATCGCCTTGTCGCAGACCGGCGCGGTCGACGAGGCGAGGCGCCTGCTGGCTCCGGTGCTGGATGCCATCCTGATCGACGAAGGCCCGTTCCGCCGGCTGCAGGCCAGCCTGAAAAGCGCCATCGTCAATTTGGACAATGCCGATCACAACCAGGCGCTGGGGGCGGTGGCCGAACTGGCCGAGGCGATCGAGCTGGTGCGCGGCAAGAAGCTGGTGGCCGATGCCGACGCCGACGTCTACAACTCGCTGGCCCGCGTCTTCCGCGAGGCGTGGCTGTCATCGGGCCAGCGTCGCGACCTGGAACATTGCCGCGAGATGTTCCTGCGCGCCTTCGCCGCCGGCGGCAACCCGCGCGACGGCATCGACGCAGCCGTGATGTCTGTGCTGCTGAAGGATCATGCCCAGGCCCGCGCCCTGGCCGGCCAGGTGCACGACCTGCTGGCCGGGGCCGAGACCCCGCCGGAATCGACCGTCGATGACCGCTACCGCATCCTCGCCACCCTGGGACAGGCGCAATTGCTGTTGGGCGACGGCGCCGCGGCGATCGGCACCTTCCAGTGGGCCAAGTCGCTGGAAGGCGTCCATTACAGCCGTATCGTCCGCTCGCTGCAGCAGATCGAGCTGTTGAAGCGCGGCGGCATCGAGATTCCCGACGAATTGACCGACATCATCAAGCCGCCGACGGTGGTGGTGTTCACCGGCCATCCGCTGGACCGGCCGGGGTCGGGGCCGCATTTCCCGCCGGCGCTGGAAGCCTCGGTGCGGGCCGAGATCGCCACCCGGCTGGACGAGCTGGACGCCCAGGTCGGCTATTCCATGGCCTCGTGCGGGTCGGATCTGTTGTTCATCGAGGCGATGCTGGAGCGCGGCGCCGAGGTCAACGTGGTGATGCCGTTCGCCCACGACGATTTCATCGCCGAGAATGTCCGCTATGGCGGGCCGCGCTGGGAAATGCGCTTCAAGAACGCGTTGAAGCTGGCCGCCTCGGTGACCTATGCCACGGAAGAGCGGTTCCTCGGCCACGAGATGCTGTACCGCTTCGCCAACCAGTGCCTGCACGGGCTGTCGACGCTTCGGGCCGCCTTCCTGCACACCACGCCTTACCTGCTGGCGGTGTGGGACATGATGCCCGGCTCTCTGGTCGGCGGCGCCGGCGATTTCATCGATCAGTGGGAAGACATCTCGCGGCTGCGCATCATCGATCTCGACGGCCTGTTGCAGATGCATCCCGAACTGATCGGCGAGGACGGTCCGGCCATGCCCGACCTGGATTTCGGCGGCGACGAGGAAGAAGGCCAGGGCCGCGTCATCCGCTCGATGATGTTTTGCGACATCGCCGGCTATTCCAAGCTGAAGGAAGAGCATATTCCCGCCTTCCTGGAATTCCTGGAGCGCGTCAAGGCCGGGGTGTCGGAATGCGGCATCGAGCCCAAATCGATCAATACCTGGGGCGACGCCATCTTCGTGGTGATGGACAAGGCCACGCCGATGGCCGAATACGCCATGACCCTGCAAGAGGTGGTGAGCCGCCTGGGCACCGAGATGATCGACAAGCTGCCCAATCCGCTGAACCTGCGCATATCCCTGCATGCCGGCCCGGTGTTCGAGGCGATCGACCCGATCCGCGGCAATCCCAATTTCTACGGCAGCCACATCAACCGCGCCGCCCGGCTGGAGCCGGTGACGGTGATCGGTCACGTCTATGCCACCCAGCAATTCGTCGCGGTGCTGACCGCCGAGCAATCGGCCTTGCGGTCCGAGGCGGTCAATAACGGCGAGGAATTCGTCGAGAAGTTCATCTCGGAATATGTGGGTGTTCTCAGTCTGGCCAAGGATTTCGGCAAGCAGACGGTCTACCACCTGCGCCGCAAGACCGAGGACGACCTGTCCGCCGACGACGAGATCGAGGAACCGGCCGCCGATTCCGACAGCAACATCACCGAGATGGCGGCGCCGTCGGTCGGTTCGGTGATGGACAGCGTCAAGAAGATGATCGGGTCCGACAAGATGCCGCACGGCGGCACCACCGGCGATGCCACCGCCTTGCTGATGGGCGAGGATTCCGTCTATTGGCCGGGCGGCTGAGGGTGAGTTCGGGGAAAAGTCCCTCGGCTTCGCCTCGGTGTACTTTTCTCCGGTTGAATAGGGAAAACCCGTGCTCAAGCAAGCTTTCCGCGCGGGTTCGAGTTTTCTCGCACCGCCGAGGCGGGCGACGCCCGCCTCGGCGGTGCCGCTGAAACAAGTGAAAAATAGGCGCAGGGCCGCCCCAAGCCTATTTTTCTCCGTTCAAATCCTCGGGGAAAAGTACACCGAGCGAAGCGAGGGACTTTTCCCCGAAAGCTAATTCAGGAACCCATCCAGCACCGCCAGTTGCTCCGGCGTATTAAGGTAAGGCGCGTGGCCGCAGCCGGGAACGGTGATCAGGCCGGCCTTCGGCCCGCGCGTGGTCATCGCCGCCGCAATCTCGGCCAGCAGCAGGTCCGAGCTTTCGCCCCGCAGCAGCAGGGTCGGGCAGGTGATGGCGTCATAGATCGGCCACATGTCCAACGGCGTGTATTGTTCGGCGAACACCCGCATCAGCTGGGGGTCGTAATGGCTGGACAGCTTGCCCGAATCGCGTCGACGCACCGACGTTTCTGCCATCTTGCGCCACTCGGCGTCCGAAAGAGCGCCGAACGGGGCATAGATCAGCCGCAAGAATCCCTCGAACTCGGCCATGGTGGAAAATTCCGGCACCATGCCGGCATAGGCGCGGATGCGCTCGATGGCCGCCTCGTTCAACTGCGGGCCGGCATCGTTGACGACCAGGCGGGTGATGCGGGCCTTGCCCGGCTCGGTGCCGGCCAGGCCCATGCCCATCAGCCCGCCCATCGAGGTGCCGACCCAGGCGCAGGTCTCGACCCCCAGGGCGTCCAGCAGGCCCAAGGCATGCAGGCAATAGGCCGGCAGGGTGTAATCGGTATCGGGATTGGTCGACCATGACGACAGGCCGCGGCCGATGGTGTCGGGGCAGATCACCCGGAAACGGTCGGCGAAATGGGCCGCCGCCACGTCGAAGTCGCGGGCGTTACGGACCAGTCCGTGCCACATCACCAGGGGCGGCAGGGTGGGATCGCCCCATTCCAGCACATGGATGTCGTGGCCCATCACGGGAACATAAGTCGAGCGGCATGCTTTCATGGCTTGGCCTTTGCGGTTCTGGTCGGCCCCGAGTATATCTGGAGGGCGCCGAATGTCTCGCCAAACCGGAAAGATCGCCATGCTGAACCTTGCCGACATCAAGCTGCTGCGCCACCACGCCCATGTGAACGGCCAATGGATTCATGCCGATTCCGGGGCCAGCCTGGCGGTGACCAATCCGGCCGACGGCTCGGTGATCGTGCGGGTGGCCTCGGTCGGTCAGGCCGAGACGCGGCGCGCCATCGAAGCGGCCAACGCGGCTCTTCCGGCGTGGCGGGCCATGACCGCCAAGGACCGTGCCGCCATCTTGAAGCGGTGGTTCGATCTGATCATCGCCAACGCCGATGACTTGGCCCTGCTGATGACCGCCGAACAGGGCAAGCCGCTGGCCGAGGCCAAGGGCGAGGTGGTCTACGGCGCCGCCTTCGTCGAATGGTATGCCGAAGAGGCCAAGCGGGTGTATGGCGACGTCATCCCGGCGACCGCGCCCGGCCGGCGCATCGTGGTGACCAAGGAACCGATCGGCGTGGTGGCGGCGATCACGCCGTGGAACTTTCCCATCGCCATGATCACCCGCAAATGCGCCCCGGCCCTGGCTGCCGGCTGTACGGTAGTGGTCAAGCCGGCCGAGGACACGCCGCTGTCGGCGCTGGCCCTGGCCGAACTGGCGGTGCGGGCGGGCTTTCCCGCCGGCGTGCTGAACGTTTTGCCCACCGCCGATTACGTCGCGGTCGGCGCCGAGCTGACGGCCAACCCGATCGTGCGCAAGCTGTCCTTCACCGGCTCGACCGAGGTCGGCAAGCTGCTGATGAAGCAATGCGCCGACACCATGAAGAAGGTCAGCTTCGAACTGGGCGGCAACGCCCCCTTCATCGTCTTCGACGACGCCGATCTGGACGCGGCGGTGGCCGGCGCCATGGCCTCGAAATACCGCAATACCGGCCAGACCTGCGTGTGCGCCAACCGCATCCTGGTCCAGGCCGGAATCTACGATTCCTTCGCCGCCAAGCTGGCCCTGGCGGTGGGCAAGATGGTGGTCGGCGCCGGTCTGGAGGGCGAGACCCACCAGGGGCCGCTGATCAACCAGGCAGCGGTGGAGAAGGTCGAACGCCACATCGCCGACGCCATCGCCAAGGGGGCGAAGGTGATGCTGGGCGGCGGCCGCCATGCCTTGGGCGGCACCTTCTTCCAGCCGACCATTCTGACCGACATCACGCATTCCATGCTGGTGGCGCGCGAGGAGACCTTCGGGCCGGTGGCGCCGCTGTTTCGCTTCGAAACCGAGGCCCAGGCCATCCAGATGGCCAACGACACCGAATTCGGCCTGGCCGCCTATTTCTATTCGCGCGACATCGGCCGCTGCTGGCGGGTGGCGGAAGCGCTGGAATACGGCATCGTCGGCATCAACGAGGGCATCATCTCGACCGAGGTCGCTCCCTTCGGCGGCGTCAAGGAATCCGGCATCGGCCGCGAAGGGTCGAAGTACGGGATCGAGGAATTCCTCGAGGTCAAGTATCTGTGCATGGGCGGGCTGACCTGATCTGACGGGGGCCAGCCGCTGCCCCTTAGGCCTTCTTCTTGGCCGGTGCCTTTGGCTTGGCCGGCGCCTTCGCCTTGGCAGGGGTTTTGGCCTTAGGTGAGGCCTTGGTCGCCCTGGCGGCGGCCACCATCTCTTCGGCGCGAAACCAGTGCTCGTCCTCCCGGCCCTCGGGGCGGCCCTCATCTTCCCAGATCTGATGGGCTAATTGGCGGATCTTGTTCTGGTCGTCGGTGCTCATCGCTTCGCCTCGGGCTGAAATCAAAGTGGCAAATAATATCGTTCAAGTGCCGCAAAATTCTACCCTGAATTTATACTTCCGGGATAAAGCCTGGTGCTGACTATGCATCCCCGGCTTACCCCGATAAGCTCTGTCGTTTCCGGCAATTTTCGGTGGAAAAGTATGCCGTTCTGTGCGTTACTAATAATACGAACGGCGAGTGGGGGGCGTGAAATAAGTCGAAAGAATGAGGTCGATAGGGGGCTAGAATGGGACTTGCTGGCAATATTTCGGTCAAGGCGAGAATCTGGGGTGGCTTTTCCCTTACTCTGCTTCTTCTTTTGATTGTTGGTGGTCTCGCGATCATTGGCGGAAGCGAAGTCGCCAGCGATTCCAAACGATACGCCTCCGTGGCCGAGAACGCCCTGCGAGTCTCGGGCATCGAACGCGACGTCGCCCACATGCGCCGAAACGTCGTGGGATTCACCTACACCGGCGCGGACAGATTCGAGGAAGCCGCCAAGAAGCTGGTTCCGTCTCTGCGGGCCGAATTGCCCAAGGCGATCGCCGCGACGTCAGATCCCGGCCGCAAGGCGAACCTTGAACGCATGCTCAAGCTGCTCGACGAATATGCGGGGGATTTCGACAAGCTGTTGGTCTTGCGTAACAAGCGCGACGAATTGGTCCATAACGTTCTCAATCCCCGCGGCGCCGAGGCGCGCAAGCAGCTGTCCTCGGTGATCGACGAGGCGTTGGCCCGGGGCGAGCACGATGTCGCCGCCTTGGTCGGCAAGACCCAGGAACAACTGGTCTTGATGCGCCTGAACGCGGTCAAGTTCCTGTCGGAACCCGACCCGGAATTGATGAAGGAAGTCGATCAGCTGGGTGAGGAAGCGTCCGCGCGCGCGAACCAGGCGATGACGGTTGCGCGAAACGCGACCCAGCGGAGCAAGATCAGCGAGGCGGCCAAGGCCGTCGTCGAGTACGAAGCCGTTTTCAAACAGACCGCCGAGGCGATTCTCGAGCGCAACAAGCTGGTCAACGTAACCATGGCCAAGGTCGCCGAGGAATTCGGGCAACTGGGCCAGGAAACCCGTGAATCCCAGATGCATTATCTCGAGACGCTGTACGAGGAAACCGTCAGCGTTCTCGCCCGCCAGAACGCCGTGTCGATGGTCGTGGTGCTGGTTGCCCTGGTGTCCGGCATCGCCGCCGCCTTCCTGATCGCCCGCTCGATCGTCAATCCGGTCAACGCCATGACCGGGGTGATGGGTCAGTTGGCCGCCAACAACCTGTCGGTCGATGTTCCTTATGCCGACCGGGGCGACGAAATCGGCGAGATGGCCAAATCGGTCGATCACTTTAAGGCGCAAATGGTCCGTGTCCGTCAGTTGGAAGCGGAGCAAGAGGAACAAAAACGCCAGGCCGAGGCCGATCGCCGCGCCGCCATGAACCACATGGCCGACGCGTTCGAATCCAGTGTCGGCAAGGTGGTGCAGACGGTGACCGGCGCGGTGACGGAATTGCAGGCCTCGGCCAGCCAGATGGCGGCGACCGCCACCGAGACCAGTCATCAGGCTACCACCGTTGCCGCTTCGGCCCAGCAGGCGTCGGCCAATGTCCAGACGGTGGCCTCGGCGACCGAGGAATTGGCGGCGTCCATCAATGAAATCTCGCATCAGGTCGAGCGGTCGCTGCAAGTGGCCGCCAAGGCCGACGAGGAAGCCAGGCACACCACCGCCATGGTGGAAAATTTGTCCACCGCCGTCGGCAAGATCGGCCAGATCGTGCAGCTGATCAACGCCATCGCCGGCCAGACCAACATGTTGGCGCTGAATGCCACCATTGAAGCGGCGCGTGCCGGCGATGCCGGCAAGGGCTTCGCGGTGGTGGCCGGCGAGGTCAAGGGCCTGGCCAGCCAGACCGCCAAGGCGACGGAAGAAATCACCGCCCACATCCAGGCGGTGCAACAAGGCACTCAGGAGGCGGTCAAGGCCATCGACAGCATTTCCAAGGTCATCCGCGAGGTCAACGAGATCTCGACCACGGTGGCCTCGGCGGTGCAGGAACAGACGGCGGCCACCGACGAAATCGCCCGCAATGTCGAGCAGGCGGCGTCGGGTACCCAGGAAGTGTCGGCCAATATCGGCTCGGTCGAACAGGCCGCCAACGATACCGGTGGTGCCGCCGAGCAGATTCGCATGTCGGCGACCGAATTGTCCGAACAGGCGGAATATCTGCGCGGCGAGGTTACCCGCTTCCTCGATCAGGTCCGCTCGGACAAGGACGAGATGAAGCTGATGGCCTGGCTGCCGGAATACGAAACCGGCATCTCGGTCATCGACAGCCACCATCGCGCCTATCTCGACCAGCTGAACTCGCTGTTCGCCGACATGATGACCGGCGACGGCGGCAAGGGAATCGTCAAATTGCTGCCGACCATGCTGGACATGATGAAATCCCACTTCGCCGAGGAAGAGGCGCAGATGACCAAGGCCGGCTATGCCAAGCTGGCGCAGCACCAGGCCAATCACCGCCGCTTCGTCGATGGGTTCACCAATGGCAAACGGGCCATCGAGGAGGGGCGTGACGGCGCCTCCACCGCCTTGTTTGACTTCCTGGCCACTTGGACCCGCGAGCATTTCGCCCACGATGACCACGACATGGCCTTGGCCCTGACCGGCAAGAAGGTCGCCTGATCACCCTTGCGAACAAAGCCCCCCGGCCCGATGGGCCGGGGGGCTTTCGTTTTCAATGCCAATCAACTGCGGGGTGGTAGCAATCTTTCGGATTAGGTTTATGGTTCTAGCACTACTTTGGCACTTTAGGCTCCGCTGCATCCGCAAGGAGCCTGTCACAGTGGGGACATCGTCGGGGTGGATGTCGCATGAAGAGGTCGAGGATCGCTTGCCTTATGGCCGGCAAGCTTGGTTGTGGCGGGGGGGCCGAGACTCTTTTTTTTCCGCCCCGCTGCCTTGAGACGGCGGGATTGAAGGAAGGCGTAGGCGATCATCGTCATCAGTGCGTGTCGGTGTAATCCCGTCCAGGATCTACCTTCAAAGTGGTCGAGCCCAAGTTCTTCCTTGAGCTGCTGATGGGCCTGTTCACAGACCCACCTGGCCTTGATCGTGGCAGCGAGCGTCTTGATGGAGGTATCGGTCGGCAGATTCGACACATAGTATTTTTGCTCCCCGGTCGACCGCCGCTCGCCGACGAGCCACACCTCATCGCCCGGCATGCACTGCATACGGTTATCGAGCATCCGGTGCTTATGGCCATCCGCAACGCGGACACGGCGGGCCGCGAAGAGACATGTCAGCCGACCTTTGGTGCCCCGCCGCCAACTGACCTTCTGCCATTTTGCTGTGGCCAGCAACGCTTCGGCAGAGACCGGGGGCTGATTGGGAATATGGTATTTGCGAGGCTTTCCAGTCTTCGCGACGGGAAAGATCAGGTCAACGTCGGCGGGGTAGACGGTCTGGCGTCGTGACAGACCCACCGCCCACATCAGACCGCGCTCGCTTAGAGCCTGACGGAATGGTCCGCTGGATCCGTACCCTGCATCGGCAAGCACACAGCCGAAACGCGCGCCGGAGGCGATGACCCGGTCGATCTCCTCGATCGCAATCTCCGGCTTTGTCAGAGCATTGTGTCTATCCTTCGGCACACCGGCCCGCGCCATGCGCTCAGGGTCATCCGTCCAGCTCTCCGGCAGGAATAGCCGCAGGCCCACCATCACCGGCACCTCGCGCGACGCCAACGTGACCGAGACCAGCGACTGACAGTTGGCAGTCTTCCCGAGCGACGAGGCATATTGAGGTGCTACGCCAACCGAGTGACGTCCCTTCTTGGGCTGTGCCGTGTCATCAATGACCAGAAACCCCGCCTCATCGCCGACCAAGCCATCCGCCTCTTTCAGCAGAACAGCCTCCAGGGGAGCACTGTCCCAAACACCCGCAGCGACGAAATGATGAAGCTGATCGTAGCCGACCTCGCCGGCGCGCGCCGCCATCGGCTGAACGCTCTTGCGGTCTCCGGGACCAATCAAGCCCGCGACATAGAGCGGGCACATCCGCGCCCGCGTCTTGTGCCGTAGCGCCGCAACAAACGGCGCAAGCCAACGGTCGAGATCGCCTTGCCAGTCCACGTCCATTGATCGGCCCTCCATAAGCCGACCTCTTATGAATCACGCAAACTTGCTCTTGGGAACCCCAAAAACCCGCCCGTAGCTAAAAATATGCCAAAGTAGTGCTAGGGCAAAGACCCGATATTTTGAGGTCATCTGGTGAATCAAGGAAGGACGTAGGCCGATGCCGAATATGAGTCTCGCTCGGAAAATCCTCATCGCCTTCCTGCTGATCGGTGTGATCCCGCTGCTGGTTGTCGGCGTGATTGCCGTACAGAAAGCCAACACCGCCTTGAACCAGCAATCGTTCGAGAAGCTGGACGCCGTTCGCTCTATCAAGAGCGGGCAGATCTCGCGCTACTTCCAGGAACGGCTGGGCGATATCGAGGTCCTGTCGCTGATCGCCGCCAATGGCGGCTACACCCAGCCGACGGCGCTGACGCCGGCGAAGGAAGCGTTCCTGGCCGATTACGTCAAGGCCTATGGCTATTACGACCTGTTCCTGATCGAACCCGGCGGGCAAGCCTTCTTCACCGTGGCCAAGGAACCCGACTATCAAACCAACTTCCTGACCGGCCCCTACGCCCAAAGCAACATGGGACAGCTGGTCCGTGAGGTGATGAAAAGCGGCAAGGCCGCGATCAGTGATTTCGCCCCCTATGCGGCCTCGAACAACGAGCCGGCGGCCTTCGTCGCCGCGCCGGTCAAGGAGGGGGGCAAGGTTGTCGGTATCGTCGCGTTGCAGCTGTCGTTGGACGCGATCAACTCGATCATGCAGGAACGCAACGGCATGGGGCAGACCGGCGAGACCTATCTGGTCGGCCAGGACAAACTGATGCGGTCGGATTCGTTCCTGGACCCGGCCGGTCACTCGGTCAAGGCTTCCTTCGCCAATCCGACCAAGGGCGCCGTCGTCACCGACGCGTCGCGCGAGGCGCTGGCCGGCCGTGCCGGGACGGCGTTGATCATCGATTACAACGGCAATCCGGTCTTGTCGTCCTATGCGCCGGTCACGGTCGGGGCGACCAGTTGGGCGGTTATCGCCGAAGTGGATGAGGCCGAGGCCTTCGCCGAGGTGCTTGCCCTTAAGCGGGCGGTGGGCTTGATCGGTTTGCTGGCCGCGGTGATTACCGTTGTCGTGGCGGTGGTGATCGCCCGGTTGATTTCCCGGCCGATCAAGTCGATGACCGGGGTGATGGGCCAGTTGGCCGCCAACAACCTGTCGGTCGAGGTTCCCTTCGCCGATCGTGGCGATGAAATCGGCGCCATGGCCAAATCGGTCGATCATTTCAAGAACCAGTTGGTCCGCGTCCGTCAGCTGGAGGCTGAGCAAGAGGAGCAAAAGCGCCAGGCCGAGGCCGATCGCCGCGCCGCCATGAACCATATGGCCGATTCGTTCGAATCCAGCGTCGGTAAAGTGGTGCAGACGGTGACCGGCGCGGTGACGGAATTGCAGGCCTCGGCCAGCCAGATGGCGGCGACCGCCACCGAGACCAGTCATCAGGCTACCACCGTTGCCGCTTCGGCCCAGCAGGCGTCGGCCAATGTCCAGACGGTGGCCTCGGCGACCGAGGAATTGGCGGCGTCCATCAATGAAATCTCGCATCAGGTCGAGCGGTCGCTGCAAGTGGCCGCCAAGGCCGACGAGGAAGCCAGGCACACCACCGCCATGGTGGAAAATTTGTCCACCGCCGTCGGCAAGATCGGCCAGATCGTGCAGCTGATCAACGCCATCGCCGGCCAGACCAACATGTTGGCGCTGAATGCCACCATTGAAGCGGCGCGTGCCGGCGATGCCGGCAAGGGCTTCGCGGTGGTGGCCGGCGAGGTCAAGGGCCTGGCCAGCCAGACCGCCAAGGCAACGGAAGAAATCACCGCCCACATCCATGCGGTGCAGCAAGGCACCCAGGAAGCGGTCAAGGCCATCGACAGCATTTCCAAGGTTATCCGCGAGGTCAACGAGATCTCGACCACGGTGGCCTCGGCGGTGCAGGAGCAGACGGCGGCCACCGACGAAATCGCCCGCAACGTCGAACAGGCGGCGTCCGGGACCCAGGAAGTGTCGGCCAATATCGGGTCGGTCGAACAGGCCGCCAACGATACCGGCGGGGCGGCAGAACAGATCCGCATGTCGGCCAGCGAGTTGTCCGAGCAGGCCGAGTACCTTCAAGGCGAGGTCAAGCGCTTCCTGGATCAGGTCCGTTCCGACAAGGAAGGCATGGCCCTGGTGGCGTGGCAGCCCGACTTCGCGACCGGCATCGCCGCCATCGACAGCCATCATCAGGCCTATCTGTCCAAGATCAACGCGCTGTATGGCGACATGATGACCGGTCAAGGCGGCAAGGGAATTGCCCGGATGTTGCCGGGGCTGCTGGAAGAGATGAAGGCCCACTTCGCCGAGGAAGAGGCGCAGATGACCAAGGCCGGCTACGGCGAACTTGGGTCGCATCAGGCCAATCACCGGCGCTTCGTCGATAGCTTGGTCCAGGCCAGGCGGGCCATCGAGGACGGCAAGGCCAATGCCACCTCCGAATTGTTCGACTTCCTGGCCAAATGGACCCGCCACCATTTCGCCAACGACGATCGGCAAATGGCCTTGGCCTTGGCCTCGGCCAGCAAACGCTCGGCGTGAGAGCCCGTTGGTCCAAGCCGCCCGGCCCGATGGACCGGGGGGCTTTTTCATGGTGGCGTCACGGGGCTTGCGTAAATCGGTATTCCGGTACTAGAATGCGATACACAATCAGGATCGGACGATATCGCCCGTGTATCAGAAGCCGATCCAGCCCCGGAGAGGAAACCACCATGATGAGCACCCTGGCCGCCGGCCTGACCCATACCTGCCGCTGGACCGTCGATGCCGCCCGCACCATCGGTTTCATGGGCGAGGAAGCCCGCGTCTACAGCACCCCGGCCCTGATCTACGACATGGAGATCACCAGCCGCGAGCTGCTGCTGGCCCATTCCGATGACGGCGAAGATTCGGTCGGCACCCGTGTCGAAGTGGATCACATGGCGCCGACCTTGCTGGGCCAATGGGTCGATCTGACCGTGACCATCGAGGAAGTGAAGGGGCCGGCGGTGACCTTCTCGTTCACCGCGCGGGACAATCTCGACAACATCGCCAAGGGCGTGCACAAGCGCTTTGTCGTCAATGTCGCCCAGACCAAGGGCCGCCTTGCCGCCAAGGCCGAGAAGCTGAAGGCACTGTAGGCGCCGCGCGAAAGGAAGCGATCATGACGAACTTTCGGGTGGCCGACGCCGTCGCGGCGATCGGGCGGGCGGCTGCGGCCGGCCGGACGGAACTGGATGCGGCCGAGATCGGCCTGCTGCTGGACGGGCTGGGCCTGGCCCAGGGTGAGGCGGGCGCAGCGGTCGATATCCGCGTCGGGCTGACCAACACCCGCGAGTTCGGCATGGTGATCAGCGCCGGCGTGGGCGGAGCCGACTTCGCCTTGGCCGACGGCCATTTCCGCAAGGACAGCGCCATCGTCCATGCCAGCACCGAACTGACCGACGGCGCCGACTTCCTGGCCCGCTTTAGCCGCACCTTCGCCTATCGGCGCCTGGCGGCGGCCAGCCGGGTTTCCCCCGATCCCGTGCTGGCCTTGCTGTTCGGCCGGCTGGTGGCGCTGGGCAACGCCCTGGCCGCCGACCAAGTGCTGGCCGAGCTGGTGCTGGACCCGGTGCGGATCGGGGATAAGCCCGCGGTCGGCGCCGCCCGCTGCCGTTTGGGCCAGCCAGCGCCCAAGCGCCTGCCCCGGCCGATCGCCAAGATCGACAAACTGATCCATCCCGGCCGCATCGGCATTATCGGGGTGTCGGCGACCGGCATGAATTTCGGCCGCATCATCTTGAAGAACCTGATGGGCAGCGGCTATCCCAAGGACCAGCTGCTGGTGATCAAGCCGGGCGAGACCGAAATCGACGGAATTGCCTGCATCGACAGCCTGGCCGCCCTGCCGGACAAGCTGGACCTTTTGATCGTCGCCGTCGCCGCCGGTGCCGTCTATGACCTGGTCGACGAGATCATCGCCACCGACATGGTTCATTCGGTGATGCTGATCCCCGGTTCCCTGGGGGAGACCCAGGCCAGCCGCGAGCCGGCCGCCGCCCTGGCGGCGAAGATCAATGCCGCCCATGGCAATCCCGGCGGCGGTCCGATCTTTCTGGGCGCCAATTGCCTGGGCGTGGTGTCCCATGCCGGCGGCTACGATTCGTGGTTCATCCCGCTCGAACGCCTGCCCAAGCCCGCCAAGAAGCCGCAACGCAATTCGGTGCTGCTCAGCCAAAGCGGTGCCTTCATGATCACCCGGCTCAGCCGCAATCCGTGGCTGGACCCGGCCACCATGCTGGCCCTGGGCAACCAGACCGACCTGACCCACGGCGACATGCTGACCTATTTCGCCGCCCGGCCCGAGCTCGAGACCATCGGCATCTATGTCGAGGGCTTCAAGGACGGCGACGGGCTGGACTTCATCCGTGCCGTGCGGGCGGCGGTGACGTCGGGCAAGCAGGTGGTGGTCTACAAGTCCGGCCGCACTGAGGCCGGGGCCAAGGGGGTGATGGGCCATACCGCCTCGGTGGCGGGCGACCCGGTGCTGTTCGAGCAGGTGGTGCGCCATGCCGGCGCCATGGTCGCCTGCGACCCCGACCTGTTCGACGATCTGTTTTATGTCGCCGGCTGCCTGCACCATAAGGACATCTGCGGCAACCGCGTCGGCGGCATTTCGGGCGCCGGCTTCGAGGCGGTCGGCATCGCCGATTCCATGGTCACCGAGACCGCCAGCCTGCAGGCCGGCCAGTTGGCCCCGGCCACCATGGCCCAGGTCCAGGACATCCTGGTGACCAAGAAGCTGGACGCCCTGGTCGAGATCAGGAACCCCATCGACATCAATCCCGGCGCCGACGACGAGGCCCACCTGGCCATCGCCGAGGCCTTCCTGGCCGATGACGGCATCGATGCGGTGGTGCTGGGCATGGACCCGACGGCGCCGTCGGTGATGGCGCTGGAAGACAGCAAGTTGCGGCCCGGCATCGACATCAACAATCCCAAAAGCAGCGTCGCTTTGATGCCGGCGGTGGTGGCCAGGAACGCCAAGCCGCTGATCGGCATCATCGATGGCGGACCGCTTTACGATGCCATGGCCGGCCGGCTGATGGACCAGGGCGTGTGCATCTTCCGCAATTGCTCGAGGGGCACCCGGGCCCTGGCCCTCTATGTCGAGGCCCGCTTCGCGGCGGATGCCATCAAGGCTCGGGATTAGGGCTTTTGAACAATCGGGGGATCGGGCTATTGTCCGGTCCCCCGTTTCCTGTCAGGCCACCGGACCGATGACCGATTCCTTCATGTTCGCGCCCGAGATCGAGCGCCTGGACCGCCCCAGCCTTCGCGCCCTGCAACTGGATCGCCTGAAGGTCACCCTGGCCCGCGCCTATGCCAACGTGCCCCATTACCGCCGGGCCTTCGCCATGGCCGGGGTGACGCCCGACGATCTGACCAGCCTGGCCGATCTGCGCCGCTTCCCGTTCACCGTCAAGACCGACCTGCGCGACAATTATCCGTTCGGCCTGTTCGCCGTCCCGCGTGAGCAATTGGTGCGCCTGCATGCCAGCTCGGGCACCACCGGCAAGCCCACCGTGGTCGGCTATACCAAGGCCGACATCGCCACCTGGTCGGGCCTGATGGCCCGCTCGCTGGCCGCCGCCGGGGTCCGTCCGGGCGACATGGTCCACAATTCCTATGGCTATGGGCTGTTCACCGGCGGCCTGGGCTTCCATTACGGCGTCGAGGCGCTGGGCGCCACCGTCACCCCGATGTCGGGCGGCCAGACCGAGCGCCAGATCGCGCTGATCCAGGATTTCGGCGCCACCGTGCTGGCGGCGACGCCGTCCTATGCGCTGAACCTGGTGGAAATGGCCGAGCAGATGGGCATCGACCTGGCGAACGGCCCCTTGCGGGTCGGCGTGTTCGGCGCCGAGCCGTGGAGCGAGACCATGCGGGCCGAGCTGGATCGGCGCCTTGGCATCAAGGCCGCCGACATGTACGGCCTGTCCGAGATCATGGGGCCGGGGGTGGCGATCGAATGCTCGGCCCGCGTCGGCCTGCACGGCTGGGAGGATGCCTTCCTGTTCGAGGTGGTCGATCCCGACACGCTGGAGCCGGTGCCGATGGGCGAGGCGGGCGAGCTGGTCATTACCACGCTGGCCAAGGAAGGCCTGCCGATGATCCGCTACCGCACCCGCGACATCACCCGGCTGACCGACGAGCCCTGTTCGTGCGGGCGCAGCCATGTCCGTATCCTGCGGGTGACGGGCAGGAACGACGACATGCTGATCATCCGCGGCGTCAACGTCTATCCCAGCCAGATCGAATCGGTGCTGGTCGGTTTCCCCGGCATCGCGCCGCATTACCAGTTGGTGGTGTCGCGCCAGGGCTCGATGGACCATCTGACCGTCGAGGCCGAGGCGGTCGAGAACGCGACGGAAGAGGCCCGCCACCTGCTGGCCCACCAGGTCCGTCACCACATCAAGTCGATGATCGGCGTCTCGTGCGAGGTGCTGGTGCGCCTGCCGGGCGAATTGCCGCGCAGTCAGGGCAAGGCGGTGCGGGTGAGGGATTTGCGCAAGGGGTAGGGGTCAAAGCGCCAATTCGGCCGTTACCATTTGACGGACCCGCATTTGCGATTCGCTTTCCAGACGGCCGATCCGTTCGGCGTCCTTGGCTTCGATCACGGCGATCTTGGCGGTGCGGACCACCGATGGGGCCGGCAGGCCGGCGCCGAGAAGGTCGATGATTTCCACATCCCCTGGCCAGCTCCGGTTTTCAGCACTGGTGATCATCAAGACCCATAGCAAACCGTGGCAGCGTTGAATGTCGTTGGCGGCGACGACCAAGGCCGGACGACGCTGCCGAACCGGCCGATCGGTGTAGGGAAACGGAACTTTGACGATGTCCCAGGCGTTAAAGGCCGGCATAGGCGCGCCGGTCCGCTTCCGACGACCATTCACCGAAGGTGGCGAACGGGTCCTCGTTGGGGGGCGATGGCGCCCGCGTCAGAACAACCCGGCCATCCTCGATCACATAGACGAGTTCGTCACCTTCCTTCAGGTGCAGCGCGGCCCGCACCGCTTGCGGGATGGTAGTCTGCGCCTTGCTGGTCAGTTTGCTGGTGATCATGGTTGGTCCATGGTGGTAAGGAACTTCCTTTCCAGGGAGGGTACGCGTTCACCGGATCGATATCAAGGCCAAGTCGTTTCCGGCCGCACCGGCATCGCTTCCGCTCACACCCGCCGGAACACCCCCCAGGTGAAGGATTGGGTCTTGCCGGAGGGCGTGACGTGGTCCTCGCGGCGGGTTTCGATCAGCTCGAAATCCGCTCCCAGCACGCGGGCCAGGGATTCGATGTCGTGGCGGGCCACGGGCAAGCCGCTGCATTTTTCCGGCCCGTCGGGGGCGAAGGTGGCCAGGATCACCGTGCCGCCGGGCACCAAAGCGGTCATCAGGATGCGACGATAGGCCTTCTGGTCCTCGGGCCGGGTCAGGAAGTGGAACACCGCCCGGTCGTGCCACAGCTCGAACAGGCCGGGCACCGGCCGCCATTCCAGGATGTCGGCCTCGATCCAGGTGACGTCGTCGCCGGCCGGCCCCAATCGTTCCGCCGCCTGATCCAGCGCCGCCTGGGAAATGTCCAGCACCGCCACATGGTGCCAGCCGCGCTCGATCAGCCGATCGACCAGCAGCGAGGCGCCGCCGCCGATATCGATGATGCCGGCATCCTTGCGTAAGGCCTGGCGCTCGATCAGCTCCATGGACAGGGTCGGCTCGGGCTGGAACCAGCTGACCTCGTCGGCCTGCTTGGTGGACCACACCTTCTGCCAGTGATCCTTGCGTTCCTCGTCGATGGTCATCGCGGCCCCACTTTCCATGCTGATTGTATTGTGATATCGCCGGCTTGCGTCGTCACGCTGGAAATCGGGCTTGCGCCGTCGTATATCAACTGCCTTCGCCTCTCGCGATTGCGAGATGGCACTGGCTGATTTTCGAGGATGACATGGCGGACGTGTGGACTCCCGACACCTGGCGGAGCAAGACCTTGCACCAGGTTCCGACCTATCCGGACCAGGCCAAGCTGGCCCAGACCGAAGAGGCGCTGGCCACCTTTCCGCCGCTGGTGTTCGCCGGTGAGGCCCGGCGCCTGAAGGCGTCGTTGGCCAATGTCGCCGACGGCAAGGCCTTCCTGCTGCAAGGCGGCGATTGCGCCGAAAGCTTCGCCGAATTCCGCGCCAACAACATCCGCGACACCTTCCGCGTCATGCTGCAGATGGCGGTGGTGCTGACCTATGGCGCCGCCATGCCGGTGGTCAAGGTCGGCCGCATGGCCGGCCAGTTCGCCAAGCCGCGCTCGGCCGACAACGAAACCATCGACGGCGTGACCCTGCCCAGCTATCGCGGCGACATCATCAACGGCATCGAGTTCACCCCCGAGGCCCGCATCCCCGATCCCGACCGCATGGTCCGCGCCTACAACCAGTCGGCCGCCACGCTGAACCTGTTGCGGGCCTTCGCCCAGGGCGGCTATGCCGACCTGCACAAGGTGCATCAGTGGACGCTGGGCTGCGTCGCCGGCAGCCTGCAGGGCAAGCTGTACGAGGAAATGGCCAACCGCCTGTCCGAGACGCTGGCCTTCATGGGCGCCTGCGGCATGACCAGCGAGACCACTCCCCAGATTCGCGAGACCGAGTTCTTCACCAGCCACGAGGCGCTGCTGCTGCCCTACGAGCAGGCGCTGACCCGCATCGATTCGACTTCGGGCGACTGGTACGATTGTTCGGCCCACATGCTGTGGATCGGCGAGCGCACCCGCCAGCTGGATGCTGGCCATGTCGAATTCCTCAGGGGCGTCAAGAATCCCATCGGCTTCAAGGCCGGCCCCGGCATGTCGGGCGACGACCTGCTGCGCCTGATCGATACCTTGAACCCCGCCAACGAGCCCGGCCGCATCACCGTCATCACCCGCATGGGCGCCGAGAAGATCGAGGAAAAGCTGCCGGCCCTGGTCCGCCACGTCACCCGCGAGGGCCGTTCGGTGGTGTGGTCGTGCGACCCGATGCACGCCAATACCGTCAAGGCCAGCACCGGCTACAAGACCCGCGAGTTCGACCGCATCCTGGCCGAGGTCCGCGCCTTCTTCGCCGTGCACAAGGCGGAAGGCACCCATGCCGGCGGCGTCCATTTCGAGATGACCGGCCAGGACGTCACCGAATGCGTCGGCGGCAGCAAGGCGGTGACCGAGGCCCGGCTGGGCGATCGCTACCACACCCATTGCGACCCGCGCCTGAACGCCAACCAGGCCCTTGAGCTGGCCTTCCTGATCGCCGACCAGCTGAAGGCCGAGCGCCTGAGCGACCAGGCGGTGAAAGTGGCGGCGCGCTAAGCGGCAGGGATCAGATCAGCGCTTCCACCTCGGCCGCCTTGGTTTCGTCGCCCAGGCGGCGAAACAAGGTGGCGGCGTGGATCAGGTGGCGCCGGGCCGGTGCCGACTGGGTCGGCGCGATCAGCCGGGCATATTCCACCAGGGTTTCGGCCTCGGTCCGCAGGGCGCCGATGGCGGCGTAAAGGTGACGGGAGGCGTTCAGCGCCTCCTTGGCGCCATCCAGGTCGCCCATGTCGGTGGCGACATGGCCGACGCCGCGCAGGGCCGCCGCCTCACCCAGGGCGTCGCCGGCCTCGCGGTAAAGCTCGACCGCTTCGCTGAAGGATTGGCGCGCCAGGTCGGCATGACCCAGGCGGCGCTGCAAGGCCGCCACCGCCCGCAATCCGTTGGCCTGGCCCAAGGTGTCGTGGGCCTGACGGTACAGGGTCAGGGCGCTTGTGTAATGATCCAGGGCGCGATCATGGCGGCCCAGGTCTCGTTCAAGGTGCCCCAGCCGCTTGGCGACATGGGCCTGGCCCGACTTGTCGCAGGCCGCGTCGAACATCTCGCCGGCCGATTGATAGAATTGCCGGGCTTCGGCCTCGTGGCCCTCGCGCCAGGCCAGCGCGCCCAGGCGGACCAGGGCACCGGCCTGGCCGCGTCCATCGCCTGCCGCCGACAGCACCGCGCGGGCCTCGGCATAGGTCTCTCGGGCGTGGGAATGCATGCCGGTCTCGGCTTCGAGATCGCCCAATTGCAGCAAAGCCTGTCCCTCGCAGGAATGGTCGCCCTCTTCGTGGGCCTGCAGGCGGGCGCGGCGGAAGGCTTCGGCGGCTCGCTGCGCCTCGCCGGCCAGCCACAGCCGTTCGGCGTCGTCCAGCGTCAGTTCCGCCTTGCTCTTGCCCATGATTCGCTCCGCGTTTGATGGGGGGATCGGTCGACAATGGTAAGCCGATGGCGGGCCGGGGTAAACTGTTGCCGATGTCTCCGGTTCAACCAAAATTACGCTTGGACACCGGCAGCGGGGAGGGGTAAATCTTGGATATGCGTTTCGGCATTTTCATGCTGGTGTTTCTTGCCCCCATGGCGGCGTTGGCGGCCGACTGCACGGCGCCCGCCGACGCGCGGGTCGATTGGCAGCGCTGCTTCATGGATGGGCGTGATTTGGCCAAGGAAAAGCTGGCGGGTTCTCGACTGCGCGAGACCAGTTTCCAGCGCGCCAACCTGGATGGCGCCGATCTTTCCCAGGTCGATGCCTACCGCGCTCGCTTCACCAGCGCCGAGATGCGCGCCGCGCGGCTTGACGGCGGCGTCTTCATCGAGGCCGACTTCACCAAGACCGACCTTGAAGGCGCGTCGCTGGTGGATGCCGACCTGCGGCGGACGCGGTTCTTCCGCGCCTCGCTGAAGGGGGCGAATTTGACCGGGGCCAAGCTGGCCGGGGCCGACTTCCTGCATGCCGATCTGTCGGGTGCGCGGTGGGTCGATGGGATCAAGATCTGCGCCGAGGGGTCGCTCGGCCAATGTCACTGAAGCCATGTCACTGAGATCGAGGCAGGTGTGTTCAAGTTCTCCGATCCGATCGAAGTCGCCGCTCATTGTGCCCGGGCCGCCCTGGGCATGATGGATCGGCACGGTGTGCCGGCGCATCCCAACAATTTCATCATCTGGTACGCCTTCGTGGCCGACCGCGACCCCGAATTGACCAAGGCGATCAACGGGGTGCTGCGGGCCGGGCAGAAATTCTCGGACGATGTCTGCGCCGATCTCTATGAACGCTTCTTCGGCACCAGCCAGCACGAGGCGGAATTGCGCGCCGTCGGCCAGCGCATCGAGAACGCCGTCGCCCAGGTGCTGGCCTATCTGTCCACCGCCAACCAGGGGGCGGCGCAATATGGCGAGGCGCTGGTCAGCTTCTCGGGCGAATTGAATCGCGATCCCGCCCCTAACGATCTGGGCGACCTGATCCGCGGCATCCTGGACGAGACCAAGTCGATGATCGAGGTCAACCGCCAGCTCGAGGAACGGCTGGAAAACTCGTCGGGCGAGATCGCCCGCCTGCGCGAGGATCTGGACCAGTTGAAGCGCGAGGCCACCACCGACGCCCTGACCGGCCTGGCCAACCGCAAGCTGTTCGACGTCGCCCTGCGCGAAGCGGCGCTGGAGGGCGAGGAGGATCGTTCGTTCCTGTCGCTCTTGATGATCGACATCGATTTCTTCAAGCAATTCAACGACAGCCACGGCCACATGCTGGGCGATCAGGTGCTGAAGCTGGTGGCCCGCACCATCCAGGACAGCGTCAAGGGCAAGGACACCGCCGCCCGTTATGGCGGCGAGGAATTCGCGGTGATCCTGCCGGGCACCCGCCTGATTGAGGCGATCGCCGTGGCCGACACCATCCGCCGCAACGTCGCCAGCCGCAAGGTGCTGAACCGGCGCACCAATCAGGTGCTGGGCCAGGTGACCTTGTCGATCGGCGTGGCCGAATACGAATTCGGCGAAAGCCTGGGCGCCTTTGTCCACCGCGCCGACGAGGCGCTTTACATGGCCAAGCGCGAGGGGCGCAACCGGGTGATCAGCCAGACCGAGCTGCGCGGCACCCAGGCGCTGGATTTCGAGCCCTGATCGCCACCTGCGAACGAGCAAGGGGGGGATTACGCTACGTGCGGTCGATGACGCTATAAACCTCGAGCATGCAGTGGGGTGGCGTCGGGCTGTCTTCGATTTGGGAGCGGCCGCGTTTTATCCACGGGGGCAAGCCGTGAGGGCTAACGCAGAACGAAAAGGCGTAGTGAGGCAGCTTCGGTCGTCGAATTCCGCCTGAATTCAACGGCGAACCGCTTGTCGGCAGACATCCAGCGCTTCTCACCCTCATCAAACTCTCCGCTCCAGTTGAAGCCGAACCGGCGTACCGCCAGCTGCCGCAGAACCGCGACCTCGTCACTCCCGGCGACGGTGATGGCTACCATCCGGACGCGTTGGGATTGCGGGTCGAGGGTGATGGCGACCTGACGGCCTTCCCGGGAAAAAGTGATTTGGCCCTCGCTTGTTTCTGAAGCTTGTCCAGCGGCAAGGCTCGAAGCCTCCTCTCGGCCAAATCCAAGGGCGATCCCCTCCAAGCGGGTCTTTCCATCGAGTGGCTCGGGGAAAAGCATTTCCGGATGTGCTGGTGCGTGGTCCCGCAGAACGGTGAAGCCGATCTCCCAACCCGACCCGACCCGGCGCCGCCCGTATTGGACGACGGGGATGGGCACCACGACCGTCAGGTGCTCGCGCACGCCCTTGTGACCTTCGCGTGCACCGTATTGACAATCGAGGTAAAACCCTCGGCTCTCCCGCTCGAAATCCTTTCGCGTCCAGTCGGGCCGGGAATAGTTCTGTCCGTTGATCGGGTGGGGTGTGGCAAAAGAAAGCGGCGTCTTGCCGTCCTTTGGCCAGAACGCCGGGCAGGCCAACCAGGCGAGGGATTGGGCGGGAGGACAATGCCTGTCGTCCTCCCCCCGATAGGCCGGACACGCCTCGGAAATCTTCATCTCAGCCGCTGCAGTCGGGGCGACGTTTCCTCCTAGGAGGAGCGCGGCGGAAAGGAGCGCAACTGCGGTCAGAGATTTCTTCATCTGTACGCCTATGCTCTCAGAGGTCGTGCTCCTACAGATATCACTTCCTGCGCTCTATCACACGGTATTCGTCAATCTCGTCCGGAGTTAACGTCCGTTCGCGGACCGGCTGCGCAGCCCTTGGCCCTCGGTTCCCGTGAGCCGGCCGCGCCGCCCACTGCTCCGCAATTTTCACGGAGACGACCTTTCCAGAAGTATCCCGCTCAACCTCGGTGATTACGATGGCGTGGTTACCGGCCGAGTTGCTGGGATAATTCCCGTCCTTATCGAACCCCTTGCCCAAGGCGTCGCCCGGCTCGATGCCCCCGTTATCCTTCACAGGAGCTCCAGCCTTCCAATCCTTGGTGCTGCCCAGGTCGGAGCGGAAGGTCTTTAACAAGGCTACGCACTCCTGACTCCCTTTGTCTGCGCCAGAGGAGATGTGCTTATTGCCGCTTTGGGCGTCGCGAACCTGTTGGTGCATCTTCGGGACATCCATCACCCTTGCGTCGGCACCATTGCCTGGGGAGGGCTTCTGCTTGTCGGGCGCGCTTGTCGTCGGTTCCAATGTCGTAGGAGCCGGCGTCGGTTCCGGTGTCGGAACCGGGGTGGTGGTTTCCGGCGGGTTGGTGACCGGCGTAGGCGCCTGAGTGGTCGGGGGCGTCGGCGGTTCCGGCGCGTCCTCCGCCATTGCCAGCCCGGCCTTCTGCATCTGGGTGGCGAATTTCATCGCCGCCATCGGGTCCTTGTCGCGCATGCTTTCGTGCACTGCGGCCAGATACGGCATGGTGGCGCTGTTGTCTGTGCTGAAGTGCTTCACCGCATCGGCATAGTCGCCCTTGCCCAGCAGCACCTCGGCCATGTTGCCGGCCGCCCAGCGGTCGGCGCCCTGGGCGCTGCCGAACGGGGTTTTGGGGGCCTTGGCCAGTTTTTCGTCGTCGGTCGGCTCGCGGTATCCTTCGCCCAGCGGCGCGACACGGAACGGCACGTCCTCGCCGTGATCGTCCTTCAACAGGGTGCGCAAGCCTTCCGCCTTGTCCGGATCGATCTTGTGGAAGCGGCCCAGCAGGTCGGCGACGTCGGGACGTAAATTGTCGGTGCCCGAGGTCCCGACTCTATTTGTCAATGAAAGTTAAAATTTGTTCCGATCTTAATGCAATCGACGCCATCAACGACCCACATTCCCGCCAAAAGAACCATTCTGTAACGGCCTGTTGGTGTACTATTGCCGCCCCATGCTACCAAGATAGTAGCCTGACTTGCAGAAGTTGTCTCCGTGCTGAAGAAATAGCCAAGCTCAGAATCTGACTGGGCACAATTCAGGGCGCTTGCATTATACCCGCATATCTCTCCTCTGATGTATTTTCCGCCGCACTCTGAATTAAGTAAACGCCTCTCAACGATTCTAGCGCTATTAAGGTATGCATCAGTGAAATAACGCCGAAACTCACGATATTTTTTTGCTGCACCGTTACTGTCAAGAATAAATCTGTTGATTCTGAGGTCATTGTCTGCAGCGACAAGAATGAAGTCGAGTGCCTTTTCGACGGCGTTCTCGGCGGGATGATAGGACGCATGGGGAACTGTCTCCTGTCCTGCAGGGGAGGCTTTCGCCCCCCCTGCATGAAAAAGGATGCTAAGAACCCCGGCGATAAACGCGAAACGGTGGCCGATGGTCACGATATCCTTGCCCTCCCCACATGTCTCTCTGCTTCGCATCAGAGATCCAAGACTTTCCATCATACATGGCAATGTGGCCGTGTTGATTTCCACCGGCATAGGGCTGAATTACGACGACATCACCTTTCCGTGGATAATAATCTTTTTGTTCGATCGGAGTAAACCCGCCCCCTTGCAGGGCAGGCCCCATATCCTTTGCGGATTCAACCCCAGTTCCAATGTCCGCGCCACCAGCCTTTAATGCCTTCTTCACTGCCCTAGCACAATTGCCTCCAGGCGAAGGTCTCGCCTCGGTCTGCAAGGTTTCGACGCTTTTATCTGCATCGAATGTCGGTAGTGACTTCTGCTTTGTTTGTTCCGGTGCC
This sequence comes from Magnetospirillum moscoviense, assembly GCF_001650635.1. Lineage (GTDB taxonomy): Bacteria > Pseudomonadota > Alphaproteobacteria > Rhodospirillales > Magnetospirillaceae > Magnetospirillum > Magnetospirillum moscoviense. The sequence continues at coordinate 20,739 of NZ_LWQU01000129.1, read as the reverse complement.
GATGTCGTCACCGGCGGATCACTCTCTTCGGCTGGTGCGATTTCAGGCTTCCGGGTTGGCTCAGGTGTTGGAGCGGGCGTCATGGTCGGAGGTTCGGGGGGAGGCGGAGGAGTAGGCTCCGGTGTCGGTGCCGGCGTGGTCTGTGGCGGCTGGGTGGCCAGCGTCGGCTCAGGCGTCGGCGTCGGGGTCGGTTGTTCCGGCGCGTCCTCCGCCATCGCCAGCCCGGCCTTCTGCATCTGGGTGGCGAATTTCATCGCCGCCATCGGGTCCTTGTCGCGCATGCTTTCGTGCACTGCGGCCAGATACGGCATGGTGGCGCTGTTGTCTGTGCTGAAGTGCTTCACCGCATCGGCATAGTCGCCCTTGCCCAGCAGCACCTCGGCCATGTTGCCGGCCGCCCAGCGGTCGGCGCCCTGGGCGCTGCCGAACGGGGTTTTGGGGGCCTTGGCCAGTTTTTCGTCGTCGGTCGGCTCGCGGTATCCTTCGCCCAGCGGCGCGACACGGAACGGCACGTCCTCGCCGTGATCGTCCTTCAACAGGGTGCGCAAGCCTTCCGCCTTGTCCGGATCGATCTGGTGGAAGCGGCCCAGCAGGTCGGCGACGTCGGCGCGGCCCTGGTCGCCATATTCGGCGATGGCACCCTTCAGCATGCGCGCGGTCTGGCCGGGGTCGGAATCACGGGGCAATTGCGCCGCCCAACTGTCATGGTCCTTGGCGCCCATCTCGGAAATGGTGTGGCCGGGGAATGGATCGGCGTCAAGAGCGGTCGCGTCGTAGGGTGGATCAAGGCGGGGTTCGGGCCACTTGATCTTGGGAACGGGAACGCGGATCGGTGGCAGGTTGGGATTCCAGCCGGGAATTTCCATGATTTCGGTGTCGGGATCGTTCGGACCTGATTTCGGCTCGCGGGTGATTTCCTGACGGAAATCGAGCGTGCCGGCCGTTGACGCCTCGCCGGCTCCGACCAGGCGCTCGCCCAGGGCGCCGATGGTCGGGCCGTTCGGCTTCAGCAGGCCATCGACTTGCAGGCCGTTCTCTTTCTGGAAGCCCTTGATGGCGCCGTCCAGGCTGTCGCTGTGATAACCGCCGGGGCCGTCCTCGGTCAGCGGCTGGTAATGGCCGGTGCGATTCAGGAAGGTCTCGACCTTGGCGACGTCGGGACGGAAATTGTCGGCGCCCAAGGTCCCGACGCTGCCCTTCAATTCGAACGGCTTGGGGCCGAATAGCGTGGTCGCGTCGGTGCCTTGCCGCCAGGCGGCCTGGAAGGCGGGAAAACGTTGATCATCGTCCTCGGCCGCAGGGCGGCGGCCCGGACCGGAAAACAGGGACTGGAACTCGAACATCTCAATGATCCTTTCATGCGCACGGCGACGCGCCGCTTGCAGGCAAGCGGGCGGCGGACTGGCGTGACGGGAGGGGGAAACGCAAAGCGCCCGGACCGAGGGTTCGATCCGGGCGCACGAAGAGCGGTGACGCAATCGCTTATAACGCCGTCGGCATGGCGCCGTCAATCACGTTTTGTTCTCATTGGTCGGCGGGTTACCAAACCATCCATTGGCCGGCCCACAGCCAGGCGACGGCCACCGCCATGGTGGCCAGCGTCATGGGGATGCCGGCGCGGGCGAAATCCAGGAAGGACAGTTTGACCCCCGAGGCGGCGGCTCGTTCGGCGACGATGATGTTGGCCAGGCTGCCGACCAGCAGCAGGTTACCGGCCAATGTCGATAGCAGGGCCATGCCGTAAAGCGGGCCGACATCATCGACTGGCCACAAGGACAAGAGCAGCATGGTCGCCGGCACGTTGCCGATGGTGTTGCTGGCCGCCAGCATCATCGGGGCCATCGTGCTCAGGCGGTCGGGCAGCCAGCCGGCTTCCGCCAGCAATTCGATGCCGGTCGAGGCCATGCCGGTCGAGGAAAAGGCGTCGGTGACCACGAACAGGCAGGCGAACAGCAGCAACAGGTGCCAATCGACGGCGCCGATCATGTCGCGGCTGGCCAGGCGGCGGCTGAGCAGCAGCAGGCCGGCGACCAGCAGCGCGCCCACCTCGCGCGGCAGGTCGGTGGCGAACAGCGCCAGCAGGAAGACGATGGCGGCGACGCCCTTGCCGTATTGCCACGGATCGGGACGCGGCACCGGAACCGCCGCCGGCGGCTGTGGCTCGGCGGTCAACGCGCCCTTCCACAGCCACAGGATCATGCGATGCACGACGATCAGGCTGACCAGGGCCGGTACCGCGCAGGCGACCATGAAATGCCAGAAATCCAGCCCGCCGACCTGGCCGATCAGGATGTTTTGCGGGTTGCCGATCACCGTCATCGCCGATCCGGCATTGGCGCCGCCGGCCAGGCCCAGCAGGAAGGGGCGGGGGTCCAGGCCACGCTGGCGCACGCCCTCGGCCAGGATCGGGGTCATGGCGAACACCACGATGTCGTTGGCCAGGATCGCCGACAACAGGCCCGACACCAGGATGGTGACCAGCAGGATGCGGCTGCTGGAACCGGTGGCGGCGGCGACCCGGGCGGCGGCCATGCGGTAAAGGCCGGCCTCCTGGAACTGGGCCGAGACGATCATCAGGGCGAACAGCAGCAGAAGCGTCGGTATGTCGATCGCCGCGCCGGCCTGGTCCACATCCATGGCGCCGCTGACCAGCAATCCGACGGCGGCCAGCAAGGCGATGCCGGTGCGGTCGAGCTTCAGGCCCGGAACACGGCCCAGGGCCATGCCGACATAGGTGAAGACGAACAGGCCGACCGTGACGGTGTCCATGGGGGCACAGACTAACCGGACCGGACGGCCCTGTCATGGCCTGTTACGGACAGGTGGCGTGCTGATTGGCCTGGGCGAAGCCAGCGCACCACGGCACGCGGGCCGGCGTGCATTCGGCCCATTGGGCCGGCGGCCATTCGGCATGGCGCGCGCAGACCTGGCAGGGAGTCTGGCCCGAGCCGCCGCATCCCTGGCTGATGCCGACCTGCGGCCGGGTGGTGCGGCCGACGCCCTGGCTGAACAGACTGATTTCGTCGGGGCTTAACGAGCGGCGATAGATCACCACGTCGGCGATTTCGCCGCGGAAGGTCGATTTGATCCCCGGTCCGCCGCCCAGTCCGTAACGTCCGCTGAACGGCGCCGGCACCATCGATCCCGTCGGCAATTGCCGCTCGAAGGTCCTCCAGCCATTGACCCACAGGATCAGGGTGCGGCTGGCGGCGTCGTGGGTCAGGGCGAAATGCGCCCAGCGATTCCATTGCGGCGTGATGTCGGTGGTCAGCAATTGGGGCGTGGTGCCGTCGCCCAGGTCATAGGCCAGGGCGCCGCGGCGACCGACCAGCCCCAGCCGGCCGATGATCGGAGTGAAATCGGTTCCGGCGCTGTCGTATTTGATCCAGGCCGAAATGGCGAAATCGGCGAAATCGGCGGTGTCGCTGGGGGGGATCTCGATCCAGCCGCCGTCGAAGCGGGTGGCGCCGGTGAACGGCCCGGCCGAGGGCTCGATCGTTACCGCGCCTCGGCCGGTGCCGTGCAATTCCCGGGGCGAGGCGTCGAAGCTGTCGCTGGTCAGCGGCCAATAGGCCCACAGATCGTCGGCCAAGCGATGGGCCCACGCCCCGCTCCCCGTCGCCGCGAACAGCGAGACGGCCAGCAACCATACGACGAACCTCATGTCGATCCCTCATCCCCAAAGGACCGAACCCCGCGGGCAGGAGTAACACCCGCCACCGGGCATGGCAAACGCCGAAATGTGACGCTATAGTCTGCCGCCATGTCCGACCCTTTCGCCCTCGACGACGAACTCCCCGCCGCGCCCGCGCCCCAGGCCCGCACCGTCCGCACCGTGCCGGACGATGCCCCCTGGCTGAAGGGCCTGAACCCTGAACAGCACCAGGCGGTCACCACCCTGGACGGACCGGTGCTGGTTCTTTCCGGCGCCGGCACCGGCAAGACGCGGGTGCTGACCAGCCGGCTGGCCCATATCCTGGCCTCGGGCCGGGCTCATCCGTGGCAATGCCTGGCGGTGACCTTCACCAACAAGGCGGCGCGCGAAATGCGCGAGCGGGTGGCGCAACTGGTCGGTCCGGCGGCCGAATCGCTGTGGCTGGGCACCTTCCATGCCCTGTGCGTGCGCATCCTGCGCCGCCATGCCGAACTGGTGGGCTTGAAAAGCAATTTCACCATCCTGGATTCCGACGATCAGTTGCGGCTGTTGAAGCAGGTGATGGAGGCCGAGGGCATCGATCCCAAGCGCTGGCCGGCCCAGGCGGTGATGGGGACCATCCAGCGCTGGAAGGATCGCGGCCAGGTTCCGGCCAAGGTGGGGGGCGAAGGCGGCGAGCTGGCCGGCGGCCGCATGCCCGAGATTTACCGCCTGTACCAGGAACGGCTGCGGGTGGTGAACGCCTGCGATTTCGGCGACCTGTTGCTGCATTGCCTGACGCTGTTCCTGGATCGCGCCGACATCCTGGCCGAGTATCAAGAGCAGTTCCGCTTCATCCTGGTCGATGAATACCAGGACACCAACGTCGCCCAATATCTGTGGCTGAGGCTGTTGGCCCAGAAGCACAAGAACATCTGCTGCGTCGGCGACGACGACCAGTCGATCTATTCCTGGCGCGGCGCCGAGGTCGGCAACATCTTGAAGTTCGAGAAGGACTTCCCCGCCGCCCGGGTGATCCGGCTGGAGCGCAATTACCGCTCGACCCCGCACATCCTGGCCGCCGCCAGCCATCTGATCGCCCACAATCAGGGCCGCTTGGGCAAGACGTTGCGGCCCGGCCTGGACTTCCCCGAGGGCGAATCGGTCAAGGTGCGGGTGAGGGGGGTGTGGGACGGTCCCGAGGAAGCCCGTGTCGTCGTCGATGCCGTCGAGACCCACCAGCGGGCCGGGCAGGCCTTGGCCGGCATGGCCATCCTGGTGCGCGCCGGCTTCCAGACCCGCGAGTTCGAGGAACGCCTGATCACCACCGGCGTTCCCTATCGCGTGCTGGGCGGGCCGCGTTTCTATGAGCGGCTGGAAATCCGCGACGCCATGGCCTATCTGCGCCTGGTCGCCTCGCCCGATGACGGGCTGGCCTTCGAGCGGGTGGTCAACAATCCCAAGCGCGGCCTGGGCGACGCCGCCCTGCAGATGGTCCACATGACCGCCCGGGCCAAGGGCCTGTCGTTGTTCGAGGCCGCTCGCCTGCTGTCCGAGACCGACGAGTTGAAGCCCAAGCCGCGCGCCGCCCTGGCCGGCTTTTGCGCCGACATCATCCGCTGGCGGGGCGACCTGGAACTGGTCGGCCATGGCCCGCTGGCGGCACGCATCATCGACGAGTCCGGCTATCTCGCCATGTGGAAGGCCGACAAGAGCCCCGAGGCGCCGGGCCGGGTCGAGAATCTGGGCGAACTGATCCGGGCGCTGGGCGAGTACGAATCGCTGGAACAGTTCCTGGACCATGTCGCGCTGGTGATGGAAAACGACAATCGCGACGACCTGGACAAATTGGTCATCATGACCCTGCACGGGGCCAAGGGGCTGGAGTTCGACCGCGTGTTCCTGCCCGGCTGGGAAGAAGGCGTGTTCCCCCACCAGCGCGCCCTGGACGAGGGCGGCCTGGCCGGTCTGGAAGAAGAACGCCGCCTGGCCTATGTCGGCCTGACCCGGGCCAGGAAAAGCCTGCTGATCACCTTTGCCGCCAACCGCCGCATCTATAACCAGTGGCAGACGGCGCTGCCCAGCCGCTTCCTCGACGAACTGCCCGACGCCCATGTCGAGCGCGAGGCCGAGCGCGGCTTTCATGCCGGCGGCGCCACCCAGTGGCGCAAACCGGCCGAGATCGACACCTGGCAGGTGGCCCAGCGCCCGGCCGGCACCGATTTCGACCCCGGCGACCGCGTGCTGCACGCCAAGTTCGGCCCCGGCACGGTGGTCGCCGTCGATGGCGACAAGCTGGAAATCGCCTTCGACAAGGCCGGCACCAAGAAGGTGCTGGGCAGTTTCGTCGAATTGATGTAGCGTATATCCCACCGGCATATACAAAGGCGCGTCGCCGATGACCACCACCACCTTGTTCCACAGCAACCGCTCGCAGGCCGTCCGGCTGCCCAAGGATGTCGCCTTCCCCGAGGGCGTGCGCGAGGTCGCGATCCTGAAGGATGGCGCCCGGCGGGTGATCGTGCCGGCCGACGCGGTGTGGGACGATTTCTTCGACGCCGCCGGCCTGGACCTGCCCGAGCGAGGGCAGCCGGCAGCGCAGGATCGCGATTCCTTGTGATGTTGCGCTATCTGCTGGACACCAATCTCTGCATCCGCGTGCTACGGGATCGGCCTTCGGGCTTGCGGGCGCGCTTCAACGCCGAGGCGGCCTCGTTGTGCATCTCGACCGTGACCTTGGGCGAGTTGCTGTTCGGCGCCGAGAAGTCGGCGCGGCCGGCCGAGACCCGAACCGAGGTCGAGCGATTCGCCGCGCGTCTGACCGTCTTGGCGTTCGACGACGCGGCCGCCGCCCATTTCGCCGACATCCGAGCCACCTTGGAACGCCAAGGCCGAAGGATCGGTGCCTATGATCTGATGATCGCCGGCCATGCCCGCAGCCGCGGGCTGGTGGTGGTCACCGGCAACCTGGACGAATTCAGCCGGGTCGATGGCCTGAGGGCCGAGGACTGGCTGGCCGACTGACTGACTGACTGACTGACGAAAGGCACCTTTGCATGCGCTCCGCTTTTCCCGCCATCTGGCACCTGCGTCTGAAGGTCGGACCCGACGCCCTTCCCCTGTTCGAAGAGGTGTTCGAGACCTTTGCCGAATCGGTGACGATGTTCATGGAGGACAAGTCGGGCATTTCCGACGGCGATTGCGACTGGTTCCTGGAAGGCTATTCGCGCACGCCCCCTGAGCGGGTCAAGATCGTCTCGGCCCTGTCGGCGGTGGCCGCCGCCCACGGCATCGACGTGCCGGCGCTGGACATCGAGCAGTTGGATAATATCGATTGGGTGCTGGAAAACCTGCGCGACTTTCCGCCCATCGATGCCGGCCGCTTCTTCGTGCGCGGCAGTCATTGGCACGGCCGCGTGCCGGTGGGGCGGACCGAGTTGCTGGTCGATGCCGGCACCGCCTTCGGCTCGGGCGAGCACGCCACCACCAAGGGCTGCCTGATGATGCTGGACCGCCTGGCCAAGCGCCGCCGGTTCATGAAGCCGCTCGATTTGGGCTCGGGCTCGGGCATCTTAGGGATCGCCATGGCCAAGATGTGGGCGGTCGATGTGCTGGCCACCGATATCGACCCGGCGGCGGTCAAGGTCGCCGCCATCAATGCCCGCCTGAACGGCGTCGCCAGCCGCTTCACCTCGGTCCTGTCCGACGGTTACCGCAACCGGGCCCTGAAGAAGGGCCGACCGTTCGACATCATCGTCGCCAACATCCTGGCCAAGCCGCTGATGCGCATGGCCAAGGACCTGGCCGCCCACCTGGCTCCCGACGGCGTCGCCGTGCTGTCGGGCCTGTTGGACTGGCAGGAACGGATGGTGATGGGCACCCACGAGCGCCAAGGGTTGCGCCTGAAGGACCGGGTTGTGCGTGACGGTTGGGCCACTTTGCTGATCGGGCGGTGACGAGCCCGTGAAACCACGCTACCATGGGGTGAAACAGAGGAGATCGAAATGACTCGTCGCCCCATGGTCGCGTTGCCGCTTCTGTTGCTGGCCGCCTGCGCGTCGCAGCCGTCCGAACCGATGGTCACCAAGGTCACCGCCATGCCGCCCGGCGGCATGTGGGAGGTGGTGGGCGCCGCCGCGGTCGAGCCGTCGCCCACGCCGATGACCTCTCCCTATCTGGGGCAGAAGATGATGCTGGCGCTTGACGCCGCCGGCGACCCGGCCGGGCGCTTGTGCAAGACCCCGGTCTTTCAGGGATGGGACGCCAGCCCCGCCACGGTGTTGGGCCCGACCCGGGGCGAGGCGACGCGCTCGGGTGCGGTCCGGCCGGTGCTCGAGGTCATGTGCGACGGCCAGTCCTTCGGGGCCTATGTCAGCCAGCCCGACGGCTCGTTGATGACCCGGGTCAACAATTGGGTGCTGACCCTGAACCGCGCCGCGCCGCCGCCGGCCCCGCCGCCGGTGGTGCTGACGCCCGAGCCGGCGCCGGTCGCCGCTCCGGCCCCGACCCCGGCTCCGGCCCCGATGCTGGAAAAGCGCACCCTGGTCTATCTGGCGTCCTATAAGACCGAAAGCTCGGCCCAGGCCGGTTGGAAGGTGTTGGCCAAGGCCTCGCCGATCCTGGCCGGACAAAAGCCTTCGACGCAATCGGTCGATCTGGGCAAGAAGGGAAAGTGGGTTCGTCTTTACGCCATGGCCAATGACGAGGACGAACGCGCCAAGTTGTGCAAACAGCTTGGAAAGTTGGTGGATGAGTGCGGGGCGCGCAACCGCGAGTAGGGTTGCGAGCTATACTTTTTTCTCCTAACACTTACGCACAGTGACTTGCTATCCTTGGCTGCGGTCTTCCTGCAAAGCAGGAAGCTTTTCGCTTGGCCGGAATGCAGGAGGCAGTCATCGGCGAAGTCGAATCGGACAAGCGGCCCTCGGGCGGCCGACGATGCCGGTCCCTGGTGGGATCGGCCCTCAAGACGTTTCTCGAAGTGGTCGAGCGAACGGCGGACGGGGACGGTTCGGTGTCGATGGATCAGGTCCGCCGCATCGCCAATGCCTTCATGGCCGCCGAAGGCCCGCTGACCGCCTTCTACGACAAGACCGAATCGACCTGCGACGCCATTTTCGAGATGGCCTCGATCGAGCGGAAGCGCACCGATTATCTGGGGCGGCTGATCACCCATCCGTTCGGACATCTGCTGGACCAGGCCGGCAGCGGTATCGAGCGCAAGCATCTGCCGCAATTCTTCGCCGCGGTGCGCATGATCCTGGGCGACGAGATGCATTCGGAACTGAAAGCCAAGATCCGCCTGATCGCCGAAACCCACCGGGGCGAGGGCGGTCTGATCGAGTGGGAATCTTTCCATGCCGATCCTCGGGCCTTCCTGATTCTGGAACGGGTGCTGGTCACCATCGCCCGATCGTTCCGCCGCTTCGACCCGCGCAAGGATTGGTTCCTGATCATGATGGATTCCTCTCCGTCGGCGGTGTCGGTGGCGTCGAACGCCTTCGTGCCCAAGCGGGCCGAGGACAAGGCCCAGCGCCAATTCTCGGAACGCCAGATGGTGCAGTTGTTCGAGGCACTGTTCGCCCCGGTCCATCCCACCACCTATGACGACGCCCGCCGGGCTGGCTTCGTCGCGCAATACGGATCCGAGCCGCAGGGGGTGTTCGGGCCGCTCTTCGTCGAACTGAAGGCGATGGCCGGCCGCGTGGCGGCCTGAAGCCGTTTCCGATAAATCGGAACCGGCTTCAGGCTTTGTCTGTACGGCCCGTGCCGGGCCCGCTTAAGCGCCGCGCGGGCTTGGCGCATGTTCCAATCTGACCGGGTCAGATCGGAACATGCGCCACGAGCCTATTCCGCCTTGCGCCTGACCGCGTCCCAATCCTTCGGCAGTACGATGTCGGTGGCCCACAGGCCCTTGTGGGCGGCCAAAGCCGCCGCCTGATCGGGCTCGTAGGGGCCGTCCTTGGCCGCCTTGGCGGTGCCGGCGGCCACCAGCAGACGGCCAAGGTCGCCCTCGGTCACCCTGCAGCGGCCGTGCAGCTTGTCGCCCGCAACGTCCAGGATGTCGCAAGCCACCCCCTTGGCCAGCAACTCGCCCATACGCTTCCTGGCCGGCCGCGCACAATCGAATTCCTCTTTCGTCGTGCGGCTGGCGCACAGGTCGCGACGGCTGGGTACCCCGATGCCGACCACATGGATCTTCAGGCCGCGCACCTGCAGGGTGGCGCCGTCGAACCCTTCGGCCCGGCCCCACACGCAGGCGCCGCCCTCGCCATCGTCCGAGCAACGGATCGGGCCGGCAAAAGCCTGGGTGGCGAACAGCAACAGGATAAACGCGAGGATTGCATGCATGGTCGGCACTCTATCGCAGGATCGGCGCCGGCACCAGCCCCGCTCGACTGGACAGGGGGCGGGCCAAAGGGTAAAAGCGAGGGTCCAATTCAGCGCCTGATTCCCGGGGTCCCATGCAAACCGCAAATACCATCCGCCGCGCCTTCCTCGACTATTTCGGCAAGAACGGCCACGAAGTCGTGTCCTCCAGCCCGCTGGTTCCGCGCAACGACCCGACGCTGATGTTCACCAATGCCGGCATGGTGCAGTTCAAGAACGTCTTCACCGGGATCGAGAAGCGCGATTATGTCCGCGCCGCGACCTCGCAGAAGTGCGTGCGCGCCGGCGGCAAGCACAACGACCTCGACAATGTCGGCTATACCGCCCGCCACCACACCTTCTTCGAGATGCTGGGCAATTTCAGCTTCGGCGATTATTTCAAGGATCGGGCGATCGAGCTGGCCTGGAACCTGATCACCAAGGAATTCGGGCTGCCCAAGGACAAGCTGCTGGTCACCGTCTATCACGACGATGACGAGGCCTTCAACGCCTGGAAGAAGATCGCCGGCTTCTCGGACGACCGCATCATCCGCATCCCGACCTCGGACAATTTCTGGGCCATGGGCGATACCGGCCCGTGCGGACCGTGCTCGGAAATCTTCTTCGATCATGGCGAGCACATCCCCGGCGGCCCGCCCGGCAGCCCCGACCAGGATGGCGACCGTTTCATCGAGATCTGGAATCTGGTGTTCATGCAGTTCGAGCAGGTGGACAAGGCCACCCGCATCCCGCTGCCCAAGCCGTCCATCGACACCGGCATGGGGTTGGAACGCCTGGCCGCCGTGCTGCAGGGCCAGCACGACAATTACGACATCGACCTGATGCGCGCCCTGATCGAGGCATCGGCCAACGCCTCGGGCGCCGATGTCGATGGCCCGCACAAGGTCAGCCACCGCGTCGTCGCCGACCATCTGCGCTCGAGCTGCTTCCTGATCGCCGACGGCGTGCTGCCGTCGAACGAAGGGCGCGGCTATGTGCTGCGCCGCATCATGCGCCGCGCCATGCGCCACGCCCACCTGATGGGCTGCACCGATCCCTTGCTGTGGAAGCTGGTGCCGGCCCTGATCGCCCAGATGGGCGATGCCTATCCCGAACTGGGCCGCGCCGGCGCCCTGATCACCGAGACCCTGAAGCTCGAGGAAACCCGCTTCAAGGCGACGCTGGACAAGGGCCTGAAGCTGCTGGACGACGAACTGACCCGTCTGGGCTCGGGCCAGAAGCTGGCCGGCGAGGTGGCGTTCAAGCTGTACGACACCTATGGCTTCCCGCTGGATCTGACCCAGGACGCCTTGAAGGCCAAGGGCATCGGCGTCGATACCGACGGTTTCGCCGCCGCCATGGAGCGCCAGCGCGCCGAGGCCCGCAAGGCGTGGTCCGGCTCGGGCGAGGCGGCGACCGAGACCTTGTGGTTCGAGACCCGCGAGAAGGTCGGCGCCAGCGAATTCCTGGGCTATGACGCCACCGACGCCGAGGGCAAGATCGTCGCCCTGGTGGAATCCGGCAAGGCGGTGGAAGCGGTCCATCCCGGCCATGAAGTGATGGTGGTCGCCAACCAGACCCCGTTCTACGGCGAATCCGGCGGCCAGATGGGCGATGCCGGCATCATCACCATCGCCGGCGGCAAGGCCTGCATCGTCGTGCGTGACACCTTGAAGAAGCTGGGCGATCTGATCGTCCATGTCGGCACCGTCGAAGGCGGCCCGGTGACGGTGGGCGAGGACGCCCATTTCGCCGTCGATGTCGCCCGCCGCGACGCCACCCGCGGCCACCATTCGGCCACCCACCTGCTGCATGCCGCGCTGCGCGCCGTGCTGGGCGACCACGTCACCCAGAAGGGCAGCCAGGTCGGCGCTGACCGCCTGCGCTTCGACTTCGCCCACCCCAAGGCGCTGAGCCATGACGAATTGCGCGCCGTCGAAATCCGCGTCAACGATCAGGTCCGCAAGAACGCGGCGGTCGGGACCAAGCTGATGACCCCCGACGCCGCCATCGAGGCCGGGGCCATGGCCCTGTTCGGCGAGAAGTACGGCGAGGAAGTGCGCGTGGTGTCCATGGGCGATTTCTCGGTCGAACTGTGCGGCGGCACCCATGTCGGGCGCACCGGCGACATCGGCGGCATCAAGGTGCTGGCCGAAAGCGCCGTCGCCGCCGGCGTGCGCCGCATCGAGGCGGTGACCGGAAGCGCCTTCCTGGTCTGGGCCAACGAGCAGGAAGAGCTGCTGGCCAAGACGGCGTCGGTGTTGAAGGCCGCGCCCGCCGACCTGCCGGTCCGCGTCGCCAGCCTGATCGAGGATCGCCGCCGTCTCGAGCGCGAACTGGCCGAGACTCGCAAGCAGATGGCCACCGGCGGCGGTGGCGGCGGCGGTGCTGCCGTCAAGCAGGTGGCCGGAATCAATTTCTCGGGCCGGGTCCTGGACGGCGTGCCGGCCAAGGATCTGAAGGGCATGGCCGACGAGATCAAGAAGCAGATCGGCTCGGGCGTGGTTGCCCTGGTCGCCACCGATGGCGGCAAGGCCAGCCTGGTGGTGGCGGTGACCGACGATCTGACCGGGCGGTTCTCGGCGGTCGATCTGGTCCGGGTCGGCTCGGAAGCGGTGGGCGGCAAGGGCGGCGGCGGCCGTCCCGACATGGCCCAGGCCGGCGGCCCCGACGCCGCCCTTGCCGCCGAAGCGGTGGCCCGCATCGAGGCGGCGCTGGCCGGCTGACCGGTTTACATTCCTTTTGGATAGGTTCACTCTGAGGTTTCAATTGAAGCCTTGGAGGAACCTATCCATGAAGTTTGTCGTCGCCGCTGCCGCGATCTTGATGCTGGCCGCCCAGGGGGCCCAGGCCCAGACCGTCAAGGATACCGTCACCCAGGCCGCCAAGGACGCCGCCACCCAGGCCGCGACCGAGCAGATGAACAAGTCCACCGGGACCTCGACCTCGACCTCGAAGAAGGGCTCGCCCAATTACGGCATGTCGGAAGACCACCGTATGGATGACGAGATGAAGGGCCACGGCAAGGACAAGAAGGACAAAAAGGACAAGAAGGACAAGAAGGGCAAGAAGGACCGCGATTGATCGCGACCATCGGTCACCGGCCGCCGCCCACGGGTGGCGGCCGTTTCATGTCCGGGTGTTGACCAGTCTGATGCCCAGCCCGACCAGAACCAACCCGGCTGCCAATGGCCAGGTGAACGGCTCGTCCAGCAGCACGGTGCCGAATAGGACGCCGAAAAGCGGCGTCAGGAACGAAAAGGCCGACAGACGCGTGGCCGGATAACGGGTGATCAACCAGAACCACGCCAGGTACGAGGCGAAGGCGACGCCTGCGATTTGCCAGGCCAGCGAAACCCAGGCCATGGCGGTGGGGTCGGTCAGGCCCTGTTCGCCCAAGGCGACCGAGGCCACCGGCAGCAGGATCGCCGACACCGCCAGCTGGTAGAACAGGGTCTTTTCGGCCTTGGCGCGGCCAAGCGGCGAAATGCGCACCACCAGGGTGGTCGCCCCCCACAACAGGGCGGCGGCCAGCAGCATCGCATCCCCGATCCATTGTCGGTCGGCGGGCAGCGTCAGCGCCTCGCCGAAGGCGGCGACGATGCCCAGGAAGGCGGCAACCAGTCCGCCGGTCTGGATACGGTTCAGCCGCTCGGCCGGGACCAGCACATGCATGCCGATGGCGACGACGAAGGGGGCGGTGTAAAGGAACACTACGCCCCGGGCGGCGGTGGTGAAGTCCAATCCCTTGAAGATCAGGCCGAATTCGGCGGCGAACATCAATCCTGCCAGCAATCCGGGGGCCAGGGTGCCGTCCTTGGCAAATAACGGTACGCCGCGCCATGCCGACCACGCTCCCACCAGAACGGCGGCGCCGGCCGAACGCAGGCCCGCTTGCAACAAAGGGGAAATACCGGCATTGGCGACCTTGGCTGCGACCTGGTTCAGGCCCCAGACGGCGCACAACGTCACCATCAGGGCCATGGCGGCAGCGTCTAGGTCGGCCTTGCGCGTCACGCGCCGGGCAGCAGGTCGCGGTCGAACAGGCTGATCAAATCCTCGCCCGAGACCGGGCGGCTGACCAGATAGCCCTGGATCTCGTCGCAGCCCTTCGAGCGCAGGAAGTCGGCCTGCTCGGCGGTTTCGACGCCCTCGGCGATGGCGCGCAGCTTCAGATTGTGGGCCAGGTCGATGATGGTCGAGACGATTTCGGCGCCGTCGCCGGTGCCGTCCTCGATGTCGGCGACGAAGGACCGGTCGATCTTCAGGGCGTCGATGGGAATCTTCTTCAGGTAGGACAGCGATGAATAGCCGGTGCCGAAATCGTCGATCGACACATGCACGCCCATGGCGCGCAGATCCCGCAGCACCTGCGAGACGTCGTCGACCCGGGCCATCAGCACCGATTCGGTGATTTCCAGTTCCAGGTAATGCGGTTCCAGCCCGCTTTCGGCCAGCGCCTCGGTGACCAGCGACGGGATGTCGCTCTCGCGGAATTGCAGGGTCGAGACGTTGACCGCTATGCGCACCTTGGGCAGGCCCAGTTCGTGCCAGCTTTTGCATTGGCGGCAGGCGGCCTTCAGGGCCCAGGCGCCGATTTCCGAGATCAGCCCCATGTTCTCGGCCAGCGGAATGAACTCGACCGGCGACACCATGCCCATTTCGGGGTGACGCCAGCGGGCCAGGGCCTCGACGCCGGACATCTGGCCGTTCACCAGATTGACCTTGCCTTGGTAGACCAGGGTGAATTCATTGCGGGCCAGCGCGTGGCGCAGCGCCGATTCCATCGCCAAGCGCTCGAACGAGCGGGCATTCATGGCGGGCGTGTAGAGCTGGAAGGCGTTGCGGCCCAGATCCTTGGCCCGGTACATCGCGGTGTCGGCGTTCTTGATCAGGGTTTCCGCCGTGGTGCCGTCATCGGGATAGACGGCGATTCCGATCGAGGTGGTGACGTAAAGCTCGTGGTCGGTGACCTGGAACGGCATCTTGACGTGGGCGATGATGCGTTCGGCCAGCTTGGCCGCGTCCTCGACATGGTCGATCTCGGGCAGCAGCACCACGAACTCGTCGCCGCCCAGCCGGGCGACGGTGTCGCCTTCCCGCACGCAATGGCTCAGGCGGTTGGCGGTTTCCACCAGCACCCGGTCGCCGATGCCGTGGCCCAGCGAATCGTTGATGCGTTTGAACAGGTCAAGGTCCAGGAACATGATCGCCAGCTGGTGGTCGTGGCGGTGGGCGTTGGCGATGGCGATCTGCAGGCGGTCGGTGAACAGGCGGCGGTTGGGCAGCCCGGTCAGCACGTCGAAATAGGCCAGGTTCTTGATGCGCTCTTCGGTGCGCTTGCGTTCGGTGATGTCCGAGAACACCGCCGCATATTGGGTGATGCGCCCATCCTCGTCGCGGATGACGTTGATGGTCAGCCATTCGGGGTAGATCTCGCCGGTCTTTCTGCGGTTCCACACCTCGCCCTGCCACACGCCCTCGGTCGCCAGGGTGTCCCACATGGCGCGGTAGAAGGTTTCGTCGTGGCGGCCGGATTTCAAAAGGCTGGGATTCTTGCCGATCACCTCGTCATAGGCATAGCCGGTCAGCAGGGTGAAGGACGGGTTGACGAATTCGATCAGGCCTTGCGGGCTGCAGATGATGATGCCGTCCAGCGACGCCTCGATGACCTTGCGGGCCAGATGCAGGTCCTTGCGGGATTTCAGCAACGCCTCGTCTCGTTCGCGCAAGGCTTCGTCCAGGCGTTGGACATACTCGTACTGCAAGGTCGCCAGGATGTCCGAGAAGGACAGCAACCCGATCAGCGTGCCGTCGTCGTCGGTCACCGCCAGGTGGCGGATATGGCGTTCCTCCAGCATGTTGCGCGCAGCCAACAGGCTGTCGTTCTTGTTCATGCTGATCAGCGGGCGGCTGGCGATCAGGCCGACCCGGGCCGGGACCTCGCCGCCCGAGGCGATGATGCGCACGACGTCGCGTTCGGTGATGATGCCGGGCGCCTCGCCGCGCTCGCCCATCACCACGGCGGCATCGACTTGGCCGGCGCGCATTTCGGCCACGGCCTCGGTCAGCGGCGCCTGATCGCCAACCATGACCATCGGCCGCTTGATCGCCGAGGCGACGTTGCGCAGCACCAGGAAATGCTCGACCCCGTGGCGCAAGATGACGTCGCTTTGGCTGACCACGCCGACCGGGTGGCCGGCATCGTCGATCACCACGAAATGGCGGACCCCTTCCATCTGGAAACGGACACCGGCGTCGCCCACCGAGGTCGAGGCATGGATGGTCTTGATCGGCTTGCTCATCACCGTCGAGATGGGGCGGCGAACCGAGGCGGGGTTGGTGAAATCGATGGCCAGGGCATCGCGCTCGGTCCAGATGCCGACCGGCAGGCCGTTCTCGACGACGACGATCGAGCTGCACCGAAGCGACGCCATCTGCCGCGCCGCCTCGACGATCGGGGTCTCGGGCATGCAGGACAGGATTTCCCGGTTGGCGATGCGGTCCAGCGTGTGTTCTGTCGTCAACGTTCGGCATCCCTTGGCCGCGAATTCAGGCGATGTTCCAGTGTCGTAGGGTTTTGCTCCCAACGCAACCGTCCGAATGCATCAATGCCTTTCCGGAAGGGTAGTCGCAGGCAGACATAGGGAGTAAGGTGACAAGGCTGGGGGCAGCAATAAGGCGCGAACTCGATGACTGATTCCGGTACTGGTAAGCTGCACGATCTGGCAGACGAGATGCGCAACGAGTTCCTCGACGAGGTGGTCGAGGTCCTGCAGGAACTTGACGTCAAACTGGATTCCGGCCGCAACGGGCATCAGACCGAGGCCGAGGTGATCGAGCCGTTCCGCCGCGCCGCCCTTCGCTTCAAGGGCCAGGCCGCCAATTTCGGGCTGCGCCAGCTGGCGACGGTGGTGCTGCGTCTGGACGATTACGTCACCCATGCGCCGCGCGTGATGCCGCCCCGGCTGTGGGACGATCTGCAATCCTTCATCGACATCATGCTGGCCCTGGCCGAGGGGCGGTTGGACCCCGACACCGAAACCGCCGCCCTGGTGCGCAAGCTGCCGGCCCGCCTGGGCTTCGACGTCGGCGACATCGAGGTCCGGAACGTCGAGGTGATGCTGGTGATGCCGCCCGGCGCCCAGACCCGCTTCGTCGAGCGCGAAATGCAGCAATGCGGCTACCGCGTCTCGGTGGTGCCCGATACCATCGAGGCCTTCTCGCAGGCGGTGCAGACCAAGCCCGACCTGATCGTGGTGTCGGCGATCATGCCCCATCTCGACGGTATCGACCTGGCCATCGGCCTGGTGTCGATGCCGGCGACCCGCAACATCCCTATCGCGGTGATCACCTCGCTGGACCAGGGTGACGAGCGCCTGGCCCTGCTGCCCCGCAAGGTGCCGGTGCTGCACAAGGGGCCTTCCTTCGGCGACGATCTGTTCAAGGCCCTGGACGACCTGTTCCTGATCTGATCAGGCCGGGGGCAGGGGGAAGGTCATCCGCACCTTCAGGCCCGGCCCGTTATCGTCCAGGTTCAGGGCGGCGCCGTGCAGGTGGGCGACGGCGCGGACCAGCGACAGCCCCAAGCCGTTCCCCGGCGTCGAACGGGTCTGGTCCAGGCGGACGAAGCGGTCCAGGACCCGACCGCAGGCTTCCTTGGGAATCCCCGGCCCCGAATCCGTCACGGCGATTTCGATGGCTTGATCCAGCCCGGCGACGGTGACGGCGACCCGACCCTGCGCCGGGGTGTATTTGACGGCGTTGTCCACCAAGTTGGCCAGGGCCTGGAACAGCAGATGACGGTCGCCGTCCAGCTGCAGGCCAATATCGGCGTGGCACGACAGCGAAATCCCCTTGTCCTCGGCCAACGGCTCGTACAGCTCGACCACGTCCTCGGCCAGGCGTGCCGGGTCCAGGGGCTCGAAGCTGTGCAGGCGCTGGCCGGATTCGGCGTTGCTGATGGCCAGCAGGGCATTGAAGGTGGCCAGCAGATTGTCGGCCTCGGCCAGGGTTTCCTCGAGGGTCCGGCGCAAGGCGGCGGCGTCGGGCTCGGCCAGCAGGGCGACGTCGATGCGCGAGCGCAGCCGGTTCAGCGGCGTGCGCAAATCGTGGGCGATGTTGTCGGTGACGGTGCGGATGTTGTCCACCAGCCGCTCGATCTCGTCCATCATGTCGTTGAAGCTGGCGGCCAGCTGGTCGAACTCGTCCCGGGCGCCGCTTAGTTTCATGCGGCTGGCCATGTCGCCGCCGACGATGCGCCGCGCCGTGCGGCTCATGGAATCGACGCGCTGCAGCATGTGCCGGCTGGTCAGGTAGCCGCCGACGATGCCCAACAGGATGGTCAGCGCCAGACCCCAGCCCAGGGCGCGATTGATGGCCGACTTGACGCGGCGGGCCTCGTGCAGCGAGCGGCCGACCAGCAGCTTGTGGCCGTCGGGCAGGATGTACAGCCGGGCCAGGATGTCGGTGCCGAACCGGCCTTCGCCGAACCGTTCGATGGGAAAGCGCATCCAGCCGCCCTCGGCCACCGATTCGGTCGGCCAGCCGAACAGATTGCCGGCCAGGCGGGTGCCGTCGGGCGAACTGAGCAGATAGACGGCGCGCCGTTCCAGATCCTGCGAGGCGCGGCTGCCGATGACCTCGGCCATGCCGGTGATGCCGCGCTCGCGATATTGCTCGGACAGGCCGGTGGTCTCGGCTTCGACGGTTTCCTGGATCTGCCACTCGATGAACACCGAGGTCGTCCACGATACCAGGGCCAGAAGGGCGATGGCCGAGACGGTGAAGATACCCAGATAGGACAGCGCCATCCGAAAGATGGTGGCGCGCAGCAAGGGCGGCAGGGGAAAACTAGCGGGCCGCACGGAGCGAGTATCCGGCACCGCGCACGGTATGGATCAATTGTTGGTCGAAATCCTTGTCGACCTTCTGGCGCAGCCGACTGATATGGACGTCGATCAGGTTGGTCTGCGGGTCGAAATGATATTCCCACACGTTTTCCAGCAGCATGGTCCGGGTCACCACCTGGCCGGCATGGCGCATCAGATATTCCAGCAGGCGGAATTCGCGCGGCTGCAGGTCGATGGTCCGGCCCGACCGGGTGACCGCTCGGGCCAGTAGGTCGATCTCCAGATCCTCGACCTTCAGGCGGGTGTCGGGCTGGGTGGCCTGGGCGCGCCGGCCCAGTGCCTCGATGCGGGCCAGTAGCTCGGCGAAGGCATAGGGCTTGACCAGATAATCGTCGCCGCCGGCCTTAAGGCCGCGGACGCGGTCATCGACCTTGCCCAACGCCGACAGGATCAGGACCGGGGTGGTGTGGCCGGAATTCCTGAGGGTCTGGATGATGGCCAACCCGTCCAGGCCCGGCAGCATGCGATCGACGATCATCGAATCGTAGCGTTCGGTGGTGGCCAGGAACAGACCGTCGGTGCCGTTGGCGGCATGGTCCACGGTATGGCCGGCTTCCTTCAGCCCCTTGGCGAGATAGGCCGCCGCCTCACCGTCATCTTCGATCAGCAGGATTCGCATGGTGCTCCCAGATTACCGTGTGGGCCGCCCCAAAGGAAAGCCCCCGCAGCCAGGGGGATCGCTGCGGGGGCCGTTTTCCGCTGGGCCGGCCGAGGGGGGATCGGCCGGTGAAGTGTTCCCGCGGCGGTGGGGGAGGGGGGCCGCGGGGTCCGGTCGGCGGAGGAGTTCGTCCGCCTGTCGGGGAGAGGATGTCGTCTGCGAGGAGCGCTGGTTCGCTGGACGTCTTGTCTCTTCCTGATGACGACAACTATGCCCGTCGTCTGGTTACACGCACCTTTCGGCATCATTAAATCGCCGTAAGAATCCCGGGAATTGACGGACCCGTCCCGGCGCCTGCATCGAAGGGGAGGAGGAACGCCCACCGCGCCCAGCGCCGGTGGTGACAGGGCCGGCATTCCCGCCTATCATCCGGCGCCATGAAAATCCTTGCCCTTCTGGCCGTGCTCGTGGCCACCGCTTCCTCGGCTTCGGCCGCCTGCATGGGCCCCGAGGGACTGCCCGAACCCGGCGCCATGCCCCAGCCGGTTGCCGGCCGGTTCGTGCGCACCGCCGACCGCAACCTGGCCTGCGCGGTGGCCAACGATGTCGGCCAATCCATGGCCCACGGCACCAAGCCGACCAGCTTCCTGCCTTGTCTGCGCATTGGCGCGGTGGCGATCTCGCAGGGGCTGCGCCAGGTCGAAGAGGCTTTGGGCCCGCCCGACGCCATTACCGCCATCGACTGGCGTACCGAGGCGCGCGGCTATTTCATCGCCCAGCGTTCGATCCCCCATCCCTATTACGTCGTGACCTATCAGGACGACGTGGCGGTGGCGATGCAATTGATGGGGCCGCCGACCGAGATGCCGGCGGGTTTTTCCGGCCTGGCGCTGGGCGACACGATTCAGGCGGTGATCGACCAGTTGGGCAAGCCGTCCCGGCGCTGCCCCGGCAAGGGCAAGGGGATCGAGACCTGGGTATGGTCGCCCTTTCCCATCGCCATCGACGTGATGGACGGCCATGTGCTGGGCTTCAAGGTGACGTGGATCACCGGGAGATAATACGTGGCCCGATTGATGAAATCGGGCCACGTATCTTGCGCCCATGTGTGGACGGCCCCTGCGTTGCAAGGGAAATTCGACGTTCTGTGCGACCAGGCTGGGTGCAGTCATGTGTCCGGCCTGTTTGTGCGGTTCACCTGACCGCTGGCCATGATGTGATCCGCG
>NZ_LWQU01000128.1 GCF_001650635.1 Magnetospirillum moscoviense | reverse complement strand
ACCAGCCTCGCTGTACGCCTCGCCGACACCCCAAGAAAGCGAAAACGCCAAGTGTGTGCGCTATGTTAACGCCTATGAGGGAGTACCTGGAGCAGGAGGGGGGAAAACCAGAGCACTCCATAAAACTACCGCTGCTGGATGTGGTTAAATCGTCAATGGCGTATCAATTCAGAATGTCCTGGTAAATCGTGCTGTCGGCAAACCGCCGCCGCCGGTTCTGGCTCAGCGTCGAGGCGTCCGCCACCTTGTCGGTCAGCCGCAGGCCAAGGAACCAGCGATACGCCACGTTGACCTGGATCTCCCGCATCAACTGCCGCTCGGAGCGCATCCCGAACAGCATCTTGAACAACACCACCGGGTCCAGCGCCGGACGCCCGTTATCGGGGCAATACAGATGCGCCACCCGGTCGTGGATGAACGAGAAGTCGATCGCCGCGTCGATCTTACGCAGCAGATGGTCCGACGGAACCAGCGACGCGATCGTCACCATCTCAAGTTCCGTCTGTTGGGGCGTCGGTTTTTTGAGCATGCCCCATTGAATCAAAAGCCCCCGCCAAAGGCGAGGGCTTTGTCAGCAATCTGAGGCCAGCAACCCCAACGGGTCGCTGGCTTTTCGCGTTTCTGGCATCATCCCGCCGCAAGGTCCGAAATCACCTCGATCCGCCCAAGGTCTTCAGCATGCGTTCGAACCGGGCGCCGGCCAGGTGGACGTTGTCCAGCACGTTGAGATCAAGCTCGCCTTCCAGCTCGACATCCTCGTCCAGCGATGCGCCGCTGTCGCCATAGCCCAGCCGTTGCACCGTGCCGCGCAACCGGTCGGACAGGAAGGTGGCGATGGCCCGGTAGAAGCGGGCGGCGAAGGCCACGTCGGTATCGAGCTTTTGCTGCAGGGCCTCGCGCGACAGGGCCAGGACCAGGCAATCGTCCTGCGCGGTGATCGAGGCCGAGGGCGGCCGGGAATCGATCATCGACATCTCGCCCATGATCTCGCCGGAACTCAAGGTCGCCACCGTCCCGATGCCCTTCAGCGACACCGCCATGTGGCCGTCGAGCAGGATATAGAGCGACGAGATCGGGCGGCCCTCCTCGATCAGCACCCGGCCGGCGGCGACTTTTTCGCGCGTTCCCGCCTGGGCCAGCCACTCGACGTCGCTGTCCGACAATTGCCCCAATATCACCAATACCTTGCGCATTGCCGTTCTCCCAATCAGGTCAGTTGCCGGCGGGCCAGTTCAGAGAAAAGCCCGTTGCGGGCCATCAATTCGTCGTAGGTGCCTTGTTCCTCGACCCTGCCGTCCTTCATCACGAAGATGCGGTCGGCATCCTTCACCGTGCTGAGACGATGGGCGATGGCGATGCGGGTGACCGACAGCCGCGACAGGCTTTCGGTGACCACCGCCTGGGTCAGGTTGTCCAAGGCGCTGGTCGCTTCGTCGAACAGCAGGATGCGCGGCCGCGCCACCACGGCGCGGGCGATCAGCAGCCGCTGGACCTGGCCACCCGACAGCGCCGCCGACCCTTCGGTCAGCACGGTGTGCATGCCCATCGGCATCGCCTTGATGTCGCCGTCGAGCCCGGCCATGGCAGCGGCCTCCCAGGCATCATCGACGCTGGCGTCCGACGCGCCCTTGATGTTCTCGTAGATGGTGCCCGGCATCAGCCGGCCCGATTGCAGCACCACGCCGATCTGGCGGCGAACCGCCTGGATATCCAGCGTGCGCAAATCGTGTCCGTCGAAGAAGATTCCGCCGGCTTCCAGTCGCTCGAACCCCAGGATCAGCTTCATCAAGGTCGATTTGCCGCAACCCGACGGGCCGACCAAGGCGATGAACTGGCCGGGCCGGGCCGCCACGGACAATCCGTTCAGCACCTTGGGGCCGCCGGCATCATAGCGAAAAACCGCTCCGGTCACCTCGATGCCGCCGCTCAGTTGGCCAGGGTCGGTCTTGCTGGAATCGACCTCGGGCGCGGTGTCGAGCAACGGGCGGGCGCGCTGGATCATCGGGGCGACGTTGTAGCATTGGATCACCGCGCGGCCCATCTGGGTGGTCGCCCCCATGAACATGGCGAAGGCGGTGACGAAGGCCAGGAACGAGCCGGTATCCATGTCGGTTCCGGCCGCGCCGGCCATGACCAGGAAGATCAGGCCCAACGCGACGATGTCGAACCCGGCCAGGAAGATGGTATAGGCGTTGGCGATCCGGCGCATGCGCACCATGCGGGCCCGCAATTCCGCGAAGACCTTGCCCCAGCGGACGAAGGCGCGGTCCTCGGCGCCGGCCATGCGCAGCTTGGGGACGCCGTTGACCAACTGCAGCACCAGGCTGTTGATGTTGCCCGAGATGGCCTCGCCCTCGAAGATGGCCTTCAATTGCCGCGCGCCGGCCCAGGCCGACACCCCCAGCACCAGCAGGAACAAAAGCCCGGCCAGCGCCGCCGCGGCCGGCTGGTACCAGAACAGCAGCGCGAAGGAAAACAGCGAGAACACCGCCGCCAGGACCGACGACAGTACCAGCCCGGTCAGCGCCTTGCGGACCGTCTCGACCGTCAAGGTGCGCAGCGCCAGGTCGCCGGTCGAATAGGTGTTGAAGAAGCTGGAGGGCAGGCGCAGCAATCGGTCGATGATGCCGGCCTGCAGACGCCCGGCGATGCGCCCCTCGATGCGCAGCAGGGCGACGTCGCCGACGATCTTGAAGATGGTGGTCGCCGTCGCCGCCATGATCAGGGCCAAGCCGACCTGGAGCAGCTGACCATCCAGATGACCGGGAATGATGTCGCGAAAGACCCAGGCGGTGAGGAGCGGCAAGGCCAGCCCCAGCAATCCGCCGGCAATCCCCGCCGCCCCGGCGGTCAACAGATCGGCTGTCTGGTTGCGCAACCCCATCCGCAGCAATTCGGCCACGGTGACCCGGCCTTCGGGAAGCGGGGCATAGAAGCTCCACGCCATGGGGGCCAGATCCTCGGCCATGGTGGCGTCGATGACGCGCGGCGCGGTGCCGTCGATGGATTGCCGCCGGTACTTGCCGTCGCCGCCGGGGATCAGGGCGACGGGCTGGCCGTCATCATCGACGAAGGCCACCAGCGGCCCAAGATCTTGCAGCCACCACTGGCCGCGAAGGGCGACCTGGCGCACTCGCACCCGGGCGATGCGCGCCACGTCCTCGACCGTCAGTTGGCGGTCGCCGGTTCGCCGTCGCACCATCAGAGGAGACGCCTCGATGGTGATCCCCAGCGGCTTGCAGGCGGCGGCGCAGGCGATGGCCAAGGCATTGTCGGGGTCGTGAACCGGGCTGGGTTTGACCACCTCGCCGACCAGGCCGACCAGGCGGGTCAGGGTGCCGTCGACGGCGTCCTGGGTCTCGCCGTTGCGCCGGTCTAGCCGCCGTTCCTCGGCCAGGGCCTCGTGGGCGACGCTACGGGCCAGAGTTTGCAGCCACACCCGGTGGAAGATGCGCGCGCGCGCCAGCCAGTGCGGCGTCTGCATCAGCGAGGCGGTGGGATAGCCCACCAGCGTCGCGCCGCCTTGGTCGGCGGTCAACCAGCTGTCATGGGTCAGCGGGACCAGAGGCTGGTCGGCCGCCGCCAGCGATTCGACCCCGAGATAACGGGCCGAACCGGCCGAGACCAGCGCCCAGATCAGTCCCCGCGGGCAGCCGATCAGCGTGCCTTCGGCGGCGGTGACGGAAGCACCGGGGGCCAGCGGCAGGATGGCGGCGGACCGCAGGGCGAAGAAGCGGGTCAGCCCGGCGGTCAGGCCGATGATCCAGCGATCCAGGGCTTGGCCCAGGCTCGACAGGGCGGCCGGGTCCGAGACCGAGGGCAGGGTCTCGGCGGTGATGTGGGACAACCGGGCGCCCCGGCTGATGGCGACGATATCGATGTTGATAGCGGTGTCGGCCGGCCAGTCGAGCCCGGCCAGAAGCCCGGCCGTGGTCACGGTGGCAAGGTGGCGTCGCACCCCCGGCCGGCCGTCGGCGTCACGATCGACGGCAAAGACATCCAATTCGCCGGTCTCGACCAGCCACAGCCCGCTTTCACCGGTCAAGGCCAGAACCTGATTGGCCGCCAGATCCTGCGTCTTGCCGCCGGCAAGCAGGCTGGGGGGAAGGGCGGTGGGAACCGGGGCTTGGCTGGTCATGGCGCCCTCAATGCTCGATCAGGCGGCGATAGGGGCCGTCGGCCGCCATCATCGCGTCGTGGGTGCCGCGCTGGATGATGCGGCCGCGCTCGAGCACGACGATCTCGTCGCAATCGCGGATGGTCGACAGGCGGTGGGCGATGATGATGCAGGTGCAGCCGCGGCGGCGCAAATTCTCGACCACCGCCACCTCGGTCGCCGCGTCCAGCGCGCTGGTCGCTTCGTCCAGGATCAGGATCGAGGGCTCGGCGGCCAAGGCGCGGGCGATCTCGATGCGCTGACGCTGCCCGCCCGAGAAGTTCCGCCCACCCTCGGACACCGGGGAATCATAGCCCTGGGCCCGGCCGGCGATGACGTCGTGGATGGCCGCGTCCTTGGCGGCGCGGACCATGCGTTCATCGGGCAAGGTGTCGTCCCACAGGGACAAATTCTCGCGGATGGTGCCTTCGAACAGGGCGATGTCCTGATCGACGATCCCCAGCGAGGTCCGCAGGGTTTCGCGCCCGAGTCGGTCCATCGGGACTTCATCGAACACAATCTCGCCCGACCACGGGCGGTAGAAGCCGGCCAGCAGCTTGCCGATGGTTGATTTGCCCGAGCCCGAGCCGCCCACCAACGCCACGCGGGCGCCCGGCGCCAGAGTAAGCGAGAAACCCTCGATCAGCGGCGGGTCGAGCGGGGAAAAACCGAACACCAGATCGCGGACCTCCAGCCGGCCGGTCAGCTTGCGCGCCGGAGCCGGCGGTGCCGCGAACTCGGGGGCGCGCGGATGACGCAGCACGTCGTCAAGCCGGTTGACATAGCCTTCGGCCTCTTGCAGTTGGCCGCCCAGCCCGACCAGGCCGGTGACCGGGGCCTGGAACTGGGCCATCAGCATCTGGAACGCCACCAGCATGCCGATGCTCAGCGTTCCCTCCATGACCCGGAAGCCGCCGACGGTCAGGATCGCCGCCGAGGCGATGCCCCCCAGCAGCAAGGGGGCGGCCTGCAGGAACAGGCGCTGGCGCGCCAGATTCTGTTCGGCGCTGACCACCTTGGCGTGATAGGCGGCGATGCGGCCAAAGAACAGGCCTTCCATCCCCGAGGCCTTGAAGCTGTCGATGATGCCGATATTCTGGGTGGCGATGCCCGACAGCTTGCCGCGATCTTGCAGCAATTTCTGATTGGCGTCCGACAGGCGGCGCGACACCAGCCGCAGGGCGGCGAGATTGGCGCCGGCGAAGGCCAGGCCGACCAGGGTCAGCAAAACGTCGTATTGCAGCATCAAAAGCGCGAAGGCCACCATGGTGACCGCGTTCAACCCGGCCGAGGCCAGGTCGCCGCCGATCAAGGTGGCGACGCGCTCGTTCAACTGGACGCGGGTGGCGATCTCGCCGCCATAGCGTTGGGCGAAGAAGCCGATGGGAAGGCGCAGAACGTGCCAGAAGAACCGCGACGACGAGGTCACCGACAGCCGGGTCTGCAGCTTCAGCAGATGCTCTTGCTGCAGCCAGGTCAGCCCCATGCGCAACAGGGCGGCGGCGGCCATGGCCGCCAGCAGCGGGGCCAGCCAGTCGTTCAGGTGCCCGATCAGGTAATAATCGACGAAGACCCGTTGGAAGGACGGCAGGACCAGCACCGGAAAGGCCAGGGCGATGCTGGTGAACAGCAGGAACAGCAGCGGGGTGCGCACGCCGTCCAGCTTGGCCTTGATGGTGGTCCAGGCGCCCGGGGGATGGCCGCCGGTCACGAAGTCGGGGCCTGTTTCGAACGCCAGGGCGACGCCGGTGAAGCATTCGTCGAATTCAAGGTCGGCCACGGCGCGCGGTCCGGTGGCGGGGTCGTTCAGGAAGACCGTGCCGTCGCCATATCCCTCGACCACGACGAAATGATTGAAGTTCCAGAACACCACCAGCGGCAGCGGCAGCTTGCGCAGGCCGGCCGCCTCCGCCTCCGGGTGGCGAGATGCCGCCGCCGCCTCCGCCCGGTGGTGATCCGAACATGCCGCCTCCGCCGCCTCCGGGTGGCGAGATGCCGCCGCCGCCTCCGGGTGGTGAGGTCAAGCCCTAGGAGATTAGGTAGCGCCCGGCCGGCGGATATGGCCGGGCGCACTCCGGGCCTCGGTGGCCCCCGGCTTTGTTCGGGTTTCAGGCTCGTGGAAGGCGTTGGGCCGCGCGTGATGTTTATGGAAGGCAGCGGGGTGTTGCCCCGTGGAGATTCTGCTGCTTTCTTGGCTGAGGCTTTGATGTCCAAAATTGGCATCCAGCCCCCGCAACCAACAAATAAGCCTGCAAGTCCAACGACTTGCTGGCTTTTTGATTCTGCGACCAGCGCGGCCCGGATCCGGCCGGGTACAATTCCTGCCGCAACCGGCACTGCCCCAAGTGCCAGGGGCCGGCGCGCGCCCAGTGGCTGGCCGACCGCCAGGCCGAGCTGCTGCCGGTGCCGTACACCCGCAGCGACCAGGGCCGCGACTGCCGCGACGCCTTCCTCGGCCTCGCCAAGACCTGCCGCAAGCTCGGCATCTCGTTCTGGGATTTCCTGGGAGACCGCCTCGGCGCCGCTGTCGGAAACGCCGTGCCGGGACTCCCCTCGCTGATCGCCGCGCGCTACGCCGCCTGATCGCCCGGACTTTTGCCCCAGTTACAGACGCGCTTCTTAGGGCGTTGTATTTAAATGAAAAGCTTGAAGCGATCCAACCCCAGCCCCTCGGTGTCAATTTCGGGTTGACGCCCCGACACCATGTCGGCCAGCAGCCGGCCCGAGCCGCAGGCCATGGTCCAGCCCAGGGTGCCATGGCCGGTATCCAGCCACAGGCCCTTCAGCCGGGTCGGGCCGATCAGCGGCACGCTGTCGGGGGTGACCGGGCGCAGGCCGGCCCACGGCTCGGCCCGGGCGTAATCGCCGCCATCGGGGAACAGGCCCTTGGCCCGCTCGCGGATCAGGTTCCAGCGCCGCTCGTTCAAGGACGGATCATGGCCAGCCATCTCGGCGGTGCCGGCCACCCGCAGGCGGTCGCCCAGGCGGGAATAGACCATCTTGTATTCGTCGTCGGTGATCGACACGAACGGCGCCCCCTTGCGGCCATCGACCGGAACGGTGATCGAATAGCCCTTGGCCGGCACGATGGGCAGGCGCAGCCCGGCCGGGCGGGCCATCAGCGGGCTCCAACTGCCTAGCGCCAGGATGGTGGCGTCGGCCAACAACTCGCCCTGGTCGGTAGCGGCGCCGGTCACCCGGTCGCCTTGTGTCAACAAGGTGTTGATGGTGACGCCATAGCGGTAGGTCACGCCGATGCGGGCGGCATGGCCGGCCAGCAATTGGGTGAATTTGTGGGCGTCGCCGCTTTCGTCGTCGGGGGTGTGGATGCCGCCGGCCAGACGGGTGCCGACGGCCGCCAGCGCGGGTTCCAGCGACACGCATTCGCTAGAGGTCTTGACCTGGCGGAACAATCCGTATTGGCGCATCAGGTCGGCGGCGTGGCAGGCATGGTCGAATTCGCGCCCGCTGCGATAGACATGCAGGATGCCCAGGCGGCGCTGGTCGTATTCCAGCCCCAGCTCGGCCCGAAGCTCGGCCAGCTTGGCGCGGGAATAGATGGCGATGCGCAGCGTGCGTTCCAGGTTGATCTCGAGGGCCTGGCCGGTGCAATTGGTCAGGAAGCGCGCCGCCCACAGCCACAGATCGGGGTCCCAGCGCCGCCAGCGGAACAGCAAGGGCGCGTCGTCCTTGCCCAGCCAGCGCACGATCTTGCCGATCACCGCCGGGCTGGCCCACGGCTCGGCATGGCAGGGCGAGATCTGCCCGCCATTGGCGAAGCTGGTTTCCATGCCGGCGGCGGGCTGGCGGTCGATGACCGTCACCTGATGGCCGGCGCGGGCCAAATACCAGGCGGCGGCGGTGCCCACGACACCGGCGCCGAGAACCAGGACCCTCACGGGAATGCCTCCCAGGCGATTGCTGTATCCGTGGTAGCCCAAACCCCAGGCCAGGGCAAGGCAGCGCTGCAAGGCTGGCGCTTTCCCTGTGGGGCGATCGGACGTACCCTTGAAGGACAAGCGGTAGTGGAGGCGCACCATGGCAAACGAAGTTCTGTCGGTCGCCGAGATGTATCGCGCCGATTCGCTGGCCATCGCCGGCGGTATCCCCGGCGAGCGTCTGATGGAAGCCGCCGGCTGGGCCCTGGCCCGCGAGGCGATGCGCCGGTTCCCGGCTTGCCGGGTGGCGGTGCTGTGCGGACCGGGCAACAATGGCGGCGACGGCTTTGTCGCCGCCCGGCTGTTGGACCGTGCCGGCTATGCGGTGCGGGTCGGGCTGCTGGGCGACGCTGTCAACCTGCAAGGTGACGCCGCCTTGATGGCGGCCCGCTGGCGCCATCGAATCGAGCCCTTAGCCATTGATATCATTGAACGGGCCGATCTGGTGCTGGATTGTCTGTTCGGCGCCGGCCTGGCCCGGCCGCTGGACGGCATCGCCGCGAAGATGGTGGAAACGGTCGATGAGCGGGGCGTGCCGGTGATCGCCGCCGACGTGCCGTCGGGGGTCGATGGGGATTCCGGCGCCATCCTGGGCTGTGCGCCGCAGGCGGTGGCGACGGTGACCTTCTTCCGCCTGAAGCCCGGCCATCTGCTGCTGCCCGGCCGGCTGAAATGCGGCGAGGTGGTACTGGCCGACATCGGCATCCCCGAGCAGGTCTTGGCCGAGGTCGAGCCGGCGGCGTGGGAGAACGGCCCCGAATTGTGGGCCGATTCCTTCCCCTGGCCCCAGGCAGCCGGCCACAAATATGCGCGCGGCCATGTGGTGGTGGTGGGCGGTGCCGAGATGACCGGCGCGGCCCGGCTGGCCGCCCTGGCGGCGCGCCGCGGCGGGGCGGGGCTGGCGACCATCGCAGCACCACCACCTGCGCTCGCCACCTATCGGGCCGGCGATCCCGGCACCATCGTCGCCGGGCTGGACCATTTCACCGCCCTGCTGGCCGACACCAGGCGCAATGTCTGGGTGCTGGGGCCGGGCGGCGGCCGCGACGACCAGATGCGTCATCATGTCCGCGAAGTGTTGGCCGCCGGGCGCACCTGCATCCTGGATGCCGACGCGCTGACGGTGTTCGCCGGCTCGGCCGACGCCTTGTTCCGCCATCTGTCGGCCCAGGTGCTGCTGACCCCCCATGACGGCGAGTTCCAGCGTTTGTTCGGAAAGCTGACCGGCAGCCGGCTGCATCGCGCCCGCCAGGCGGCCGAACGGGCCGGGGCGGTGGTGCTGCTGAAGGGCCCCGACACCGTGGTCGCCCATCCCGACGGCCGTGCGGTGATCAACGCCAACGCGCCGCCCTGGCTGGCCACCGCCGGAGCCGGCGACGTGCTGGCCGGCCTGGCCGGCGGCCTGATGGCGGCCGGCATGGATTGTTTCGAGGCGGCGGCCGCCGCGGTGTGGCTGCACGGACGGGCGGCGTCGAGCATCGGTCCCGGCCTGATCGCCGAGGATCTGATCGGGGCCATTCCGGCCGTACTGACCGAGTTTGCCGCCTGGCATCAGGCCTGAATGGTACCTATGTGATACCGGCGAGGGCTGATACGGCGAGTCGATTTATCCGCTCGCCGGTATGAAAGGAATGGGATGGAGAGCAGGAAGAGCGAGGAGGCCGCCATGACCCACGCGGTCGGAACCAGTTTGCTGGAACGCATCAAGGGCCTGGCCAAGGTGTGGCTGGATGTCGCCGGCTCGGCCAAGGGCGGCGAGACCCTGCATTTCGCCCCCGACCTTTCCGGCGATGATCCCGAGCGTCTGGCCGCCCAGATGCGAGCCTGCCTCGACGCCAAGGGCGGCGAGGTGTCGGCCCGGGCGCGGGCTTCGGCTCTGGGCCGCGAATATCTGGCGCTGTCGGGCGATGGCAGGCGCCGCTTCCTTCAGGTGATGGCCGACCGCTTCGGTCCCGACCGCGCCCGCGTCGATGCCGCCATCGCCACCCTGGCCGCCGCCGACGATGCCGCCCGCCCGGCCGCCGAGCAGGCGCTGCGCGCCGCCCTGGAACCGCCACGCGTCCGTCTGCTGGCCCAGTTCAACGCCCTGCCCGAGGGCATCAAGTTCCTGGTCGATTTGCGGGCCGAGCTGGCCGGCATGGGGGCGGGCGATCCCGGCCTGGCCGCCCTGGAAGCCGATCTGAAGGCCTTGCTGACCGCCTGGTTCGACGTCGGCTTCCTGGAACTTTCGCGCATCACCTGGCGCTCGCCGGCCTTGATCCTGGAAAAGCTCATCGCCTACGAGGCGGTGCATGCCATCCAGGGCTGGGACGATCTGAAGAACCGGCTGGATTCCGACCGCCGGCTTTACGCCTTTTTCCATCCGCGCATGCCCGACGAGCCGCTGATCTTCGTCGAGGTGGCCCTGGTCAGGGGCCTGGCCGGCAACGTCCAGGAATTGCTGGACCCCACCGCCCCGGTCGGCGACCCGGCCCAGGCCGACACCGCCATCTTCTATTCCATCAACAACGCCCAGCGCGGCCTGA
This sequence comes from Magnetospirillum moscoviense, assembly GCF_001650635.1. GTDB lineage: Bacteria > Pseudomonadota > Alphaproteobacteria > Rhodospirillales > Magnetospirillaceae > Magnetospirillum > Magnetospirillum moscoviense. The sequence goes on along the minus strand of NZ_LWQU01000128.1, from coordinate 38,873 downwards.
ACGGCATCAGCTTCGGCAATTTCCTGATCAAGAAGGTGGTCGAGGAACTGAGCCGCGAATTCCCCCGCCTCAAGACCTTCGCCACGCTGTCGCCGATTCCCGGCTTCGCCGCCTGGCTGAACCAGCGCCTGGCCGCCGGCGAGCCGGGCCTGCTGAACGCGGCCGAGCACCACCGGCTGGGGCAGGTGTCGCACGGGCTGGGCGCCAAGGGCAGCCTGAAGGCCTTGCTGGCCGATCCGGCCTGGCATAGGGACGCGCTGTTCGCCGAAGCGCTGCAGCCGGTGCTGACCCGGCTGGCGGCCCGCTATCTGAGTGCCGAGAAGAACGAGCGGGGCAAGGCGCTGGACCCGGTGGCGCAGTTCCACCTGGCCAACGGCGCCCGCGTCGAGCGGCTGAACTGGTTGGCCGACCTTAGCCGCAAGGGGCTGGGGCAATCCTTCGGGCTGATGGTCAACTATCTTTACAAGCCCGACGAGATCGAGGCCAACCACGAGGCCTATGTCGGCACCGGCCGGGTGGCGGTCTCCGGCGAGGTCAGGGCCCTGGCGAAGGGGTAGGGGTCGGCTTCAGGGTGAAGTGGAAGCTTGATCCCTGGTCGGGCACCGATTCCACCCAGATGCGCCCGCCATGGCGCTCGACGATCTTCTTGCAGATGGCCAGGCCGATGCCGGTGCCCTCGTAACGGTCGCGGCCGTGCAGGCGCTGGAAGATGCGGAAGATGCGCTCGAAATATTCCGGCGCGATGCCGATGCCGTTGTCGGCGATGGTGACCAGGATATCGTCGTCGCGCCGCTCGGAGCTGATGGTGATCCGTGGCGCCCGGTCGGGAGCGCGGTACTTCAGCGCGTTGGCGATCAGGTTGACCAGCAGGCGGACCAGTTCCTCCTCGTTGGCCATGACCATGGGGAAGTCGGTGCCGCGATCGATGGCCGCACCGCTTTCGTCGATGGCCAGCAGCAGGTTGCGGCAGGCCAGATCGATGCATTGGCCCAGCGGCGTCGGCGATAAGGGCCGGTCCAGGCTGCCGACACGGGAATATTCCAACAGGTCCAGGATCAGCCGATCCATGCGCACCGCGCCGTCCTGGGCGAAGGCGATATAGTCGCGCGCCTCGTCGTCCAGCTTGTCGCCATAGCGCTTCGACAGCATGGTAACGAAGCTGTTGACCATGCGCAGCGGCTCGCGCAGGTCATGGCTGGCGACATAGGCGAACTGTTCCAGTTCGGCGTTCGAGGCCTCGAGGCTGATGGCTTGTTCGGCCAAGGCGGCCTCTGCCTGCTTGCGGTCGGTGATGTCGCGCACGAAGGCGCACAGCGATTCCTGGCCCTCCCACATGACCGTGGTGATGACCACATCGACCGGGAACGGCCGCCCCTTGCGCGGCCGGTGCACCGCCTCGTAGCGGACGGTGCCGTCTTGTCTGAGGGTGGCCAGGTGGCCTTGCCACATTTCGGGGCTGAAGGCCGGGTCCAGCTCGGCCACCGTCAAGGTGAGCGCCTCCTCGACGGTCACGCCGGTTCGTTCGCACGCCGCCCGATTGGCATAGATCACGCGGCCGTCCATGGTCGCCCAGAACACCATGTCGGCGGCGTGGTCCAGGGTGAACTGGGCCAGGCGCAGGCGATTTTCGCTGTCGCGCAACTGGCGCACGCTTTCTTCTTCGCCGCGCATGTGGCGGACCAGCAGGAACACCATGCTGGTCAGCAAGATGGTCGCCGTCACCCCGAAGGCGGCAAGGCGCAGGGTGTTGCCACGCCACGAGGCCAGCAATTGCCCCTCGTCCAGCGACAGGTTCAGCTTCAGCGGATAGCGGGCCAGGGTATGGAAGGCGACCATCCTCATCTGCCCGTCCATCGGGCTGGGGGCGCGGACCAGGCCGCTCAAGGGGGCGTCGGGCTGAAAATCGGGCAGGTGGGCGTAGGACTTGCCCAGTTTGGCCCCCGGGGCCTCGGGGGCGCGGGCCAGCAGGATTCCGTCGGTGCGGAACAGGGCCAAGGCGCTGTTGTTGGCCGGCAGCACCCGGGCATAGGCATCCTGGAAATAGCGGGGCAGGACGATGACCGTGACGATGCCCTTGAACGACCCGTCGGGGCCGCTGATCCGCTTGGACAGGGTGATGACTTCGCGGTCCGAGTTCCGCGCGATGACCGGCGGGCCGATGTGCATCGCCTTATCGGTGTGGTCGCGGTGGAACTGGAAATACCCGCGGTCGCCGATGTTGAATTGCGGTGCCGGCCATTGGGTCAGGGTGTTGAGCACCCGGCCACTGGAATCGGCCAGGGCGATGCCGTTGATCTGGGGCACGCCGACGGCGCGTTCCCTCAGTTCGCGATGCATGTCTGCCGAGCCGGCGTGGTCGATGCCGCCACCTTCAGCGAGCGAGTCGATGACGGAGTCAATCACCTTTTCGACGTTTTCGATATTGCGCTCGGTTTGCTCGGCCAGGGTCAGGGCCAGGGATTCCAAGCCGGCGGCGGAGGAGGAAAGCACCACCGTGCGTTGGCGCCAGATTTCGTATGAGGTGATCACCAGCACGGCGGCCACCAGGATGGCCCCCAAGGCGATCACGGCCCGGCTGCCGACCAGGTCGCTTCTGTCCTTTCGCTGTTGCTCTACCACCAGTTACCCCTCCCGACGGCTAACCACTAGGGATTATCACATCGGGAGGGGGGCTCGTCCAGTCCTCAGCCGATGGCTGTACTGCGCGATGCCGAGGCGGTCGCCTTCGCCGAGGCGCGGGCCGCCATCGGGCCGGTATCGTGCACCGAGGCGAATTCCTCGGGATAGGCGGGAATATGGTGGATGGCCAGGTCGGCGCCCATGAACTCGTCCTCCTCGGACAGGCGGATGCCGATCGAGGCTTTGAGGCCGCCATAGACCGCCAGGCCGGCGACCAGGGCGAAGGCGGCCCCGGTCACGGTGCCGGCGATCTGGGCGGTCAGGCTGACGCCACCCATGCCGCCCAGGGCTTCCTGGCCGAACACGCCGCAGGCGATGCCGCCCATGAAGCCGCACAGGCCATGCAGGGCCCACACGCCCAGCACGTCGTCGATGCGCCACTTGTTCTGGCAAAGTTCGAACGCGGCGACGAACAGGCCGCCGGCGATGCCGCCGGTGGCCAGGGCGCCCAGCGGGTGCATGACGTCGGAACCGGCGCATACCGCCACCAGCCCGGCCAGCGCGCCGTTATGGACGAAGCCGGGATCGTTCTTGCCGACCAGCAGGCTGACCAGGATGCCGCCGACCATGGCCATCAGCGAGTTCATCGCCACCAGGCCGGAGATGGCATCGATCAATTGCGCGCTCATGACGTTGAAGCCGAACCAGCCGACGCACAGGATCCACGATCCCAGCGCCAGGAACGGAATGTTGGACGGCGGGATGGCGACGACGCGGCCGTCCTTCTTGTAGCGGCCCATGCGCGCGCCCAGCATCAAGACGGCGCCCAGCGCGATCCAGCCGCCGACGGCATGGACCACCACCGAACCGGCGAAATCGTGGAAGGGCTGGCCGAAGGTGGCCTTCATGAAATCCTGGAAGCCCAGGCGGGTGCCCCACACCATGCCCTCGAAGGTCGGATAGACCAGCGCGACCAGGATGGTGGTGGCGATCAGTTGCGGCCAGAAGCGGGCGCGCTCGGCGATGCCGCCCGAGATGATCGCCGGAATGGCCGCAGCGAAGGTGGCCAGGAAGAAGAACTTGACCAGATCATAGCCATTGGCGGCAAACGCCGCGCCTTCGGCCTTGCCCACCAGCTGATCGGCCGAGACCAGGAAGGTCGGGCCGTAGGCGATGGCGTAGCCGATCAGGAAATAGGCCAGGGTCGACATCGCGAAGTCGGTGATGATCTTCACCAGGGCGTTGACCTGATTCTTCTTGCGGACCGTGCCCACCTCGAGGAAGGCAAAGCCGGCATGCATCGCCAGCACCATGATCGCCCCCAACAGGACGAACAAGACGTCCACACCCGTACGTGTCGCTTCCATTGACCCTCTCTCCTTGATCAAGCCCGCGTCATACGGGCGCGACAGCCTGATCAAGTTTCATGCCAGATCGAGGGGGGATTGGTTTTCCTGGGGAATCAACAATCTAGGCCTTGATGAAGAAATCATCAGGCAAGCGCTGGCGCGCAAACGTGCAAAAACCCGATCACATTGCCCAAACATGCGGCAATGTGCTCAGGGTTTTGCCCATGACCACTGTGATGCAAAAACAGGCATCACTAAATTGTGGTCATATAATAGGCAATCGAGGGCGGTGGCGCAAACGAAAAAACCGCCCCGAGGGGCGGTTCTTCGAAATTTCACGAACGATCTGCCATCGACCCCTGAGGGGGAGAATGGCGCGAGTGACGGGGCTCGAACCCGCGACCTCCGGCGTGACAGGCCGGCACTCTAACCAACTGAGCTACACCCGCGTCGTTGTGAGGGCCGCGTTATAACCGCCCCCATCCCAGGGCGCAAGAGGATAATCGCGGTCGAGGGACAGTTTTTTTGCCAAGGCCGGCCAAGCCTTCTGTTTCCTTGCATTGCGCCGCACAATGTCTATCCTTGGGGCGCCGCCACCTTCATCCAGCCTTAAGGGGAAGGCATGCCGCTTTATACCTATCGATGCAAATCCTGCGATACCGTCTTCGAGACCCTGGTGATGGGCTCGGACCTGCCGGCCTGCGACAAATGCGGATCGGCCGATCTGGAGCGCCAACTGGGCACCATCGCCGCCGAGGGCAAGTCCAAGGCAGCCATGGGCCTGGCCCGCGCCCAGGCGGCGCGGGAAGGCCATTTCTCCAATTATTCCCGCTCGGAACTGAAAAGGCGCTGATCTGTTGGCCGACATCGTCAAGCTGAAGGACTGGAAGAAGGCCAAGGCGAAGTCGGACAAGGAATCCGCCGCCGCCAATAACCGTGCCGCCTTCGGCCGGACCAAGGTGGAAAAGGATTCGGAAAAGGCCGCCAAGGCCAAGTCCGACCGCCTGCTCGATGCCCACAAGATCGACCGCGACGACAAGCCGGAATAGCTCATGAAAAAACCCGGCCCCAAGGAAGGGACCGGGTTTTTGTTTGTCTGCACGGCCCGTGCCGGGCTCGCTCAGCTGAAGGCGTTCAGCCCGGTCATCGCCCGGCCCAGGATCAGGGCGTGGACGTCGTGGGTGCCTTCATAGGTGTTGACCGCTTCCAGGTTCATGGCGTGGCGGATGACGTGGAATTCGTCACTGATGCCGTTGCCGCCATGCATGTCCCGCGCGATGCGGGCGATTTCCAGCGCCTTGCCGCAATTGTTGCGCTTCATCATGGAAATCATCTCGGGTGCCATGCGGCCGTCGTCGAACAGCCGGCCCAGACGCAGGCAGGCATGCAGGCCCAGGGTGATCTCGGTCTGCATGTTGGCCAGCTTTAGCTGGATCAGCTGGTTGTTGGCCAAAGGCCGGCCGAACTGCTTCCTGTCCAGGGTGTATTGCCGGGCCTGCTGCCAGCAGAACTCGGCCGCGCCCATGGCGCCCCAGGCGATGCCGTAGCGGGCGCGGTTCAGGCAGCCGAACGGCCCCTTCAGGCCCTCGACGCCGGGCATCAGGTTCTGCTCAGGCACGAACACCTCGTCCATGACGATCTCGCCGGTGGCCGAGGCGCGAAGGCTGAACTTGCCCTCGATCTTGGGTGCCGAAAGACCTTTCATGCCCTTTTCGAGGATGAAGCCGCGGATGATGCCATCCTCGGTCTTGCCCCACACCACGAAGACGTCGGCGATGGGGGAATTGGTGATCCACATCTTGTTGCCGGTGAGCTGATAGCCGCCATCGACCTTCTTGGCCCGGGTCCGCATGGAACCGGGGTCCGAGCCGGCGTCGGGCTCGGTCAGGCCGAAGCAGCCGATCAGTTCGCCGGTGGCCAGGCGGGGCAGGTACTTCTTCTTCTGCTCCTCGGTGCCATAGGCGTAGATCGGATACATCACCAGCGACGACTGCACGCTCATGGCCGAGCGATAGCCGCTATCGACCCGCTCGACCTCGCGGGCGACCAGGCCGTAGGCTACGTAATTGACGCCGGCCCCGCCATATTCCTCGGGCGTCGTCGGCCCCAGGAAGCCCAGCTCGCCCATCTCGTTCATGATCTCGCGATGGAAGATCTCGTGGCGGTTGGCTTCGATGATGCGCGGCATCAGCCGCTCTTGGCAGTAGCTGCGGGCGGAATCGCGAATCAGGCGCTCTTCCTCGGTCAGCATGTCGTCGAGCAGCAGCGGGTCTTCCCACTGGAACGTCTGCTTGGACTTGGACACTTCACCCTCCTGGGTCTTGGCGGTTCTTGTTGGTCGGAAGGATCAGTCGGGGATCACCGCCGTGGCTTCCAGCTCGATCTTGGCGGGGTGATCCAGAAGATCGGCCACGAAGATCATGCTCATGCACGGGTAATGGTTTCCCATCAGTTCCTTCCAGATGAGTCCGAGTTCACGTCTGGCCGCAAGATAGGCGCTTCTGTCGATGCAGAACGCGGTGATGCGGCAGATATGCTCGGGGTGTCCGCCTGCTTGTCTGAGTATGGCGAGGATGTTTTCCAATGCCTGTCTGAACTGAGGCACCAGCTCCGCGCTCATGAATTCTTGTTGGGCCGTCCAGCCGACCTGGCCGGCCATGTAAAGCGTCCTGCCCGGGCGTGCCAGCATGCCGTTGGCGTAACCCACCGGCTGCTTCCACCCCTCGGGCAGGATCGCGTCATGCACCATGCTTAGTCACTCGCTTCCCAGTTGGGCGGGTCGGGGTCTTCGTCCCAATCATCCGGGGGGATGGGGGCTTGATCCCGGCGCGCCATCATCTGGGCCACCTGGGCCTGGCCTTGGGCGGCCAGGTCGCGGGCGGCCTGCGAGACGTCCGCCACCGCCGAGCTTTGGGCGATGGCGGCAAAGAAGGCCTGGGTCAGTTGTTCGTGGCGCAATGCCAGGTCGAACACATGCCAGGGCCACATCAGGTAATGCACCGCCTCGGGGTCCGAGATCTCGGGATCGCGGTCACCCCAGGGCAGCGGGCCGGGCACAGGACCGGCGAGCGGCGGCAGCGCCGCCACCCGGGGCTTTCTGCCCTCGGCCAACTCGCGGAAGGCGGTCGCGGCATCGGCATTGCACGCTTCCACGAACGCTTCCGCCAGTTCGGCGTACTGCTCGGCGGCCTGCTCCTCGATCGCGCGGGCGATGGCGAGGAGCTGGGCCGTCGAGGTGATCTGGCTGGTGGCCAGGCTCACAGAGCGAACTCCGCTTCCAGATCGCCGATGGTGGCCTGACCGGCCCCCTTCGGCGAATAGGGAACGCGGGCGCCGCGATACAGGATGCCCATGTTGAAGCCGTCGTCGGTCATCAGCCGCTTGGCCGCCTGGGCGGCGTCGGTGGTGGAATCCACCGGCGACGGACGAACGACGTTCTTCCACTCGCGCTGTTCCTCGCGGAAGGTGATGCACGGGCTCATCACCGCCACGAACGAGAAGCCCGGGTGCTTGATGGCCTCGGCGATCACCGCCGCGGTGCCGTTCGGATCGCCCGAGAAGCAGCGGGCGACGAAGTTGGCGCCGGCGGCCAGGGCGATGGCCAGCGGGTTGAACGGCGTCATGCCGGTGCCGCCGGGCGGAGCCATGGCCGAGGCGTCCCAATCCGGCTCGGTGGTCGGGCTGGGCTGGCCCTTGGTCATGCCGTAGACGCGGTTGTCCATGACCACATAGGTCATGTCGACGTTGCGGCGACAGGCATGCAGGAAGTGGTTGCCGCCGATCGAGAAGCCGTCGCCGTCACCGCCGGCCACCAGGACGGTCATGTCCGGGCGGGCCAGCTTCAGGCCGGCACCGACCACCAGCGCGCGGCCGTGGATCGTGTGGAAGCCATAGGTGGTGGTGTAGGCGGGGATACGCGACGAGCAGCCGATACCCGACACCACCGAGGTCTTGTGGGGCTCGAGGTTCAGGTCGGCGAACGCCTTGGTGATGGACGACAGGACGGAATAATCGCCGCAGCCGGGGCACCAGACGGGCTTGGTCTCGGACTTGTAGTCCTTGGCGGAGTAGGTGATGGCGCAATTGGATTCGGTCATGACTTACTTCCCCATCGACAGCAAGCGGGAATGGATTTCGTTCGGACGGATCGGCAGCGGGCCGCCGCGCTTGATCTGCTGGATTTCCGCCGGCAGGTCGTACTCGCCCTTCAGGTAGCGGTGGAACTGGCCCAGATGGGACAATTCGACCACCAGCACCTTCTTGACGCCCGCCAAAGCCTTGGCCATCACGTCGGGGCGGGTGGGGTAAAGCAGGCGCGGCGCGATCAGCCGGGCCTTGACGCCATCGGCGGCGGCACGGGCAATCGCCTCGCGGGCGGCGCCGACGCACGAGCCCCAGCACATCACCGCGATGTCGCCTTCACCTTCGACGGTCGCCCACAGGTCACCATATTCGAACCCGGTCAGCTTGCGCAGACGCTTGTCCTGCTGGGTCGAATGGTCGTTGGCCTGCGACGACGGCAGGCCGGTTTCGGTGTGTTCCAGACCGTCGGCGGTGTACTGGCAGCCCAGGGTGCCCGGAATGGCCATCGGCGACACGCCCGAGGCGGTGTTGGCGTAACGCTTGTAGACCTGGCCCTCGGGCAGGGCCTCGGTGACGGTCAGACGCTTGCCGACGAAGGCGACGTCGGCCGGCACCGGCATGATGGTGCGGCTTTGGCCCAGCGACTGGTCCGACAGCACGATGCACGGGGTCTGGGTCATTTCCGCCAGATGGACCGCCCATTGGGTGGTCATCAGGCAGTCACCGATGGAATTGGGGGCGACCACCAGATGCGGGCCGTCGCCATGCAGGCCGTACAGGGCGATGTTCAGGTCCGACTGTTCCGACTTGGTCGGAATGCCGGTCGAGGGACCGCCGCGCTGGACATCGACCACCACCACCGGGGTTTCCGAGGCGGTCGCCATGCCCAAGGCTTCGATCATCAGCGACAGGCCGGGGCCCGAGGTGGCGGTGATCGAGGCGGCGCCGCCGAACGATCCGCCGATGCACATGTTGATCGAAGCCAGTTCGTCTTCCGCCTGGACGAACGTGCCGCCGACCTTCGGCAGGGCGCTGCTCAGATATTCCAGGATCTCGGTGGCAGGCGTGATCGGATAGGCGGCGCAGAAACGCACGCCACCGCGCACGGCACCCAGGGCCGCGGCCTCGTTGCCGGTGATCGACCAGCGCTTGGCCGGCTCACCCGCCAGCTTGCCCAGCTGCTTGGTGGTGCCCATCGAAAGGGCCGCCTCGGCGCCCTTCTTGACGGCGGCCACCGAAGCCTCGTAGGCGTCGGCGCGCTTCTTCTTCAGGGACTGGCCCAGCACCTCGCAGACGACGTCGACCGACAGGCCGATCAACTGCGCGACCGCGCCCAGCGCGATCATGTTGGGGCGGCCGCCGGGAATTTCCTTGGCCAGGTCCTTCATGTGCAGCTCGACGATGCGGGCACCCGACTTGGCCATCACTTCCGGCACTTCGCCCTGGGTGGGGTCGGTGATGATGACGCTGTTCTTGTCCAGCGGCAGTTCGGCGGCGAAGCGCTGAACGTTCTGCCAGTCGATGGCCAGCAAGATTTCCGTGGTGTCGTCGACCGACGTCACCGGCTCGGGGCTAAGGCGCACGATCGCCGCCGCCTCGCCACCGCGAATCTGCGGACCGGACGACCGGCCGAAAAGCGCGTAGTAGCCGGCCTCGGCGGCGGCATCCAACAACATGTTCGCGGCGGTCATCACGCCGGCACCGCCGCTGCCGCACATGGCAAGCGAGACGGACCCTGAAACACCCTTATTCTGAGTCATTGTCGTTTTTTCCCCGATTGGTCCGGTGGCGGCCGGATCAGCCTTGTGAATGGTTGGACCCGATTGGATCGATGCGCTCTTGACCTTTAATTCGGCATTGTGGTACGCATTTACCCAATAATAGACGGCCAGCTGATTTGACGTCAATGGTCGGGTTCGGAAACCGAAGCAATTTCAAGAGAGGAGACAGCATGGCCAACTCACCGTATCGCTGGATGATGACCGCTCTGGGCGCGCCCATGGTCAAGGAGCCGATGGATGTCGGAACCCTGGAGCCTGGGGACGTCCTGGTCGCCATTGCCGGATGCGGTGTGTGTCATACCGACCTCGACTATTATTACAACGGCGTCCGCACCAACCACCCCCTGCCGCTGACCCTCGGCCACGAGATTTCCGGTCGCGTGGAGAAGGCTGGGGCAGGCGCCGAAGGCTGGCTCGGCAAGGCGGTCATCATACCCGCGGTGATCCCCTGCGGCGAGTGCGATTTGTGCAAGCGCGGCAAGGGAACCATCTGCCGCTCGCAGAAGATGCCCGGCAACGATTTCATGGGGGGCTTCGCCACCCATATCAAGGTGCCGGCCAAGGGTCTGTGCCCGGTCGATGAGGCCCGCCTGGCCGCCATCGGCATGGAACTGGCCGAGGTCGCGGTGGTCGCCGACGCGCTGACCACGCCCTATCAATCGGCGATCCAGGCCGGCATCGGCCAGGGTGATCTGGTCATCGTCATCGGCGCCGGCGGCGTCGGCGGCTATTCGGTCCAGGTGGCCAACGCCCTGGGCGCCAAGGTGGTGGCCCTGGACATCGACGACAAGAAGCTGGAGCAGGTCGCGGCCTATGGCGCGGCGCTGACCTTGAACCCCAAGAACTTCCCCGGCACCCGCGAGATCAAGAAGGAAATCTCGGCCTTCGCGAAGGCCCAGGGCCTGCGCGCCACCGAGTGGATCATCATGGAATGTTCCGGCTCGGTGCCCGGCCAGCAGACGGCGTTCGACCTGATGGTGCACGGCTGCACCCTGTGCGTCGTCGGCTACACCTTCAACAAGGCGGAATTCCGCCTGTCCAACCTGATGGCCTACCACGCCCGTGCGTTGGGCAACTGGGGCTGCGTTCCCGAACTGTACCCGGGCGCGCTGGAACTGGTGCTGTCGGGCAAGGTCAACGTCAAGAACTTCGTCGAGCGTCATCCGCTGGATGCCATCAACGAGATTTTCACCGCCGCCCACGACCACAAGCTGATCCGCCGCGCCGTGCTGGTGCCCGCGGTCTGACAAAAAGCGAAAAAAGAGGGAGAGACGAAACCATGAAGCCCGAAACCGCCACCATCGTCGATCGCACGGCGCCCGCCCATCTGAACGACCACGATCTGGTGCCCCATCAGATCGTCCCCGGCGTCCTTTACGAGAAGAAGCCGGCCAAGCGGCCGGACGGCTCGGTCGCCGAAGGTCTTTTCAACGTGTGGATCACGCTGGACAACCAGAAGCAGTACAATTCCTACACCACCGAGATGGTGAAGGGCGTGATCATGGGCTTCCGCGAGGCGTCCAACGCCCGCGACGTGGTCAGTGTGGTGTTCACCGGTGCCGGCGACAAGGCCTTCTGCACCGGCGGCAACACCAAGGAATATGCCGAATATTACGCCGGCAACCCGCAGGAATACCGGGCCTATATGCGCCTGTTCAACGACATGGTGTCGTCGATCCTGGGCTGCGACAAGCCGGTGATCTGCCGCGTCAACGGCATGCGCATCGGCGGCGGTCAGGAAATCGGCATGGCCGCCGACTTCTCGATCGCCCAGGATCTGGCCAAGTTCGGCCAGGCCGGCCCCAAGCACGGCTCGGCCCCCATCGGCGGCGCCACCGACTTCCTGCCGGTGATGATCGGCTGCGAGCAGGCCATGGTGTCGGGTTCGTTGTGCGAGCCGTGGTCGGCCCACAAGGCGGCCCGTGTCGGCATCATCATGGATGTGGTCCCGGCCCTGAAGGTTGACGGCAAGTTCGTCGCCAACCCGCTGGTGGTCACCGACCGCTATCTCGACGAATACGGCCGCATCATCCATGGCGAGAGCAAGACCGGCGACGAGCTGATGAAGGGCAAGGACCTGTTGAAGCAGGGCACCATCGACCTGTCCTTGCTGGACGCCAAGGTCGAGGAGGTCTGCGCCAAGATCCTGATGACCTTCCCCGACTGCTTCACCAAGACCATCCAGGAATTGCGCAAGCCCAAGCTGAACGCCTGGAACGCCAACAAGGAAAACAGCCGCGACTGGCTGGGTCTCAACATGATGACCGAGGCCCGCACCGGCTTCCGTGCCTTCAATGAAGGCCCGAAGGACGAGCGCGAGATCGACTTTGTCGCCCTGCGCCAGGCCCTGGCCAAGGGTGCGCCGTGGACTCCGGAACTGATCGAATCCCTGATCCCCAAGGCGAAGGGCTGAACCGATGAGCGCGTTGAAAGTCTGGCGCGACCGTGACGGCAAGCTGTTAAGGCTGCGTCTGGCGCGTCCCAAGGCCAACATCGTCGATGCCGAGATGATCGGGGCGCTGACCAGCGCCCTGGTCGAGGCCAAGGCCGACATCCATCTGCGCGGCGTGCTGCTGGACCATGAAGGCCCGCATTTCAGCTTCGGCGCCTCGGTGCCGGAACACATGCCCGACCAATGTGCCGCGATGCTGAAGTCGCTGCATGAGCTGGTGCGCGAGATGGTCGCCTATCCGGTGCCGATCATGGTGGCGGTGCGCGGCCAGTGCTTGGGCGGTGGGCTGGAAGTCGCCGCCGCCGGCCATCTGATGTTCGTGTCGGAAGATGCCCGCCTGGGCCAGCCCGAGATCCAGCTGGCGGTGTTCGCGCCGGCCGCCTCGTGCCTGCTGCCCGAGCGCATGGCGCGAGCCGCCGCCGAGGACCTGTTGTTCTCGGGACGCTCGATTACCGGCCAGGACGCGGTCGCCACCGGCCTTGCCAACGACCTCTCCGCCGAACCGGAAGCGGCGGCGCTGGCCTGGTTCGATGCCAGCCTGGCCAAGCATTCGGCTTCAAGCTTGCGTTTTGCCGTAAGCGCGGCGCGCGCCGGCATGGTCGAGCGCGTGATCGCCAAGATCGCCCTTGTCGAAGACCTTTATCTCAACGGCCTGATGGCGACGCGGGATGCAGTCGAAGGACTGACCGCGTTCGTCGAGAAGAGGCCGGCTCACTGGGAGGACCGCTAAAATGGCCGTCGCCGATATCGTTAAGCGTTGTCAGGACATGTACGAGGACCTGAACTTCACCTATGCCCGCGAGTGGAAGGCCGCCAAGGCCGGCCGCAAGGTGGTGGGGTTCTTGCCGGTTTACGCGCCGATGGAGATGATCCACGCCGCCGGCTGCCTTCCGCTGGGAATCTTCGGCGGTGGCGACCAGATGGAAGTCATCCATGGTGACGCCTATTACCAGTCCTATATCTGCCGCATTCCGCGCTCGACCATCGAGCTGGGGGTGACCGGCCGGGTCGATTTCGTCGACGGCATGATCTTCCCGTTCGTCTGCGACGTCATCCGCAACCTGTCGGGCATCTGGAAGATGATGTTCCCGAACGTGTGGTCGAAGTTCTTCGACACGCCGCAGAATTTCGACCCCTCGATCGGCGGCGACTATTACGCCGTCGAGCTGCAGGAACTGCGCGAAGGTCTGGAACAGCTGACCGGGCGCAAGATCACCGACGACGACATCCGCCGCTCGATCTCGCTGTACAACGAGAATCGTCGCCTGGTGCGCGAGGTCTATGCCTTCCGGGCCAAGGAACCGTGGAAGGCCCCGACCTCCGAGGTCTACGTGCTGATGCGCGCCGGCCTGATGATGGACGTGGAAGAGCACAACCAGCTGCTCAAGGACTACATGGCGGCGGCTGCCGCCGAGGACCGCCCGAAGCGCGATAACGTCCGCATTGCCATCTACGGCAGCTTCTGCGAACAGCCGCCCTTGAACCTGATCAAGTCGATCGAGATGGCCGGCTGCTACGTGGTCGAAGACGATTACTCGCTGGTCAACCGCTTCATCACCGAGGACGTGCCGGTCGATGGCGATCCGGTCCGGAACCTGGCGATGAGCTTCATCACCCATTCGGTCGAGACGTCGTGCAAGTACGTCCCCAAGCTGGGCGAGAAGGGCAAGTACCACGTCGCCCAGGTCAAGCAATGCGGCGCCGAGGGCGTGATCTACGCCACCCCTTCGTTCTGCGACCCGGCCCTGCTGGACCGCCCGATGATCTGCTCGGCCCTGACCGAGGCCAAGATCCCCTACATCTCGTTCAAGTACGCGGAAAATTCCGGCCAGATGCAGCCCATTCGCGAGCAGGCCGGAACCTTTGCCGATTCCATCAAGCTGTGGAGCTGACGCCATGAGCACTGAAGCCGCCAAGGAACCCTCGATGCTCATGCAGAAGGAGATGATCGCCAGGAACTACGAGGCGATCACTTCCAAGCATGAGACCGGCCGTAAGGTGTCCTCCACCTTCGTTCCGGGTAACCTCAACGAATTGTTGATGTGCTTCGACATCGTCAACAATCTGCCCGAGATCAACGCCATCCAGGCCGGCATGCGCAAGGCCTCGGGCGGCTACATCATGGAAGCCGAGAAGTCGGGCCATTCGGAAGACGTCTGCACCTACGTCAAGGCCGATATCGGCCAGATGAGCAAGGGCAACATCGCGCCGAACGGCAAGCCGTACCCTGACCCGGACGTGCTGATGCTGTCCTATACCGGCTGCTACACCTTCATGAAGTGGTTCGAGCTGCTGCGCGAGCAGTACAAGTGCCCGACCCTGATGCTGCACGTCCCCTATGAAGGCGACGGCCACTCGACCAAGAACATGCGCGACTACATCGTCAAGCAGTTGAAGGAAGTGGTCATCCCCGGTCTGGAAGAGGTCTCGGGCGTCAAGTTCGACATCGACCGTCTGCGCGGCTACCTCAAGAACTCGGCCAAGGCCGAGGACGATCTGGTGTGGTGCCTGGAGCAGGGCAAGCACAAGCCGTCGCCCATCGACGCCTATTTCGGCGGCGTCTATTACATCGGCCCGATCTTCACCGCCTTCCGCGGCACCGAGGACGCGGTCAAGTATTACGAGATGCTGCGCGCCGAAGTGCAGGGCCGCATCGACCGCAAGGAAGGCCCGCTGACGCCGGAAGGCACCAGCTTCAACGACCAGAAGTACCGTCTGGTCGTCGAAGGCCCGCCCAACTGGACCCACTTCCGCGAGTTCTGGAAGATGTTTTATGACGAGGGCGCGGTGGTTGTCGCCTCGTCCTACACCAAGGTCGGCGGCATGTACGATCTGGGCTTCCGCCACGATCCCGACAATCCGCTGGAGAGCCTGGCCGATTACTGCCTGGGTTGCTACACCAACCGCAACCTGCCGACCCGCGTCGATATCCTGGCCAAGTATGTCGAGGAATACGAGGCCGACGGTCTGCTGATCAACTCGATCAAGAGCTGCAACAGCTTCTCGGCCGGTCAGCTGATGATCATGAAGGAAGTCGAGCGGCGCACCGGCAAGCCCGGCGCCTTCATCGAAACCGACCTGGTCGATCCGCGCTACTTCTCGGCCGCCAACGTCAAGAACCGTCTGGAAAGCTATTTCCAGATGATCGAGCAGAAGCGCCGTGGCGGTGGTTCCAAGACCGTGGCCGCGTAAGGAGGAAACGAATATGCGTTGTTTCATCGGAATCGACCTGGGATCGACCACCACCAAGGCGGTGGTGATGGATGAGAACACCCAGGTCCTCGGGCGCGGCATCACCAATTCGCGGTCCAACTACGACACGGCGGCCGCCGTGTCGAAGCAGGAAGCGCTGATCGACACCCGCCTGACCCTGTTCCGTCGCGCCCTGGGCGGCGTGCCGGAAGTGGCCGGCAAGATCGACGAGATCATCTCCGACCTGGAGCGCAACTTCCGCCACGTCCAGTTTCTCGAGCAGCTGGGCGACCTGGAAGAAACCTGCGTCAAGAACATCAAGGGTCCGCGCTTCGCCGGCAAGGAGAAGGGCGTCCAGGAAACCCTGGCCGAGGTGTTCAAGCGTCTGCGCGCCGGCTCGGACCAGCTGTTCGCGGTCGGCGGCAAGCGCAAGTCGGACTTCTTCCGCGACTTGGCCGGGTCGGACTTCATGACCGTCGGCGAGGCGGTGTGCAAGGATGCCGGCCTGGGCTTCGACATGATCCTCAATGTCTATGACAAGTCGATCATCGAAGTGGAAAACCGGCCGCCGTCGGGCGACATGGAAGGCAAGTTCATCCGCGCCCTGGAAAAGGGCCAGATGGCCAACAACCTGATCGCCAAGCCGGTGCAGGACGCCCTGGCCATCCCGCTGGAGGAGACCTATGTGGTCGGTACCGGCTATGGCCGTGTCCGTCTGCCCTTCCCGAAGGAGCATATCCGCTCGGAAATCCTGTGCCACGGTCTGGGCGCCCACATGATGTACCCGGAAACCCGCACGGTGCTGGACATCGGCGGCCAGGACACCAAGGGCATCCAGGTCGATCCCGTCGGCATCGTCGAGAACTTCCAGATGAATGACCGCTGCGCCGCCGGCTGCGGCCGCTATCTGGGCTATATCGCCGACGAGATGAACATGGGCCTGCACGAGCTGGGTCCGCTGGCGATGAACTCGACCAAGCAGGTGCGCATCAACTCGACCTGCACGGTGTTCGCCGGCGCCGAGTTGCGTGACCGCCTGGCGCTGGGCGAAAAGCGCGAGGACATCCTGGCCGGTCTGCACCGCGCCATCATCCTGCGCGCCATGTCGATCCTGTCGCGTGCCGGCGGCGTCAAGGACCAGTTCACCTTCACCGGTGGCGTCGCCAAGAACGAGGCGGCGGTGCGCGAGTTGCGCAAGCTGATCAAGGAAAATTACGGCGACGTGCAGATCAACATCAACCCGGACTCGATCTATACCGGAGCCCTGGGCGGCGCCACCTTCGCGGTGCGCGCGGTGGTCAACTAAGAAGCCGGAACGGAGGATATTTCCATGAGCGCTATCATCACCGCCGGCATCGACATCGGCTCGGGCTGCGTCAAGGGCGTGCTGTTCCGCGTCGATGGCGACAAGCAGGAATGGCTGGCCAAGTTCACCTCGCGCATCCGTAACCGCGATCCCTTCCAGCTGGCGCAGGAAGGCTTCGACGACATGCTGAAGGAAGCCGGCATCACCGCCTCGGACGTCGCCTATGTGGCGTCCACCGGCGATGCCGAGAACCTGAAGTTCTCGACCGGTCACTTCTATTCCATGACCACCCATGGTCGCGGCGCCATCTTCCTCGACCCCGAAGCCCGCTCGGTGCTGGATATCGGGGCGCTGAACGGACGCGCCATCAAGGTCGACGAGGGCGGCAAGGTGCTGTCCTACAAGATGACCAGCCAGTGCGCCTCGGGCTCGGGCCAGTTCCTGGAAAACATCGCACGCTATCTGGGCATCGCCCAGGACGAGATCGGCACGCTGTCGACCAAGGCCGACAACCCGGAAAAGGTGTCGTCGATCTGCGCCGTGCTGGCCGAAACCGACGTCATCAACATGGTCAGCCGCGGCATCACCGCGTCGAACATCCTGAAGGGCATCCACGTCTCGATGGCGGTTCGTCTGGCCAAGCTGTTGAAGTCGATCGGCGCCAATGACGGCGTGGTGCTGATGACCGGCGGTCTGGCGCTGGATGCCGGCCTGTTGGCGGCCTTGAACGAGGCGGCCGAGCAGGAGAAGGTTAATCTGGTTGCCAAGAACCACCCGGACTCGATATACGCTGGTGCTATCGGGGCCGCCTTGTGGGGAGCCTTCCGGCACGAAAAACTTGCCCGTCTCGGCCAGGCTGCCTGATCCCCGGGGGATTGAAAGAGAGAGAGGAAACCGAAAATGTCGCTCAAGATCACCGACGATTGCACCAGCTGCGACGCCTGCGTGTCGACCTGCCCGAACACGGCCATCTCGGCCGGCGACGTGATCTACGTCATCGACGCCGATCGTTGCACCGAGTGCGTCGGCGCCGAGGACAGCCCGCAGTGCCAGCTGGTCTGCCCGGCCGACTGCATCGTCGTCGGCGTTCAGGAAAGCCGCGACCAGCTGCAGGCCAAGTACGCCGCCCTGCACGGCTGATCGGCCACCTTGTCGAACGACCCCGGCCCTGGCGACAGGGTCGGGGTTTTTCTTTGCCAGGTCCCCGGCGCCGGGCGATAGTTGCAGCCAGCAGCGAGGGGGCGCATGGACTGGATCGAGTATTACCGTCTGGCCTGGGCGGCGCGGGGCAAGGTTCTGGACGCCCTCCTGGCCGAGGAAACCGACCTGGCCCGCATCTTCGGCCGTTTCGATCGCTTCGAGACGGCCAACCGCTATCAGACCGATCCCGAGACCGGCCAGTGCGGCTATGTGCCCCGTCCGGGCCAGCATGACCCGCTGACCAACCTGTCCATGCCGGAAGACGGCGTGTCGTGCGGCGACCAAGCGCGGTTCCTGCCCTATGTCGATCTGAACGTCGCCCGCATGCTGGCCGATTTCGCCACCGGCGCCGAGGTGGTGGCCGAGATCGGCACCGGCTATGGCCGCCAGTTGTTCGATCTGTGGCTGGCCGGCGGCGGCGCCCCCGACACCCGCTTCGTCGGGTTTGAGCCCAACGACAACGCCCGCGCCCTGGCCGCCCGCCTGGCCGCCCGTCTGCCGGCGATGAACGTGACCTTCCTGCCCGGCGACTTCGAATCCTTCGATCCGGCGCCGCTGGCGACCACCGGGCGGGTCCTGTTGTTCACCAATTTTGCGGTGATGTTCCAGGAACGCTTCCCGGTCGACTTCTTCGAACGCGTCGCCCGTCTGCCGCCCGAGGTCTTGATGGTGTTCGTCGAGCCGGTCAACCAGCAGATCGGCCACCAGGACCCGGGCGGCGGATTGGCCTTCAACGTCGATTTCGTCAGCCGCTTCAACGAGGCCGCCGCCGCCGGCCTGATCGAGCCGATCTATGTCGGCCGCGACCTGTTCGGCCGCGGCGACAAGATCAAGCGGATATCGATCCTGACGGCGATCAAGCCCGCCGTCGGTTGATTACAAGACCCGGACGTTCTTGAACTGCCAGGGATCGTCGCGGTCCAAATCCTCGGGGAACAGTTCCTCGCGCCCGAACAGGGGGGTCCAGTCGGTGTAGGCGCCGATCACCGGACCCAGATAGGGCATGCAGATGTCCAGGCAGCGCTTGAAATCCATCTCGTCGGGCTCGATCAGGCCGCGATGGGGGTTTTCGATCGCCCACACCATGCCGGCCAGCACCGCCACCGTCACCTGCAGGCTGGTGGCGTTGTTATGCGGGCACAGGCCGCGGGCCTCGTCGATCGACAATTGCGAGCCGAACCAATAGGCGCCCTTGGCATGGCCGGCCAGCAGCACGCCCAATTCGTCGATGCCGTCGGTGATCTCGGTCATCAGCAGGCGCTTGTTGGGCTGCATGTGCCAGTTCTTGCCGGCCAGCTCGTGCACCGACAACACAGCGTCGTCGCACGGGTGATAGGCGTAGTGGGCGGTCGGCCGATAGGCCACCTTGTCGCCATCCTTGACGGTATAGAAATCCGAGATGGCGATGGCTTCGCTGTGGGTGATCAGGAAGCCGTGGAACGGACCCTCGATCGGGGTCCAGGTGCGGACCTGGGTGCTGGCGCCGGGCTTCATCAGATAAATGGCGGCGCCGTTGCCGAAATCGTGGTGGCGGCCATCGGGCGGCATTTGCTTTTCGTGGCTGCCCCAGCCCAGTTCGGCCGGCTGGCAGCCCTCGCCGACGAAGCCCTCGATGGACCAGGTGTTGACGAACTCGCCGATGGCCTTGGGCAGGTGGGCGGCGGTCTGGGTGTCGCGCTCGGCGATGTGCACCACCTTGACGCCGATGTCGGCGGCCAGGCGGGCCCAGCCGTCGCGGTCGGTGGGGGCGGCGACCGGCTTGCCGCAATCGGCCGAAATGTTCAGCAGCGCCTGCTTGAGCAGATGGCTGACCAGGCCGGGATTGGCGCCGTGGGTGACGACGGCGGTGGGAAGCGGTTCGGTGCTCTTCAGCGCCAGGGCCTGTTCGCGCAGGGCGTAATTGGTGCGCTGGCCGGCCGACAGCGAGGGGTCGGTATAGCCGCCGGCCCACGGCTCGATGCAGGTGTCGAGATAAAGCGCGCCGACCGAGCGGGCCAGCTTGATCAGCGCCACCGACGACACATCGACCGACAGATTGAGGATGAAGTCGCCCTTGCCCACCAGCGGACCCAGCACGTCCTTGTAATTGGACTTGGTCAGCGCGTGGTTGACGAAGGTGATGCCGTACTCGTTCGCCACGTCGTGGCCGCGTTCCTCGGCGGTCACGATGGTAATCCGATCGGGATTGAGGTCGATATGGCGCAGGATCAGGGGCAGAACGCCCTGGCCGATGCTGCCGAAACCGACAATGACCACACGGCCGGCAAACGAAACGAGCTTCTGCATTCTTGGCGACTCCCTTGTCGTGGCGGATGGCCGGACAATGACGGCGCACGAGTATAGGGACTAGCCAAGGTCAAGCAAGAAGACATGTATGAAAAAAAGGAGACGGACGCGAAGCGGTGCGCCCGTCTCCTTCGTGGAGGGCCGAAGAACGATCGCGGCGCGACCGGATCAGCCGACGCGGCGGCGAAACACCAGGCGTTGGGCCGGCGAGAAGCCGCTACGTTCCAGGAACTTCAACAGGCCGAAACCGTTCCAGGCCACTTCGGTTTGCACCTTCTCGACCCGAAGCGAGCCCAGATTGGCGAACAGCTGCGAAAGCAGGGCGCGGCCGACATGCTGGCGGGCGAAGGCCGGCTCGACGCCGATGGTGTCGAGAATGGCGACGGGCTCGGCGCGGCCGAACTCGCCATAGCCGACGCGGGCCATCACGAAACCGGCGAACTGGCCGTCGATCTCGGCGACCAGCGACACGCGGACCGAGGATTCCTTCATCACCTCGGCGATCTTGCGGCGGTAATAGCCGGACCGGTCGCGGCCGGTGATCTTCTTGTCGAGATGGACGATCGCCGCCTGGTCGGAATCGGCCATCGACCGCACCGGCACGACGTCGCGCGACAACGCCGCCGACTGGTCGCCCGACGGGTCGGACAAATCGATCTCGGCGCCGTGGCTGGGGGTTTCCACCGGCACGTCGATCTCGACCTCGGCGGTCGAACGTTCCAGCATCAGCCGCGGCGCCAGGCTGAAGCCGTTGGCGCCGAAGAAACGGATCAGCGCATGTTCGGTCCAGTCGGCCTGGGTGACCATTTCCTTGGCGCCCAGCGCCTTCATGGCCTCTTCCAACTGCACCATCAGCTTGCGGCCGACGCCGCGGCCGCGCATGTCGGGGTCGACGCCCAGGGCGTCAAGGACCACCACCGGGGCCTGGCCGCCGAATTCGCCGTCCAGCACATGGGCGAAGAAGAATCCGCTTAAGACGGCGCCGTCGGCGGCGGCGAAGCTGATGAACGACTTCGGGTCTGCCGCCTGCGCGGCCAGACGGCGCTTGTAGAAGTCGGCGCGGGGCTGGCCGGTCAGCCGGCGGTCGAGTTCGACGACGCGGTCGAGGTCGGCAGAGGTGACGGCACGCACGGTCATGGACATCCTTAACCCTCCCTAGAGCGGGTTCGCGCGCGTGGGGCGCGGTCCCGCGATGAGCCTTTTCAAGCATTGACCGGCCCGGTGGGGCCGTTTCCTTCGGAAAGCGCGGCCCGCCTTGACGAGGTGGCCGGGGCGGGATACGCTTGTGAAACCGATAAATCGGTACGATAATACCGAAATAACGTCGCCGGTCAAGAGAGGGCTCGAACCATGCAGTGGAATTTCACCAACCGCGTCGCCGTCGTCACCGGGGGAATGCGCGGGATCGGCCGCACCATCGCCGACATCCTGGCCGCCGGCGGCGCCGAGGTGCATGTGTTCGACCGCGATGTCTCGGCCGGCCTGCCGGCACCCTTGGTGGCGCACGAGGTCGATATTGCCAACGCCGACAGCGTGCGAGCTGCCTTCGCCGCCATCGGCAAGCCGGTGACCCTGGTGGTCAACAATGCCGGCATCACCCGCGACCGCACCATCATGCGCATGAGCGACGACGAGTGGCGCCAGGTGATCGACGTCAACCTGACCGGGGCCTTCCATGTCATCCGCGCCGCGGCGCCGGGCATGGTGGACGGCGGCTATGGCCGCATCGTCAATGTGGTGTCGATCAACGGCCTGCGCGGCAAGATCGGTCAGGGCAATTATGCCGCCGCCAAGGGCGGGCTGGTGACCTTGACCAAGACGGTGGCCAAGGAACTGGGGCGCAAGGGCGTGACCTGCAACGCGGTGGCTCCGGGCATGGTGCTGACCGAGATGACCTTGGCGCTTGACCAGAAATTCCGCGACAAGGCCCTGGAAGAGGCGGCGCTGTCCATCCTTCCCGACACCACCGACATCGCCAACGCCGTGCTGTTCTTGCTGTCCGACCTGGCCCGCTGCGTCACCGGCGAGGTGATCAAGGTCGATTCCGGCCAATATATATAGACATGTGCCCCCCTTGCGGTGCGGCAGGGGGGGCTCTACCATGGCGGCCTTGGGGATCGTCCTGAAGCGGGTCTATGGTTTCTTCGGTCAAACTTCGCCGACAGGTGTTGGTGCTGTCCCTGTTGGTAGGGATCGCGGTGGTGGCGTCGTTCGCCCTGTGGGCCGAGCGTGAGCGTTCCGCCGCCTTCGACGCCGCCCGTAACGAGGTGATGAATTCCAGCCTGCTGCTGGCCGGGGCGGTCGATGGCATCTTCGGCGGCATCGACAAGGTGCTGGCCGGCATCGATGCCTCGTATCGGCTGCTGGGCGACGGCACCGAGGACATGCTGGCCCTGCTGCGCCGGCAGATGCCGCTGATCGGCCAGGCGCGCGGCCTGTTGATCATCGGCGCCGACGGCTTCTCGCGCTATGCCACCAACCTGCCTCTGCCGATGTCGCGTGTCGATCTGTCCGACCGCGACTATTTCCGCGCCCATCTCGAATCCGCCGGGCGCACCTTTGTCAGCGGCCCGCTGAAAAGCCGCAATGACGGGGCGTGGATCATGGTGGTCAGCCGGTCCTTGACCGGTCCCAAGGGCGAGTTCCTGGGCGTCATCGCCGCCACCTTGTCGTTCGACCAGTTGTCGCGGGAATTGCGCGGCGCCATGAACGACCCGCGCATGGCCGCCTTGCTGGTGGATTCGGTCGGCACCGTGCTGGTTCGCACCCCCGACCCCGACGGCGTGACCGGCCGCTCGATCGCCGACATGCCGGCTTTTCGCCGCGCGGTGGGCGAGCGCCGGGGCGGCGGCGTCACCATGTCGCCGCTCGACAATCACGAACGCATCTTCGGCTTCGCCCGCAGCAACGAATTCCCGCTGATCACCATCGTATCGATGGATACCGATCAGGTGATGCTGGGCTGGGCCAATCACATGATCGTTCCCGGCCTGTTGGTGGTGGTGCTGCTGTTGCTGATCGGCCTATTGCTGACGCGGATGCAGACCCAACTGCGCAAGCTTGAACGGACGCAGGATCTGTTGATGGCGGCGCAGGCCACCGCCGAGGCCGCCGCCGAGACCAAGTCGGCCTTCGTCAACCATGCCAGCCACGAGCTTCGGACCCCGCTGACCACCATCATCGGCTTCGCCGAATCCCTGGCCCATTCCGAACCCAACCAGTCCTGTCATGCCCGTTGCCAGGAATATCTCAGCTACATCACCGCCTCGGGGCGGCATTTGCAGGCGGTGATCAACGATCTGCTGGATCTGACCCGCATCGAGGGCGGAACTTTGGCGATCGAACGCGCCCCGGTGGATCTGGTCACCGTGATCCGCGAGACTTTGCGGGCGGCCGCCGACCAGGCCCGCCGGCGCGAGGTCGGCCTGGCCAGTTTCGGCCTGGAGCAGCCGCTCAGGGTCGATGGCGACAATCTGCGCCTGCGTCAGATGCTGTTCAACCTGGTCAGCGAGGCGATCCGTATGTCGCCGAAGGGCGGCACGGTCACGGTGTCCCTGGCGCCGGGCGCCGAAGGATTCGCCGTGGTCAGCGTGGCCGATCAGGGCCCGGGCATGACCGGGCCGGCGATGAAGCTGGCGCTGGCGCCGCTGGGACGGGCACCGCTGCAGGCCTCGCGTCCGGGCGAGGGCACCGGCCTGGCCGTTCCCTTGGCCGACCAGTTGGCCCGCCTGCATGGCGGTCGCGTCGAGATCGCCAGCCGCACCGGCGAGGGCACCACCGCCACGGTGATCCTGCCGCTGGGCAATTTCTAGAGCAATTTCCGATATGACCCGGTCAGATCGGAAAGTGCGACAAGCCCGCGCGGCGCTGAGCGGGCTTAGGCTGGGGCCGTACAGACAAAGCCCGGGGCCGGTTCCGTTTGATCGGAAACGGCTTTAGCCCGCGAACTGGGCTTCCATCCGGCGGCGCAAATCCAGCAACTCGTTGTCGGCGACCAGCACATCCTCCCAGGTCACCACCTGGCCGGCCGCCAGCGGGCGGCGCATCACCGCCCCTTCGGTCAGGCCGATCGGCACCGCCCGCTGGGCCAGGGCATCCATGGCCGGCAGCAAGCGGCCCCAGACGGTGAAGCCGCCGGCGCCGTCCAGAATCTCGGTGGCGGCCAGGTCGCGCTTGGCCACCGCTACCACGTCGGCCGAGAAGCCTTGCGGGCAGCCGGTATGTTCGGACCTGACCACCGCGTTGATCACCGACACCGCCAATTCCATGCCGACCAGTCGGTGGCTGCGCCAACGGGCCGAATAGCGGCCGCTATCGTCGGTGGTTAGGCCGTAATCGGCGAAGCAGCCGGTGGCATAGTCCGACGACGTGCAAAAGGTCAGCCACACCCCCCAGCGCAGATCGCCGACGACATGGCGGCCATCGCGTTCCTCGGACGACACCACCTCGATCTGGCCCAGGCGCTCTAGTCGGCCGCCGTCCCACGAGGGCTTCATGACGCGGGCCAGGTCGTGGTGGCCGCAGGGCGGGAAGGTCAGGCCGCCGCCCGGTGGCGTCAGGCCGGTGGCGTTGGCCACCGCCGCCATTTCCAGCGCCGAACGGGTGCCATCGACATGGGCGGTGTAGACCTTGGCCTCCATTCCGGCGGCGCGGGCCTTTTCGGCGGTGATGCCGACATGGCTCCACACCGTGTCGGGGGTGGTGGCCTGGTAGCCCGGCAGCCATTTGGTGCCCTTGCCGGCGGCGGCGATCTCGAAACCGCAGGCCCGCGCCCAATCGACCAACTCGCAGACCAGCGCCGGCTGGTCGCCATAGGCCAGGCTGTAGATCACGCCCCGGTCGGCGGCCTGGCGGGCCAGCAGCGGCCCTGCCAGGGCGTCGCAATCGACGTTGGCCATCACCACGTGGATGCCGGCGGCGATCGCCGCCTGGGCGTGGCGGATGCCCAGGGCGGCCGATCCGCTGGCCTCGACGATGACCTCGAGCCCGGGTTGATCGGTCAGGGCCAGCGGCTGATGGGTCACCCAGGTCGAGCCGTTGGCGATGGCGTCGGCAAGCGAGCGCGCCACCACCTTGGTCGGCGGCCACAGGGTCAGGGCCAGCGCCGTATGGGCGCGTTCGGATTCGGTGTCGGCGACGGCCGCGACGTGCAGGCCGGGAATGTGGCGGGCCTGGGCCAGGAATTGGGTGGCGAAGCGGCCCGCCCCGATCAGGCCGACCCGGATCGGGTTGCCGTCGGCGGCGCGGGCGGCGAGCAGGGCGCTCAGGCTCAAAGGATTGCCTCCCCAACGATGGTCTGGGATCAAGCCTATCGCCCAGAGTGTGCTTTGAAAACAGACTCTTTTTGCCAAAACTGGTTAGGCTCGGTCAAAAGCGAATTTTTAATACGTCTGTTGTACACTTGTCCTTTATTGCCCGGCGATGCAGGCAAGCGGTGCCCCCGACTTCATCTGTTCGCCTGGGCGGGCCGGTTGGTGCAAGCCGGCGACTGACGATGATCAGAAATCTTCGCACGCCCCCTCGAATTTCCCTTGCCCGGGTGCCATGTCAGTATCGAAGGGACCAAAGGTCCCCGGTCGTTGGCCCGAAGGGAGAGACCGAGATGCACGGCGATGATGTCTTCACCCACTATGCGCGCTCGTACGAGGGCCGCAAGGACGTCGAGATGAGCCTGGCGGATTATCTCGACCTGTGCCGTTCCGACCCCATCACCACCGCCAGCGTCGCCGAGCGGATGATCGCCGCCATCGGCGAGACGGAAATCATCGATACCGCCAAGGATGCCCGGCGGTCCCGGGTGTTCATGAACCGCACCATCAAGGTCTATCCCGCCTTCGCCGAGTTCTTCGGCATGGAAGAGACCATCGAGCGGATCGTCGGCTATTTCCGCCACGCCGCCCAGGGGCTCGAGGAAAGGAAGCAGATCTTGTACCTGCTGGGGCCGGTCGGCGGCGGCAAGTCCAGCCTGGCCGAGCGGCTGAAGGCGCTGATCGAGCACCAGCCGATCTATGTGCTGAAGGCCGGCAAGGAAGTCAGCCCCTTGTTCGAAAGCCCGCTGGGCCTGTTCGACCCCGAAAGCATGGGGCCGATGCTGGAAGAGAAGTACGGCATCCAGCGCCGCCGCCTGCCCGGGCTGATGAGCCCGTGGGCGGTCAAGCGCCTGGAGGAGTTCCAGGGCGACATCTCGCGCTTCAAGGTGGTCAAGATCTATCCCTCGCGCCTCAAGCAAATCGGGGTATGCAAAACCGAGCCGGGCGACGAGAACAACCAGGACATCTCGACCTTGGTCGGCAAGGTCGATATCCGCAAGCTCGAGATGTTCTCGCAGAACGATCCCGACGCCTATTCCTTCTCGGGCGGCCTGAACCGCTGCACGCAAGGGCTGATGGAATTCGTCGAGATGTTCAAGGCGCCCATCAAGATGCTGCACCCGCTGTTGACCGCCACCCAGGAAGGCAATTACTCGGGCTCGGAAAATATCGGCGGCCTGCCGTTCCAGGGCATCATCCTGGCCCACTCCAACGAGGCCGAGTGGCAGACCTTCAAGAACAACAAGAACAACGAGGCCTTCATCGACCGCATCTGCGTGATCAAGGTCCCCTATTGCCTGCGGGTCACCGAGGAACAGCGCATCTATTACAAGCTGATCAGCTCGTCCGAGCTGTCCCAGGCCCCATGCGCGCCCTCGACCCTTGAGATGCTGGCCCGCTTCACCGTGCTGTCGCGCCTGAAGGAACACGAGAACTCGAACCTGTTCTCGAAGATGCGGGTCTATGACGGCGAATCCATCAAGGAGACCGACCCCAAGGCCAAGCCGATGCAGGAATACAAGGACGCGGCCGGCGTCGATGAGGGCATGGACGGCATCTCGACCCGCTTCGCCTTCAAGGTGCTGTCATCGACCTTCAATTACGACACGGCCGAGGTCGCCGCCGATCCGGTCCATCTGATGTATGTGCTGGAACAGGCGATCCGCCGCGAGCAGTTTCCCGACGACACCGAGAAACGCTATCTGGAATTCATCAAGGGCGAACTGGCGCCGCGCTATGCCGAATTCATCGGCAACGAGGTGCAGAAGGCCTATCTGGAAAGCTATCACGATTACGGCCAGAACCTGTTCGACCGCTATGTCGATTATGCCGACGCCTGGATCGAGGATCAGGACTTCAAGGACCCCGACACCGGCCAGTTGCTGAACCGCGAATTGCTGAACCAGGAACTGTCGAAGATCGAAAAGCCGGCCGGCATCGCCAACCCCAAGGATTTCCGCAACGAGGTGGTCAAGTTCTCGTTGCGCTCGCGCGCGGCCAACAAGGGGCGAAACCCCAGCTGGACCAGCTACGAGAAGATCCGCGAGGTGATCGAGAAGCGGATGTTCAGCCAGGTCGAGGATTTGCTGCCGGTGATTTCGTTCGGGTCCAAGAAGGATTCCGACAGCGAGAAGAAGCACCACGAATTCGTCGAACGCATGGTCAGCCGCGGCTATACCGAACGCCAGGTCCGCCGCCTGGTGGAATGGTACATGCGGGTCAAGCAGGCGGGGTAATAAAGTTTAACCACAGAGGCACAGAGGCACAGAGAGGATTATTATGCGGAAAGTTTAAGAACTCCCGATGGTCACCGTGAATGGAGCGTGCCTGTCGTTTGTTGCGATACCTCTGTGCCTCTGTGCCTCTGTGCCTCTGTGCCTCTGTGGTGAATTGTTTTTTTGGCGCCTGATGGACAGACAACAATGAACATCATCGACCGACGCCTGAATCCTTCCGGTAAAAGCCTGGCCAACCGCCAGCGCTTCCTGCGTCGCGCCCGCGCCCAGATCATGAAATCAGTGCGCGAGGCCTCGGGCGGCCGTTCGATCACCGACATCGCCGGCGGCGAGCGGGTGTCGATTCCGATGGATGGCCTGCGTGAGCCCAGCTTCCACCGTTCCGCCAAGGGCGGCACCCGCGACCATGTGCTGCCCGGCAACCGCGAGTATGTCGAGGGCGACACCATCCCCAAGCCCGAGCGGGGCGACGACGGTGACGGCGGCCCCGACGGCAGCCCCGATGGCGGCGGCGAGGACGATTTCCACTTCATCCTGTCCCGCGACGAGTTCCTGGACATCTTCCTGGAAGATCTGGAACTGCCCGATCTGGTCAAGCGCAACATCGCCAAGTCGCAATCCTTCATTCCGGCCCGGGCCGGCTGGTCGGTGACCGGCTCGCCGTCGAACCTTAACTTGGTGCGGACCATGCGCAACTCGTTGTCGCGCCGCATCGCCTTGAAGCGGCCCAAGTCCGACGAGATGAAGGAACTGGAAGCCAAGATCCGTGGCCTCGAGGAATCGGGCGACGATCCAGAACTTTTGAGCGAGCTGCGCCTGCTGTTCGACCAGATGCTGACCAAGTCGCGGCGCGTGCCCTATATCGACCCGGTCGATGTGCGCTACAACCGCTTCGAACAATTGCCCAAGCCGGTGACCCAGGCGGTGATGTTCTGCCTGATGGATGTGTCCGGCTCGATGACCGAACACATGAAGGATTTGGCCAAGCGCTTCTTCATGCTGCTCTATCTGTTCCTGAACCGGCGTTACAAGCACGTCGATATCGTCTTCATCCGCCACACCCACGAGGCTAAGGAAGTCGACGAGGACACCTTCTTCTATTCCACCGAGACCGGGGGCACGGTGGTCTCGACCGCGTTGACCGAGATGAAGCGCATCATCAGGGCGCGCTACAGCCCGACCGACTGGAACATCTATGCCGCCCAGGCCTCGGACGGCGACAACACCAGTTCGGACAATGCGACCTCGGCGGCGCTGCTGGAACACGATTTGCTGCCGCTCGCCCAGTATTTCGCCTATATCGAGGTCGGCGCCGAGTACAAGGACTGGCTGGGCCGCGAGACCGATCTGTGGCGGACCTACAAGGTGGTGGCCAAGCCGGGCGGCAATCTGGCCATGCGCAAGGTCCGGGTGCGCAGCCAGATCTTCCCGGTGTTCAGGGAATTGTTCTCGCGGGAGGGTGTCAATGCCATCCTCTGACGCCCCATCCTTGCTGTTCGACGGCGCCGACTGGGATTTCGACAAGGTGCGGCGCGTCCACGATTCCATCGAGGAGATCGCCACCACCGAGATGGGCCTGTCCACCTATCCCAACCAGATCGAGGTGATCACCGCCGAGCAGATGCTGGACGCCTATTCTTCGATCGGCATGCCGCTGATGTACAAGCACTGGTCGTTCGGCAAGCATTTCGCCGCCGACGAATCGATGTATCGCAAGGGCATGCGCGGCCTGGCCTATGAAATCGTCATCAACTCCAGCCCCTGCATCAGCTACATCATGGAAGAGAACACCATGGCGATGCAGACCCTGGTGATCGCCCACGCCGCCTTCGGCCACAATCACTTCTTCAAGAATAACGGCCTGTTCCGCCAATGGACCGACGCCAAGGGCATCCTGGATTACATGGATTTCGCCAAGGGCTACATCATGCGGGCCGAGGAACGCCACGGCCACGCCGCGGTGGAACGGGTGCTGGACGGCGCCCACGCCTTGATGAACAACGGCGTGCATAAATATCCCCGCAAAAAGGTGCCGGACCTGGCCGCCGACCTGCAGCGCGAGCGCGAGCGCCAGGCCTATTTCGAGCAGACCTACAACGATCTGTGGCGCACGCTGCCGAAATCACCGGAAGGGGTGCATGAATCGCGGGAATTGGCCGACCGCAAGGCCCGGCTGGGCCTGCCGGAAGAGAATCTGCTGTATTTCCTGGAAAAGACCGCGCCCAAGCTGGCGCCCTGGCAGCGCGAGATCTTGCGCATCGTCCGCCACATCGCCCAGTATTTCTATCCGCAGCGCCAGACCAAGGTGATGAACGAGGGCTGTGCCACGATGTGCCACTACCACATCTGCCACCGCCTGCACCAAAAGGGCATGATCTCGGACGGTGCCTTGCTGGAGATCCTGCATTCCCACACCAATGTCGTGTTCCAGCCGGCCTTCGACGATCCGCGTTATTCTGGCCTCAACCCCTATGCGCTGGGTTTCGCCATGATGGAGGACATCAAGCGCATCGCCCTGACCCCGACGGCGGAAGACCGCGACTGGTTCCCCGACATCGCCGGCTGCAATGATCCGTGGGGGGCGTTGCGGGCCGCCTGGGCCGATTACCGCGACGAAAGCTTCATCCTGCAATACCTGTCGCCGTCGGTGATGCGAAAGATGCGGCTGTTCCGCCTGCATGACGAGGAGCAGGCGAAAGAGATCAAGGTCGCGGCCATCCACAACGAACGGGGCTATCGCGACGTGCGCCAGACCCTGGCCCGATCCTACGATATCGGCCGCATGGCCCCCGACATCCAGATCGTCGATGTCGATCTGGAAGGCGACCGCCGCCTGGTGGTCCAGCACCGCGTCGCCGACGGCATCTTGCTGGACGAGGCCGAGGCGGTGCGCACGCTCAGGCAATTGGCCAATCTATGGGGCTACGAGGTCCGCCTGATCGAGGTCTCGGCCGAGACGGACGTGGTGTTTAAGCAGCACGAGGATGTGGGGCCGAGCGAGTAGGGGGTTATTGCGCCGGCCAATCGCGAATTTCCACTGATCCGTCGGAATAGACCTCGACGATTCGGTTGACCAGATCGGCCATGGGCTCGACCTCGTCCAGAACGGCGGCGAACAGGCGGACTTGGACCTCGGCCGGTATGCCGCCGGGAACGATGATGACCAACCCCGCATGGATGTTCTCTCTGGCGTAAAGCCTCAGGAAATCCTTGGCGTTGTTGGTGACGAAGACGAATCCTTCGTGGCGGATGATCGGCAGAAGATCGCGATCGGCGGAGCCGGTCAATCCCCTGAACACCACATGGCTGGCGTCATGCCCTCGGGCATGGGCCAGGGCGACCAGATCGGGCGACAGACATTCGTCGATCAGGAACGGGTCGCGCATGGCGGACGCCCGGCCTTTTCCCAGGCAAGGCAGGCGTCGATGCCGTCGGCGGGCAGCGATGGATACGAGCGGAAAATGTCGAAGCGGCTTTTGCCGGTTCGCACTTCCGCCAATACGGTCTCGGCGGGAATGCGCGTGCCGGCTACCACCGGCATCCCGCCCATCACGTCGTCATCGCTGACCACCAGGGCTGGTGTGGGTTTGCGGGCCGCCATGATCATCCTCCTGAAACACTATGGAAATATGGGCTTGGCTCCCTTGGTTCGCAACGGGAAACCGCCAGCTGTACCGGTAGCATAGGGCCGCCTCTCATCCTCAGGTGAGGTTGTTTGTTCTATTTTGATTCGCTCGTAATCGTGACGCCCCACCCGCATGGGCGGTATCCCGCCATCCCCGTCAACTACTCAGACGGCATAGGCCGTGAAACAGCGCTCGCCAACCCTGGAATTGTGGTGTACCCAGGGTGCCCATGTTGCACTGCAATATGGGCGGAGGGCCATTTCGTTTCGAAAACCGCTCCAGCAACGCAATAATTACCCGGGACGGGGGCTTGCCAGCTGTGTAAAGTTTCTTTCTAACCAGATTGGCAACGCGGCGCAGACCGCGTATAACGAACCACTAATATAAACGTCCCGTTTCTCGAGGCAGGGGAACACAGATAATGCAGATCGCCATTCCGAAGGAGCGCCGCGCCGGCGAGGCTCGCGTCGCGGCCTCCCCCGACACCGTCAAGAAGTTTGTCCAGATGGGCTTCGACGTGCTGGTTGAAACCGGCGCCGGCGCCGGCGCTTCGATCGCCGACCAGGTCTATATCGATGCCGGCGCGACCATCGCGCCCGACGCCAAGACCGCCCTGGCCGGCGACGTGGTGCTGAAGGTCCAGCGCCCGACCGACGACGAGATCGCGTCCATGAAGGAAGGCGCCGTGCTGATTTCGGCGCTGGCCGCCCTGACCAACAAGGAGATGGTCGAGAAGCTGGCCGCCCGCAAGGTCACCGCCTTCGCCATGGAACTGGTGCCGCGCATCACCCGTGCGCAAAGCATGGACATCTTGTCGTCCCAGGCCAACCTGGCCGGCTACAAGGCGGTTCTTGACGCCGTGCACGAATTCAAGCGCGCGGTGCCGATGATGATGACCGCCGCCGGTACGGTGGCGCCGGCCCGCTTCCTGATCCTGGGCGCCGGTGTCGCCGGCCTGCAGGCCATCGCCACTGCCAAGCGCATGGGCGGCGTGGTCTATGCCTTCGACGTGCGTCCCGCCGTCAAGGAGCAGGTGGAATCCCTGGGCGGCAAGTTCGTCGAGGTCGATCCCGAAGCGACCAAGGACGCCGAGACCAAGGGCGGTTACGCCAAGGAAATGAGCGAGGAATACAAGCAGAAGCAGGCGGCCAAGATCGCCGAGACCCTGGCCAAGACCGACATCGCCATCTGCACGGCGCTGATCCCCGGCCGTCCAGCCCCGGTGCTGATCACCGAGGATATGGTCAAGGGCATGCGTCCGGGCTCGGTGATCGTCGATCTGGCGGTCGAGGCCGGCGGCAACTGCCCGCTGTCCGAGTTCGACAAGGTTGTCGAGAAGCACGGTGTCACCCTGGTCGGCCACGGCAACGTGCCGGCGCGCCTCGCGGTCGATGCTTCGTCGCTTTATGCCAAGAACCTGCTGAACTTCATCAGCCCGCTGGTGAACAAGGAAACCAAGGACCTGGCGTTCAACTGGGACGATGAGATCCTGAAGGGCTGCTGCGTCACGCGCGACGGCCAGATCGTTCATCCCGCGCTGGCCGGTTAAGGAGAAAAGGCAATGGATCCCAAGGAACTTGTCGACGGCGCGGCAAAGCTTGCCACCGACGCCGAGGCGATGGCTCAAAAGGCCGCCCTGCTGGCCCAGCAGGCCACCCAACTGGCGGTGGCCACCGGTGACGGTATCGGCTTCATGAGCTTGTTCACCATCTTCGTCCTGGCCTGCTTCGTGGGCTATTACGTGGTGTGGCGGGTCACGCCGGCCCTGCATTCGCCGCTGATGGCGGTGACCAACGCGGTGTCGTCGGTCATCATCGTCGGTGCCCTGATCGCCACCTCGACCGATGTCATGGCCTCGAAGGTCCTGGGCTTTTTCGGCGTGGTCCTGGCATCCGTCAACATCTTCGGCGGCTTCCTGGTGACGCAGCGCATGCTGTCCATGTTCAAGAAGAAGCAGAAGTAAGGGGGACGGGACGATGTCTGCCAATCTCACGCAATTCGCCTATCTGGTCGCCGGGATCTGCATGATCATGGCGCTTCGGGGCCTGTCCTCGCCCGAGACCTCGCGCTCGGGCAATACCTGGGGCATGGTCGGCATGGCGATCGCCATCGCCACCACGATGTTCACCCCCAACGCCGCCTTCCTGTTGATCCCGCTGGGCATCGCCATCGGCGGCGGCATCGGCTGGGTCGTCGCCAAGAAGATCGAAATGACGGCGCTGCCGCAATTGGTCGCCGCCTTCCACTCGCTGGTCGGTCTGGCCGCGGTGTTCGTCGCCGGTGCCGCCTTGGCCGCGCCCGCCGCCTACAACATCGTCGCCGCCGACGGCGGCATCAAGGTCGCCTCGCTGATCGAGATGAGCCTGGGCGTCGCCATCGGTGCCATCACCTTCACCGGCTCGCTGGTGGCGTTCGCCAAGCTGCAGGGCCTGGTGTCGGGCAAGCCCCTGGTGTTCCCCGGCCAGCACATGCTGAATGCCGGCCTGGGCATCGCCATGGTGGTGCTGATCGTCATGTTCGCCCTGTCGGGCGGCTCGATCACCTTGTTCGTGCTGATCACCCTGATCGCCCTGGCCCTGGGCTTCCTGCTGATCCTGCCGATCGGCGGCGCCGACATGCCGGTGGTGGTGTCGATGCTGAACTCGTATTCGGGTTGGGCGGCGGCCGGCATCGGCTTCACGCTGGGCAATCCGCTGCTGATCATCGTCGGCGCCCTGGTGGGCTCGTCGGGTGCGATCCTGTCCTACATCATGTGCAAGGGCATGAACCGCTCGATCTTCAACGTCATCCTGGGCGGCTTCGGCGGCGAGACCTCGGGCGCTGTGGCGACCGGCGGCCCCGGCGGCGACAAGGCGGTCAAGGCCGGCTCGGCCGACGACGCCGCCTTCATCATGAAGAACTCGTCGAAGGTGATCATCGTGCCGGGCTACGGCATGGCGGTGGCCCAGGCCCAGCACGCGCTGCGTGAAATGGCCGACATGCTGAAGGCCGAAGGGGTCGATGTGCGCTATGCCATCCATCCGGTGGCCGGCCGCATGCCCGGTCACATGAACGTGCTGCTGGCCGAAGCCAACGTGCCGTACGACGAGGTGTTCGAGCTGGAAGAGATCAACCACGAATTCGGCACCGCCGACGTGGCCTTCGTGATCGGCGCCAACGACGTCACCAACCCGGCGGCCAAGACCGACCCGACCTCGGCCATCTATGGCATGCCGATCCTGGATGTCGAGAAGGCCAAGACCGTGCTGTTCATCAAGCGCTCGATGGCGTCGGGCTATGCCGGCGTCGATAACGAGCTGTTCTTCCGTCCCAACACCATGATGTTGTTCGGCGATGCGAAGAAGGTGACCGAAGAAATCTGCGGCGCGCTGAACTAAGCGAACCCGCACAGCAAAACGGCGGAGCCCGCGAGGGCTCCGCCGTATGTGTTTGTAAGACCGGCCGACCTTTGATGTGACTCGTTGGCCGGTTGGTATAAACGGGTTCTTCAAAACGATGCGGCGGCAAAGTCGGGACTATTTTCTAAACCTTCTTGGCCCACATGTTGCACCAGCCATCGGGAGAGATTTGGCCTTCGACCAGTTTGCAGGTCTTTGATTCGGCGATGAAATTTGTGCAGCCGCTGCACTTTTGCTCGCCCTTGGGCTGAGCCTGATAGCGGACGGTCGCTTGCTTCATCTTCTTCGGAGCGTCGGTCGCTGCGGCCTGCGCCCGGGCCTGACCCGGGGATAGCAGTGGCAGGAACAGGCCGCACCCAACCGCCAGGGCACCGCGCAACACGACCCTGCGGGTCGGAAGTTCTTCATTCATCGCTCAATCCTCCATGTTTCTGTTGATTCTGATAAGCGCCGCCAGCGCCTCCAGGAGTTTCTGGATCAACTGTCTGGTCGGTTCGTCGGTCAGCCTGCCGTCTTTGTCAAAATGCTGCGCGGCATTGGCGATCATCACCTCCGGCTGAGTGACGGTGGGCATGTCCAGGGTGACCAGAATTTGGCGAAGGTGGTATTGCGCCCGCGCCGTGCCCAGGGCGCCGATGGAAGCCCCCATCACCGCCGCTGCCTTGCCGCGCCAAGCGCTGTCGCCATAGGGACGTGACGCCCAGTCGATGGCGTTCTTGAGGCCGCCCGGAACCGAATAATTGTATTCCGGCGAGCAGAACAAGACGGCGTCGGCGGCGCGAATTTGGCGTTTGAACTCGACCACGGCGGCCGGTGGCGCCAATTCATCATCCTGGTTGTAGACCGGGATGTCATGAAGCTCGATCAGCTTCAGCTCCACCCCATCCGGCGCCAGCTCGCAAGCGGCCTTAAGCGCATAATGGTTGTAGGATGTCCTGCGAAGGCTTCCAACGATACCGAGAATGACGCTCGCATCCATGCGCTTTCACCGTGGCTGGATTTGGCTGGGGACGCGAAAAACTCGCATCCGGACATGGCCAAATCCTAACCACAACGCCAAATCGACAGGAGCCTCGGATTCTACCAAAGCCGGTCCTGCCGCGATTGATGGCGGCACAGACGAGCAGGGCTCGTTAAGCCCCCTGGATGATCACCCCGTAACAGCCCAGGCCTTCATAGGTCTCGTAGCCGGGCGTCAGCGCGAAGCCGACCAGGCTGTCGCCATCCTGGTAATAGCCCTGGGTCTGGCCCTTGGTCTCGAGCGGGAAGTGCTCGGACAGCAAGCCGTGGCGGTCGGAATCGGCGATGATACGGTGGTCGCGGTCCAGCAACAGGCAACGTGAGCGGCTTTTTTCCTCGGCGCCTAAGCGGACGCCATCGATGATGGCCTGGCCCCGGGCCTCCCAGTCGAAGAAGATGCCCATGGCGCCGATCGGCTGGCCGTCGGCCTCGCCGCCTGCGCGGATGGCGGTGGCATAGGTGGCGGCGATCGCCCCGCCCAGGCAGGGGATGCGGCTGATGTCGGCGACGGCGAATTCGCCGCCATTGGCGGTGGCCATGGCGTCCTTGAACCATTGTTGGCCCGAGACGTCGGTGCCGACCACCTTGGCATAGCGCCCCGAGCGGCCGTTGGCGATGACCCGGCCGCTGGCATCGGCGATCCACAGATCCAGATAGACGGTGTAGGAATCCAGGATGATGCCTAGCCGCTTGGCGGCATGGCGGGCCAGGTCCAGTTGATCGGGGGCGGCGGCGCACTCGACCAGTGCCGGGTCGGTGGCCCACCAGCGGACATCGCACGAGCGTTCATAGAGATTGCGGTCGGCGATCTTGACGGCATTGTGGGCCAGGTCGGCCAGGCGCTCGCCACGGACGCGATCGACTTCTGCCGCCAGGTGGCGGCCGAATTCGGACAGGGTCTCGAGCTGGCCCTTCAATTTGCCGCGTGAGGAATCGGTCAACTGGGCGATCTCGCCAGACACCGCCTTGACCTCGTCGGCGACGACTGCGAAGCCACGGCCCATCTGGCCGACCCGCTGGGCCTCGATCGAGGCGTTCAGGGCCAGCATGCGCGAGCGCCGGGTGATGCCGTGAATGCGGTCGATCTTCTGATCGGTGACGGCCGCGACCGAATCGGTGATTTCCAACAGCTGTGCAATCGACGACATGCGCGGCGCCTTCCCTGTGATTTGACCCCAGGGGGCAGAGTATGCAGGGACGCGGGGGAAGGCCAATGCGCAGAATGCGCACATGCATGCATTTTAGGCATACCGACGGCGGCAGCAATTTGATCAAAAAATACGCAGTCGCGAAGCGTGCTCTTGGTGCTGCGGACCGGATGTCGGGGGACGGGGACAGGGGGGAGAAGCCCGAGGCAAACGGTGCCGCAAACACCAAGAGCGCCGCGAGTGTTGCATCGCGGCGCTCTTAGGCATTTGACTTTGGTCAGCTGATAACCTGGCCCGATAAAAATATCGGGAGGAAGGGCTGTTTAAAAGCCCTCACGCTCCAGGCGCTTACGCTCCAGCTTGCGGGCGCGGCGCACGGCCTCGGCCTTTTCACGGGCGCGGCGCTCCGAGGGCTTCTCGTAGTTGCGGCGAAGCTTCATCTCGCGGAAGACACCCTCGCGCTGCATCTTTTTCTTGAGCGCCTTAAGGGCCTGATCGACGTTGTTGTCACGAACGAGAACTTGCACGTTACGTCACCGCTCCTCTACGCTGAATTTCGTCCCGACGCACGGCGACATGCCGTCCGGGAAGCGGGTTGATACCACAGGCTTGCCGCCTTGTGAAGGGATTGATTCAAAAAAAGCCATGGCCATTTTGAAGATCGCCCGCATGGGCCACCCCGTCTTGTCGCGCATCGCCGATCCGGTCGCCGATCCCACTGATCCCGAGGTCCTGCGCCTGATTGGTGACATGATCGAAACCATGGAAGATGCCGGGGGTGCCGGGCTGGCGGCGCCGCAGGTCCATGTGCCGTTGCGGGTAGTGGTGTTCCACGCCCCGGCCTATCGCAACGAAGGGGTGGCGGTGCCGCTGACGGTGCTGATCAACCCCATGGTTGAACCGCTCGACGCGGAACGCCATCTCGGCTACGAAGGGTGTCTGTCGCTGCCCGGCCTTACGGGTAAGGTGCCGCGCTTTACCCATATCCGCTATGGCGGCTATCAGCCGTCGGGGGCGTGGCTCGAGCGCGAGGCCCAGGGCTTCCACGCCCGCGTGGTCCAGCACGAATGCGACCATCTGGACGGGGTGCTGTACCCGATGCGGATGGACGGCCTGGCCAGCTTCGGCTTCGCCGACGAGGTCCGCCGGGCACAAGAGGAGTTGGCGTGATGAGTGATGCCGAGTTCGACAAGATCAGGGACCAACTGGTGTTGGCCGTCCTGCCCCATGCGGTGTTCGAGGGCTGGTCGATGACCGCCTTGCAGGCCGCCGCCGCCGATCTGGGCCTGGATTCCAGTGTGTCTGAGCGCGCCTTCCTGGCCGGCCCGGTCGCGGCGGTTGAGCATTTCGTCGCCCTGGCCGACCAGCTGATGGTCGAGGATCTGTCCAGCACCGACATGGCGGCGCTGAAGGTGCCCGAGCGGGTGTTCAAGGCCGTCGCCGTGCGGCTGGAACGCTGGCAGCCCCACCGCGAGGCGATCCGCCGCGCCCTGGCCGTGCTGGCGCTGCCGGGCAACGCGCTGGCCGCCACCCGCGTCACCTGCCGCACCATCGATGCGATCTGGCGGGCGGCCGGCGACAATTCGCACGATTTCTCGTGGTACACCAAGCGGGCGACCCTGACGGCGGTCTATACGGCGACCATGCTGTACTGGCTGGACGATTCGTCGGACGACGGGGCCGACACCTTGGCCTTCCTGCGCCGCCGGCTGGCCGATGTCGGCCGGGTCACCCAGATGCGCCGCAAGGTGGAAGGGTGGTTCAGCCGCGGGCGGCGGCCGGGTGCGCCTCATAGGCGTTAACATAGCCTGGACAGGCGGGCGTGAGCGTGATTCAAGATGGAATGACTCATCCATCATGCCCCCCT
>NZ_LWQU01000127.1 GCF_001650635.1 Magnetospirillum moscoviense | reverse complement strand
GCCGCCCACATCGCCCCCTATTGGCCATTATGGTGACTACGATTGCCGCTGATCGGCACCTCTGGGCCACCGCCATCGCCATTGCGGTACCGGCCACCGCGCGCGGGAACGCCGCATCGGCCCTCATCTCACCGCCGCCACCGCCAGGCGCGCCCACCGCCACGGTCAAATCCCCATAGACCTCGTCTGCGTCCCGCGGTTTCGTTCAATCCGGCTTCTCAGAGGTCCGGCTCGTCCGGGGCTGGCGTCATGCTTGCCGGACCTCAGAGAACCTTCCAGATTCCCAAGAGGCTGAAAATCTGATTCATCATTCTGGCTGGAGCAAGGAGGCCAGCATGAATGGGACAGCCTCTCTCGATGGATTTGCGGACACGGGTTCTGGCGGCGATTGACGGCGGCATGAGCTGCCGTTCGGCGGCGGCGCGGTTTGGTGTGGCGCCATCGACAGCGATCCGGTGGCATGGGCAGCGGCGCGATACCGGCGGCTTTGCCCCGAAACCCCAGGGCGGAGACATGCGGTCGCGGCGGGTCGAGGAGCGGCGCGACGACATTCTGGCGATCTGGGAGGCCCGTAAGGACATCACTCTGGATGAACTTCGCGATGCCGTGGCCGCCATCGGGCTGACGGTGTCGCGGGTTGGTCTTCATCGCTTCTTCGTCCGCCATGGGATCACGCGCAAAAAAAGACCGGCCACGCGATCGAGCAAGAGCGGCCCGACATCCTGACCCAGCGTCACGACTGGTTCGACGGCCAACTCGACCTTGACCCGGAGCGCCTGGTTTTTATCGACGAAACCTGGACGACGACCAACATGGCCCGCTCACACGGGCGTTGCCCCAGGGGCGAACGGCTGCACATGGGCTTCCCGCACGGTCATCGCAAGACGACCACCCTGGTCGCTGGCCTGCGGATGACCGGCATGGTCGCACCCATGGTCCTGGACCGACCGATCAACGGTGAATGGTTCGAAGCCTATGTGCGACAGGTCCTGGTGCCGGAGGTGCATCCAGGCGATATCGTCATCATGGACAACCTGTCCAGCCACAAGCGCCCGGCGGTTCGCCAGGCGATCGAGGACGCCGGGGCAACGGTGCTATTCCTGCCGCCCTACAGCCCAGACTTCAACCCCATCGAAAAGGCCTTCGCCAAGCTCAAAGCCTTGCTGCGAAAGGAGGCCGAGCGAACCGTCACCGGCCTCTGGAGTCTCATCGGACGCCTCGTCGATCTGTTCCTGCCCACCGAATGCGCCAACTACTTCAGATCGTGCGGATATGAGCCAGATTGATGGAAATCCGCTCTAAAGCGCAGAGGTCACCGACAGGATTGATAGTCGGAATACAATCAGCACAAAGTCAGAACGCGGCCTGATTTTCGCCGGCAATAACGCTCGATGGCCCTGTAGACGAAATGGCCCGGCCCTTGTGGGCGCGCTTCCCCCAAAGCATCAGCCGCGTCGACCGACACACCGCGTTTCAGCAGGCTGCGCGGGCGTTCACGCAGGAAGCGAAAAGAATAACCAGATGAATTTCCACTTTTGAGCCAAACCCCTCGTACCACAAGACGGTGGAAAAGGGCGCCGAACCGACCGAATGGGGCCGATAGCGGTCAGGCCGCTTCAGGGTGGTAATCGCGTAGAATTGTCGGCCAGCTTCTGATCCATCGACCGAGCCGCGCCTTATGGGCTAATCCACCTGAAGTGGCGCAGCTCTCAGGCGTCGCGTAGCTGCAGCCGACCAATACGGGGGTTCCAGGATGGCCACGTCTGTTCGACCTCGCTAGAATTCATGCAATTTACAGAACTGGGGCAATTCGCTGGAGGGACGGAGGCTGACAGCAAACCTTCTCTGTTTAAGAATCAATGGCATATGATGTTGTCGATGCCCAATCGCGGCCTCATTCCAGCGGATCCGACCGGTCTTGGCAGCCGGATCGGCTTCTCTGGCATTCGCTTTGTCGGCGGCAAGGGCGCAGGGCGAATCGGATTGTAGTGAATACAAAATTGTCACTGCTACGCCCCCCATTCACGGATCAGCACGACCATGACCGACCTGGCCAGCCGGCCGATGAGGCTGGAGTTTTCGGCCTCGATGGAGATTGTCCCGATTTCCTCATGGGCGGGCGGCGGGCCTTCGAGGTTGATGGTCACCCGGGTGATGGCGCCGTCGGGAACGATATTCTGCCCCGAGACCCGCGCGGGAATGTCGCCGCCATGGACGGAGGCCAGCGCCCCATCGGGCAGGGTCTTGGCGGGTGACGGATCGATCCGCTGGACGCGCCCGGTCCGGGACGGGCTTTCCAAGGCGCGGGGAGAGAGGGTGGCGCCTGCACCGTTCTCGATACGGGCGAGGTCGTCCTCGGCCACATAGGCGACCGCGATCGGGGCGGAATTTTCCAGGACAAGCCCGAGCTTCTGGCGGGGTGAAAGCCAGTCGCCTGGCTTCATGTCGGGCAGGATATCGAGGATTCTACCGTCCATGGGGGCGAGAATAGCGAGGCGATTTGCTTCCGCATCCAGGGCGGCCAGCTCGGCCTGGGCCTTGCGCAGATCCTCTTGCACGATGCCGGCACGGTCCCGCAGCAAAGGATCGAGGGTGGCGGCTTCAAACTCGGCGGTCTTGCCGTCGATGAGGGCCTGGGCTACCGCCTTGCGCAAGGCGATGTCGGGGGCGGTGAAGCTCATCAGCACGTCGCCCGGCTTCACCGCCTGCCCATGGGAAACGTGGATTGCTTCCAGCCGGGCGGGGAAGGGCAAATGGAGGGCGGCGGATCGGCTCCCCTTCATCACCGCTGGCGCGCTCACACTGCCCTGCCAGGGGATGAGGGCGAGCAGGATGAGGGCTCCAAGCGTGCCCAGCGTCCAGCGGATACGTGTTCCCGCCATGATGGACGTCTTCACTTTCTCCCATTCCCGCATCTCGGCCCAGATGGGCCGGGCAACGAACCACCAGATTTCCACCACGAACAGCACGATGCCCACGGCCTTGATGAAGAAGTGGTAGACCATGACGGCGATGCCCAGAAACAGCACCAGGCGATAGACCCACACCGCCACGGCAAAGGCGATCAGCGCCCGGCGCTTAGCCACAGGCAGAGGTTCCGGCGGCGGCGCGTCCAGCCCGAACAGCACGTTGCGCAGCCACCATCGCGCCATGGCGAAGGAGCGCGGGTGCAGGTTCGGCATCTCCATCGCGTCCATGGCGATGAAATAGCCGTCGAAACGCATGAAGGGGCTTAAGTTGATGGCCAGCGACGAGATCCAGGTCAGCGCCGCCAGCACGAAGGCCGCCTGCTTCCGCGGCCCCTCGGGCAGGAACGCCCAAGCCAGGGTTGCCCAGGCGGCGACGGTGAGTTCGGCCAGGATACCCGCCGAGCCGACCTGAAGGCGCTTCTTGCGCTCGGGCAGCATCCAGGTGTCGTTGACGTCGGTGTAGAGCATGGGCCACAGCACCAGGAAGGCCACCCCCATGCTGGGCACGCGGCAGCCATGGTTCTTGGCGGTGTAGGCATGGGCAAGCTCGTGGATCACCTTCACCACCGTGAGCGCGATGCCATAGGACACCAGCCCCGATAGCGAGAAGGTGTCCACCAGGGTGGCGACGAACAGATCCCATTGCCGTCCCGCCAGTATCAGACCGATGGTCAGGGCCATCATGGTCGTCACCTGGAACCCGTGCGATCCCAGCCAGCGCACCAACGGCAGTGTCCGCCCGAGCCAGTGATCGGGCCGGACCAGGGGGATGCGGAAGAACAGGTAATGGTGCATCAGCCAGTGGAACCAGGACGGCTTCTCGGCTTCGGCCCGCGACGCCAGCCTTTGCGTGTCTTGGGGGCCTGCCGATTGGGTCAATTGGTTGGCGACCAGAAACTCGGCCACGCCCTTTACGTCGTCTTCCGTGGGATGAAGCGTGGTTTCGGCCGATACCGCCTCGGCTATTTCGGCGGGCGTCCCGGCCCACCAGCGGCTAAGGATCTCGAAGGCCGGCCAGGAAATGCGGAAGAAGCGGTTGCGGACCGGGTCGCGGATGGTCCAGGACGGCGAGCCGTCGGCTTCGGCGGGGCCGGGATGCAAGGACAGCTCGGTGCGGAGCATCGGCAGAATACCCATCTCTGTTGTCATTCCCACCCCCTCATGGAGACACGGAGATGAGAAGGATCTGGGCAGTCACCACCGCGTTTCTGGCCTTCACCTCCTCGGCCATGGCCGAATCCGATTGCGAATTGGCAGAAACCGGCAAGGATATTGGCATCGAAATCGAACGCTTCAGCATTCCGGGCCAGCGTCGCGGCATCGAAGATGTGGCACGCCTGCTGGTTCCGTCCCCCTGCGAGACCCGCCCGGTTCCCCGCTTGGTTCTGGAGAACGTCGAGCTTGGACTGCTCGTGGAGGAGTGGCGTCGAGGCACCGAGGAATTGGAGCGGAGGCGGCTCGACCGCTAACATCGCTACCATCCAAGCCATTGCCGGATCACGGCCAGCGGTCGACGGAACAGCCAGTAGACCAGGGGGACCCGGCTGCCATCCAGGCGGGCCGTGCCCTTCAATCCGATGCGGGGAAGGGTGTCGGCATCGGCAATCTTCGCCCGCACCCGATGGGCCAACACCCCGTCGGGCTTCAAGCTCGCCTCGAAAGCCACATAGGACAGCGTGGCCACGACGGGTGACAGCGGGGCGGTGTTGAGGAACAGGACCACCTTCCCGCCCGGCTCCAACGGGATCAAATCAGCGGGCGCCAGCCAGGCTTCCACCTCCACCTGACGAGGATCGGCCACCGCCAGCACCTTTTCGCCCACGCTGACCGGACGACCGATCCATTCGCTGGGATCGTCCATCACCGCGAGACCGTCGCGGGGCGACTTGACCTGGGCGCGGGTCATCAGGTCTTCGAGCTGGGCGCGTTCGGCCTGCTTCTCCTCCACCTTGGCCTTGAGGACCGCCCAGCCGGCCTTGGCCTTGGGGTCGAAGAAGGCCTGCTGGGTGGCTTGGTCCAGTTCAGCCTTGGCCGTATCCAGGACCTTGGCCGCCACCTCCAGCTTGCCGGCGATGGTGGTGCGGTCCAGTTCGAACAGAACGTCTCCCGCCGCGACACTCTGGTTGGGCCGGGCGCGGACCAATTCGATCACACCGTCCAGGGGGGCGCGGACCACCGCCGGGTCCGAGGGGACGATTTCGGCCGGGGCCAGGACTGACAGGCGGACGGGAAAGATCAGGGCCAGGAGGATTCCCGCCGCCACCATCCGCTTCCAGCGTGGCAGGCTGCTCAGACGGTGGCGCCACCGGGACAGCTGTGCGGATTGGTGCTTGGCCGCCCAGGCGAAGGCGTAGGCATCGGTCAGCCGCTGCACGATCGCCGTGGTGCCGGCGTCCCAATCCTCGTCGCGGGCCAGAAGCAGCGTGCCCAGGCGCTTGCCGTCGGCATCCTTCAGCGGCAGGAACAAGGGCTTGGGCGGCAGCCAATCCGCCCATTCCTCGCGCTCGGCGGAAGAAATTTCCTTGCCGGCCTCATGGAGCTTGAACATCCGTTGCAGGAACAAGGTGAAGGGCGCGTTCTCCTCCACCGAGGACACTCCCGAAACCGCCACCACCCCCTTGTCCGCCATATGCAGCGCCGCCTGATGGTATTCCACCAGGGCGCGGGTGTCGTTGACCATGACGAAAGCGAGCTGGATGGTGGTGCGCGCCTTCAGCGCTTGCTCCTCGATCCCCAGCAGGGTGACGAGCGCCTCGCTCACTGCGGGGCCATGCTGATTTTTCCCGTCATTCCCGCCATCAATTCGGGGAAGTCGCCCTTGATCTCGGCGGTGATCTTGACCGAATGGCTGACCGCATCGACCTTGGCGCCCATGCGGGCGATCCGGCCCGGATAAGTCTTCCTGGTCTCGTCCACCATGATCTGAAGAGAGGTACCGGGCTTCAAGGTCGTCACCGCCGACGAGGGTACGATGAATTCAGCGTTCAGCAAGGAATCATCCAGAATCTCCAGGATGGCTTGGCCCACCTGGACGTATTGATGGGCGCGGGCCTTCTGCTCCACCACCCTGCCTGCGAACGGCGCGCTGACGGTGCATTTGGACGCCACGGCACGGGCCGAGTTGAGCTTGGCCTGAGCT
Organism: Magnetospirillum moscoviense; assembly: GCF_001650635.1. Taxonomy (GTDB): domain Bacteria; phylum Pseudomonadota; class Alphaproteobacteria; order Rhodospirillales; family Magnetospirillaceae; genus Magnetospirillum; species Magnetospirillum moscoviense. The sequence goes on along the minus strand of NZ_LWQU01000127.1, from coordinate 45,230 downwards.
ACCGCCGCATCCCAGCCTGATTTCTCCGCCTCAAGGGTGCCGGTGGAGTTGAGCTCCAGCAACCGCTTGTGCACCGCCTTGGACTTCTCGGCGGCGGAAAAAACGGCGCTGGCCTCATCCACCAGGGCCCGCTGGATGGTGCAATCGAAGGCCACCAATTGCTGGCCCTCCTTGAAGCGCTCGCCCTCCTTGACGGTGATGCGGTCGATCTTGGCGGGCAGTTCGGCCGACAGCGTGGTGTAATTCACCGCGACTAATTGCACAGGAATCACCGGCTCCTGCGCCTCGGCCCCGAAGGACAGAAGGCTCAGGAGCGGTATCGCCCAGCGCTTGAGGGCAATAAGGCGCGTCACGTCAGCGGCACGCCGGTATCATTGATCGGTCTGCTCGACCAGGGTGGCGATCTTGCGGCCCAGCCAGAACAACCCGTCGCGCACCACGTCTTCCCGCTCCGGCTCGGCTGCGGCGGTCATCGCCTCCGGCTCGGTGGTGGCACTCTTCGCCTCCGGCTCGGCGGCGGCGGTCATTACCTCGGGCGCGGTCACCGGCGCCGGATCGGCCTTCACCACCGGCGGCATGGTCAGGACGATGGCGCCCGAGAGGCCCTCCAGCGAGTGCGAGGCCACCTTTTCCGGCACCGGATCGGCGCCGATGGTCGATTGCAGCTTGCCGTAAGAGGATTGCATCTGGGCAAAGGTCTGGAAACGGCGAAGCTCGGCGGCGATGGCCGAGGTCTCGGTGCTGATGCGCTCGATCTCGTTGGCGGTGCCGCCGCGGCTCTGGTTGCCCGAGGCGTCGGCCAGACGCTTCTCGATGCCCCACAGCTTGTCGGCCCGCTCGAACTGCTTGGCGGCGCTGGCGAATTGGTGGGACACCACATGGACCTGGGCCAGCACCGCCATGCGCAGCGCGATGCGCTTGGCCTCGACCACCTTCTCGGCGCTGTCGGCATGGGCCATGCGGTCGGGCGCCGCCAGCAGGTTGATCAGGTTCCAGGTGACCTTGGTGCCCACATCGTTCCAGCGGTTGTCCACCAGGAACGAATTGGAATCGTACTGGCGCGAGAACGACACGGTGATGCCGGGCAGAAGCTTGAGGATCTCCTTGTGGGTGTCGTCGAGGGCGATGCGGCTTTGGTAATCCTGCTCGCGCAGATCCGGGTTGTTGATCATGGCGGCCTGTTCCATGGCGCCGATGTCCATGGGCCATTCGGGCACGCTCATGCCGCCATTGGGGGGCACATCCAGCTTGAAATCGCTGCCGGGCGCAACGTTGATCAGGGCGGCCAGTTCGGCCTTGGCCGAGGTCAGTTCCTGGTCGATGGCTTCCAGCTGGCGGATGCTTTCCAGCAGGGTCTTCTGGATGCGCAGGCTTTCGATGGGGTTCTTCAGGCGCTCGGTCTCGACCTTTTCCGAATCCTTCAGCGCCTTCTCGGCCGAGGTGATGGTGTCGGTCACCTTGGCCTTCAAGGTTTGTGCGGCGGCGGCGCGCCAGAAGGTGAAGCGCACCTCCTGGACCAGATTATTGATGGTCTTGCGTCGCCTCTCACTCGCGATCAGGGCGCGGTCGGCGTTCTGGTGCGCCGTGAAATAGGACACGCCGAAATCCAGGATGTTCCAGGTCAGCCCCAGGTCACTGGTGATGGAGAAGCGATCCGCCGAGTAGCTGGGGTTCGAGGTGCTGGTGGTCTGGGTATAAAGATCGCGCGAGCGGGTGGCGTTGGGCTCGGATCGCTCGGTATAGCCGGCATTGGCGGTCAGCTTGGGCAGCAGCTCGAAGCGGTCCAGGCTGGTCTGGCCCAGGGCCAGGGCCTCGTCCATCATCTTGGCGCGCTTGTCCAGATTGTACTTCAGCACGCGGGCCACCGCATCGGCCAGGGTCAGCGGCTTGCTCATCACCTCCTGGCCTTCGAACATGGCGGCGCGGTCGGCCTTGGCACGCGCGGAGAACTCATCGGCCGTGAACGGCGTTGGCGTCACGGCGCAGGCGCTCAGCAGGGCAGCGGTGGAAACAGCGGCCAGCAGGCGGGCCATGCGAGTGGTGACGACGGTCATAACGAAGTGATCCCCTTGAGTGTTTATGCGTTGCGGGCGACGGCGCGGGCCGCAGCCAGCAATTGGGCCTGACGGGCACCGGACAGGCGGTTCGCCATGCGCAGTTCGTCCTGGAAGGTCGGCTTGCCGGCGAAGGTCTGGCCTTTGCCGAAATCCGACAGCTTGATGACTGGCGCGGTCGGGTCGGGCGACGCCTCGCCGCTCTGATCGGGAGCTTGGCCCTCGGCGGGAGGTTGGGCCTCGCCTTGCGGCGGCTGGCCATCGGAGGCCGGCGGAGCGTTGTTCTGAATGACGCCGCTACCGCCGAGGACCCGAATCTCGAAGGTCGAGCTCACCTCGTTGCCGGCATTGTCACGGGCAACCACCACCACCGACAAGGCGCCGTTATAGCCTTCCGGCGCTTGACCGATAAAAGCCCCCTTGACCGTATCGAAGGACAGCCAGGTCGGCAACGGACGCCCATCGGTCAACTTGGCGGCCAAGGTGATGGCGGCCTCGGTGCTGCTATGCCCAAAGGCGTCCACCGGAATGGAGAAGTTGACCATCCGGCCTTCAGGCAAAACCGCGGGAATCCCCTTTTGCACGAAAAGCGCGCCGTCCCGGACGGAGTTGACCGAGGGGGTCCCCACGGCCACTCGGAAGCCGCCATCCCTGGTCGTCCCCTGGGTGCGCGCCGCTTGGAAGTCACCCTGAAACCCTTGCGAGACCCCAGCAGCGGGCGCTCGTACGACGGTGACGAGGGACGTATCGGCGCTCCCTGTCTTAGTTATGGGGGCCGTGATCTTCACCGACACGGACTCCCCCGTCTTTGGCGGCGGGGGTGGGGAGAACAACGTCGTTGCCGTGCTGGTGGTGGTGGTGGGGGGGGAAAACTTAAAAAGTTTTGTGTCGCTTTCGTCACTGGCCGTAAAATAAAGAGCGCCGTTCACGACGATCAGATTGGTCGGCGAAGAACCGAAGGCCCCGGTCCGGATATCCTTGACCATGACGGTGCCGGCCGCCGTTCCGTCGGATTTCCAAAGCTCAGTGCCGTTGGTGCCGTCACTGGCCTCAAAATACAGGGTGCCGTTCAGGTTGGTCGGTTCTTCTGGCGAAGAAGCATTGGCCCCGGTCTGGATATCCTTGACCATGACGGTGCCGGCCTCGGTTCCGTCGGATTTCCAAAACTCCCGGCCGTTGGTGCCGTCATCGGCTGAGAAATACAGGGTGCCGTTCAGGTTGGTCAGTTGTTCCGGCGTAGAAGAATTGGCCCCGGTCCAGATATTCTTGACCATGACGGTGCCGGCCTCGGTTCCGTCGGATTTCCACAGCTCATTGCCGTTGGTGCCGTCATCGGCTGCGAAATACAGGGTGCCGTTCACGTTGGTCAGGCGGTTCGGCGAAGAACTGCCCCCGGTCCGGATATGCTTGACCATGACGGTGCCGGCATCGGTTCCGTCGGATTTCCACAGCTCATCGCCGTTGGTGCCGTCATCGGCTGAGAAATACAGGGTGCCGTTCACGTTGAGCAGCTTGCCCGTCGAAGAATTGCCCCCGGCATTGATATTCTTGACCATGACGGTGCCGGCCGCCGTTCCGTCTGATTTCCACAGCTCAGTGCCGTTGGTGCCGTCATTGGCCGTGAAATACAGGGTGCCGTTCACGTCGGTCAGATCGCTCGGGATAGAACTGCCCCCGGTCTGGATATCCTTGACCATGACGGTGCCGGCCGCCGTTCCGTCGGATTTCCAAAGCTCAGTGCCGTTGGTGCCGTCATTGGCTCGGAAATACAGGGTGCCGTTCACGTTGGTCAGTTTGTCCGGCGAAGAACTGCCCCCGGTCCGGATATCCTTGACCATGACGGTGCCGGCAGCCGTTCCGTCGGATTTCCACAGCTCACTGCCGTTGGTGCCGTCATTGGCCCGAAAGTACAGGGTGCCGTTCATGTTGGTCAGGCTGATCGGCGTAGAACTGCCCCCGGTCCGGATATCCTTGACCATGACGGTGCCGGCCGCCGTTCCGTCGGATTTCCACAGCTCAGTGCCGTTGGTGCCGTCATCGGCCGTGAAATACAGGGTGCCGTTCACGTTGGTTAACCTATCTATACTACTAATGCCTGAGCCAGTCATTGCCACGGGATCGGCAAGCAATCCGCCAAACGCCGTCAATAATTCGGCATGGAAGTATTGGGACGCATCCACGTCGCCGGCTTCCAGGTGCCAGTTGCCGCCGGAATCCGCGTTGCCCGTGGCGTCGTCGGATGCCGCAACCGAACGCCCCGTGATGTCGGACAGGTAAGCCAGCAGGGCATTCCCCGCACTATCGCCCGCCACGCCGCAGGCCAGCAAATCGATGCGCCCGCCGGCGGTCACCTGCTTCCCCAGATCCGCCATGAAGGTTTGCAGATTCTGGTCGCCGGCGAGTGTCGCCAGCGACACGTCATATCCCGCGATCAGTTCGAACGAGTTGTTCGCTCCGTGCGAAGCCAGCGCGATGGATGCGGCCTGCTGCCCGTCAAGCGCATCAGAAACGCGGGCCAGGATGGCATCCAGGCTGTCGGCTTCGGCGTCATAGCGCACCACCAGCACATTATCCTTGGCCGCAAGCGCCAGATCATCGCCGTCGGCAACGCGCGAGGACAGCAGCAGAACGCGCGGTTCCGTCGTCACCGCGACCGGCATGACGGCATCCGCCCCGTCCGAATGCGCGTCCACCGCCTCGGCCATGGCCGCGCCGTCGAACATGATGCGCGGTTCAAGCGCCATCATCGGGGCAAAGACCCGACCCGTTGATTGACCGGATTTGCGCAAAACCTTGCCCATGCCGCTTCTCGTCCTCGACCCATCTCCAACGTTGGATATAGTATTGTTCGAAAGAGGTACCAGCAATGAAAAAACATTGTGAAAACATGACGTTAGCTGATGAAACTGACACTCCCTGACGGAAGCTGACATTGGCTGACACGATTTCATTCAAAGGATGTTTTTTGAGTTGGCGATGAACTCATCGGCCGTGAACGGCGTTGGCGTCACGGCGCAGGCGCTCAGCAGGGCGACGGTGGAAACAGCTTCCAGTCGGCGGATCGCGCGGACGGAAACATTGCTCATACTGAAGTGGTCCCTCTGAGTGCTTACGCAGTGCGGGCGACGGCGCGGGCCGCAGCCAGCAATTGGGCCTGACGGGCGCCGGACAGGCGGTTCGCCATGCGCAGTTCTTCCTGGAAACTCGGCTTGCCGGCGAAGGTCTGGCCCCCAAAGGTCTGACTCGGGCCGAAATCCGACAGCTTGATGACCGGAGCAGCCGGGTCGGGCGCCAGTTCGCCCTGCTGGCCGGGCGCCTGCGGCACCTCGCCCTGCGGCGGCTGGTTCTCGGAGGCCGGCGGCGCGTTGTTCTGAATGACGCTGCCACCGCCGCGGACCCGAATCTCGAAGGTCGTGCCCACCTCGTTACCGGCATTGTCACGGGCAACCACCACCACCGACAGGGCGCCGTTAAAGCCTTCTGGCGCTTCACCGACAAAAACCCCCTTGGCAGAATCGAAGGAAAGCCATGCCGGCAACGGGCGCCCATCGGTCAACTTGGCGGCCAAGGTGATGTTGGCCTCAGCGCTGGTATGCCCAAAGGCATCGATCGGAATGGAGAAATTGACCATCCGGCTTTCCGGCAGAACCGCAGGGATTCCCTTTTGCACGAAAAGCGCACCGTCTCGGACGGCGTTGACCGAGGGTGTTCCCACGGCCACTTGGAAACCGTTGCCGCCGGTCGTGCTCAGGTGCCGCATCGCCTGGAAATTGCCCTGAACCCCTTGAGCGAATTCACCCGCAGGCGCCCGCACGGCGGTGACGAGGGAAGCACCGGTATCGCCTGTCTGAGCAATCGGAGCCTGGATTTTCACCGAGACGGCCTCCCCCGTCCTTGGCGGGGGGGGCGGAGACGACGACGACGACGACGATGACGCGGTGGAGGGCGGGATGTATCTCCACAGCTCTCTACCATTGGAGCCTTCAGAGGCCGAAAAATACAGGGTGCCGTTCACGTAGATCATATTGGTAGGGGAAGAGCCGGTTGCGCCGGGCCAGATATCCGCGACCCTGCTGGGCGCGTTGATCCCGTCGTATTTCCACAACTCTAGATCGTTGGTGCCTTCGCCGGCCGAAAAATACAGGGTGCCGTTCGCGTTGGTTATAAATTCTATGTTACCGGGACTTCCGGCGGGGCCGATATTCGCGACCATGCTGGGCGTGTTGGTCCCGTCGTATTTCCACAGCTCATTACCGTTGGTGCCGTCGCTGGCCGAAAAATACAAGGTGCCGTTCACGTTGGTCAGATATGACGGGCTAGAGCCGGTTGCGCCGGGGTTGATATCCGCGACCATGCTGGGTGCGTTGATCCCGTCGTATTTCCACAGCTCAGTACCGTTGGTGCCGTCGTTGGCCCCAAAATACAGGGTGCCGTTCACGTTGATCATATTGCCAGGGGAAGAGCTGTTTGCGCCGGCGCGGATATCCGCGACCCGGCTGGGCGCGTTGGTCCCGTCGTATTTCCACAGCTCCCTACCGTTGGTGCCGTCGTCGGCCCTAAAATACAGGGTGCCGTTCACGTTGGTCAGATATTCTGGGGTAGAGCTGTTTGCGCCGGGGTTGATATCCGCGACCCGGCTGGGCGCGTTGATCCCGTCGTATTTCCACAGCTCTTGACCGTTGGTGCCGTCAGTGGCCCCAAAATACAGGGTGCCGTTCACGTTGGTCATATATTCTGGCACAGAGCTGTTTGCGCCGGGGTTGATATTCGCGACCATGCTGGGCGCGTTGGTCCCGTCATATTTCCACAGCTCAGTACCGTTGGTGCCGTCATTGGCCCCAAAATACAGGGTGCCGTTCACGTTGGCCAAATTGTTTGGGCCAGAGCTGTTAGCGCCGGCGCGGATATCCGCGACCATGCTGGGCGCGTTGATCCTGTCGTATTTCCACAGCTCAATACCGTTGGTGCCGTCATTGGCCCTAAAATACAGGGTGCCGTTCACGTTGACCGGCATACCTACGCTGCTACTATTTACGCCAGGGTTGATATCCGCGACCATTTCGGGATTGGCAAGCAATCCGTCAACCCCCGCCAGTGCCGCCGCATGGAAATACTGGGACGCATCCACATCGCCGGCTTCCAGGTGCCAGTCGCCGCCGAACGCCGCATTGCCCGTGGAATCGGTGGAGGCGGCAACCGAACGCCCCGTGATGTCGGACAGGTAAGCCAGCAGGGCATTCCCCGCACTATCGCCCGCCACGCCGCAGGCCAGCAGATCGATGCGCCCGCCCTCGGTGATCTGTGCCCCCAGGGCCGTCATGAAGGCTTGCAGCGCGCCGTCGCCGGCAATTCCCGCCAGCGACACGCCGTATTGCGCCGTCAGCTCGAACGCGCCGTTTGCGCCGTGCGAGGCCAGGGCGATGGACGAAGCCTGCTGCCCGTCCAGCGCATGGGAAAGACGGCTCAGGATGGCATCCGGGCTGTCGGCTTCGGCGTCATAGCGCACCACCAGCACATCGTCCTTGGCCGCAAGCGCCAGATCACCGCCGTCGGCGACGCGCGAGGACAGCAGCAGAACGCGCGGATTGGTCGTCACCGCGACCGGCATGACGGCATCCGCCCCATCCGAATGCGCGTCGATGGCCTCGGCCATGGCCGCGCCGTCGAACATGATGCGCGGTTCAAGCGCCATCATCGGGGCAAAGACCCGACCCGTTGATTGACCGGATTTGTGCAAAACCTTGCCCATGCCGCTTCTCGCCCTCGACCCATCATCGCCGTTGGATATAGTATTGTTCGAAATTAAGTGCCTGCAATGAAAAACAGTGTAAAAACAAGATTCTAGCTGATGAGTCTGACCCTCCCTGACGGAAGCTGACATTGGCTGACACGATTTCATTCAAAGGATGTTTTTTGAGGCAGATGGGATAATCAGATGTTGTCTTGCCGCCGAAAGGCTCTGAGCGTGATTTTACAGGTCCTGGCCATCCTTGGGCTGCTGGCGGTACTTGTGGATTCTGCCCAGGCTTCCTCTCCCGTAATGCTCGACGGTCGGGCCGGCGACGTGGACGGGCGCGGCCATATGGCGATCTTCCGCGATCCCGAGGGAACCCGGACATTGGACGAGATCATCGGGATCGACACGGCGGGAAGGTTCAAGCCGATCCCCGGCAATGTGGGACTTGGCTATACGCCGGACACCATCTGGCTGCGCATGGATCTGGTCCTGCCCGAGGGCGCCCCGGAGAGGTGGCTGCTTGAAGTCATGCCGTCCTATCTCGACCACCTGGACCTTTATCTCCTGCCCCCCGACGGTGTGCGGCACGGGGCGACGGCCGGCGACAGGCTCCCGTTCTCGGCCCGAACGGAGGAATACCGGAACTTTCTCTTCCCGCTCCACATTCCGGTGGGAAAAAGCCGTCTCTATCTGAGGGTCAAGAGCACCAGCGCGATGACCGTGCTGCCCCGCTTCTGGCAGCCTTCCGCTTTCGAGCACGCCGTCAGCGGCGAGTCCGCCTTGCTCGGCCTCTATTACGGCGCTCTTCTGACGGTGACGTTCCTCAACCTGATCGGCTTCGCCATCAACCGCCAGAGCATTTACCTGACCTATTCGGGCTACGTGTCATTGATCGGCGTGCATTTTTTTGCCATCGACGGATTGCTGGCGCAATTCGCGCTGCCCGATCACCCGTTGATCGCCAACCAGATGCTGGGGGCCACGATGGGACTGGGGGCGATCTTCGGCTTTCGCTTCTATGCCCAGGTTCTTCGGCTGCCGGGCCGTTTCCCCTGGTCTGATCGGGTGATCTGGGGCATGGCCCTATTGGGCGGCGCCACGGCAATATCCGCGTTTACACCTTACTACTCTGCCTTTGCGCCGCTGCTATTGCTCGCGATGATCGCGTCACTTCTTGTCTTTCTGAAACCCCTGACCTCCCTTTGGCGCAATCGGGACGCCGAAAGCCGACTGATCGCGCTCGCCTATACATTTTACGCCGGGCTGCTTTTTACGACGCTGACGGCCGCCCTTGGCCTTACCGAGCCGACGAAGCTGTCTCTCATAAGCTCGCTGGGCGGAAGCGTGATTCATTTCGCGATCCTGCATTCAAGCCTTTTCCTGCGCGCTCATCGCGCTCAGCGGGACAAACTCGTCGCCGAAGCCGTTGCTGAAAGAGCGCTGCAGGAAGGAAGCATGGAAAGGGAAATAAGGATCGAGCGCGAGCGTCTGCTGGACATGATCGGCCACGAAATTCTTACCCCGGTGGCTGTCATCGATGCGGCGAACCAGACGCTTCGGGTCCTTGATACCGATACGTCGCCCGATCGCGAAAAGCGCTATGACCGGATCGGAGGCGCGGTCGAGCGGTTGAAGGCCATGCTGGATTTGGCGACGCATCGCCAGAACCTGGAGGCTGATTACAGCGAACCCGCCCGCCATCCGATCAATATCAAAGGGTTGATGCAGGAAAGTGTCGAGCTTCTTGGTCCCGAGGGGGAAAAGCGGGTAGCGGTTCGCTCCGGCACCACACTTCCTTCGGTCCAGGCGGACGAGCGCATGCTCCGTTTTGCTCTCCTCAATCTGCTGGACAACGCGGTGAAGTATTCCCCCCGCAATTCGCCCATCGAAGTGGACGTTTCGCCTCGTTTCCATGACGGCCGAAGCGGCCTGTGCTGGTCGATCGTCAACGATGGGGCGGCAATTCCGCGCGACATCGAAACCACGATTTTCGACAAATATGTTCGCGGCAGCGAGGAAGCCGGCCAAGCCGGCATGGGATTGGGGCTTTACCTGACCCGGTACATCTTCGAACGACATGGGGGATGGGTGCAACTGGAGGAAAATACGAAGGGAAGAATCTGCTTCCTGGCTTGGCTGCCGACCGATACGGAACAGGCCGGAGCGAAGCAGGAGGCCGGCCAATGCGAATAGTGCTGGTCGAGGACAATTCCGACTTCCGCGAAGAAGTGCAGTTCCATTTGCAGCGGGCCGGGCACGAGATCTTCATCGCCGCCGATGGCGCCGGCCTCGACCAGGTGCTGGCGGTGCATCACATCGAGATTGCCGTCCTTGACCTGGGGCTTCCCGGCGAGGACGGCCTGTCCATCACCCACCGCCTTCGCATGTCTCATCCCGAAATCCGGATCTTGATGCTCACCGCACGATCCAGCCAGCATCACCGGATCAGCGGATTGGAAAAAGGGGCCGACGCGTACCTGACCAAGCCGGTCGACATGCGGGAATTGTGTGCCGTCATCGAGAGCATCCGCAGGCGCATTTCGCCAGCCGTGGCCGACCATCGCGGGCCGGGCTGGACCCTGAGCCTGTCCACCATGACGATCATGACGCCCAAGGGTGAACCGATCACGCTGACCCCGACCGAAATGCTTCTGCTGCGCCCGCTTGCGGAAGCCGCGCCGGACATCGTCAGCCGACAGCAATTCGTCAAGGCACTCGGGCATCGCGAGGAGGATTACGATTACCGGCGTCTGGAGGCCGTCATCAGTCGCTTGCGGAGAAAAATCGCGACGTCGGATAAGGAAAGCTCGGTGATCAAGCCGGCTCGTGGTAGAGGCTATATCTTCGCCGCGCCAATAACGGTGATCCCCTAGTTATGACGCCACGAATCGCCGCCGGTTCACTTCTGGTATGCTCGCTGGTGATTTCCGCCGCCAAGGCGGAAACGCCCGTACCCAGGCTGTTCGCTACTCCCAGCTTCGTCGAGACCCGCTTCATGCAACGGCATGCCGGCGAGGATGTGCCGCGTCCAATTTTCTTGCCGTCCATTCTGACGGCTACGCCATTCATCTCGCCAAGGCATCCCCCGCCGCCGGAAGTCATCCACCAGGGCGGGCCGGCGACGGGGATGATGGCGGGGATTGAAAGCGCGGGGGATGTCGCTTTCTCGGGCATCGCCGCCCGGCAGGCCATTGATGACACCGTTCTTTGGGCCGGGCTTCGAGCCGACCGGGCCAATCCCTATCGTGACGGTGCGGGGCAACGGGTGAATTACAGCTATGAACGCGTCAGCCCCCAAGCCGCGCTTGCCCATCCGCTAGGGCCTCGCACAGGTTTGACGGTTTTTGGCTTGCTCGACAATTTCGAGGAATCGCGAACGCCCCACAGCGCCACCGACGCCCCCCAGTTCCAGCACGGTTTGGGAACCATGCGGATCGACCACGCCCCGATGGGCTCTGTCTTTGACCGCCTTGAGATCGCGGCCAGCGTGGATACCATCACCTACGCTGCGGACAACTTCACTCTACGCGCACCGGGCGCCCTGGGGCTTCGCTATGAAGGAGACTGGATCACCTGGCGCGGCCATGTGCGTGGCGAGTTCAAGGCCGCCGAGTGGAAGGGCGCCCTCATTCTCGATGCGAGCTTGCTGAAATACCTTACGGTGTTGGACACAAGCCGAGTTACCCAGGGCCGGAGTTCCTACCGGCTGCCTGACACGGAAATCGCCACGACCGCAATCGCCCTCGAAGGAACTCGCCCCGTCGGTCAGGCAGACAGACTGGCCGCCGGCCTGCGGCTCGACGTCGTCCACAACTCCGTCGGCATGGCGCATGAGGTGCCCGCCGCATCGGGCGCCAGCGCGGCATCCTACAACCGAGCGGCCCAGGAGCTCTACGACACCTATTACGGCGCGGGTACTCGCAACGATCCGGTGGACATCAATCTCAGCGGCAAGCTGCGATATACCCACGCCATCACCGAGGGGGATGTTTATGGCGAGGTCCGGCGACTGGTCCGCACTCCCGACCCCGGAGAGCGATTTTTCGCCAGTTCGGGACCAGCGGCCCTGATCCAGGTGGGCAATCCCGGTCTTGCCTCCGAGGCGCATCATGTAATCGAGCTTGGCGGTGAACGGAGGGCTGAGGGGTGGAAAGGGTATTTGTCCCCCACAGCCGTTTCGGGGACTTGGCGAGTTTCAGGGAAGCTGTGGCATGACCGGATCGCAGATTTTATCACCCCTGACCGCGCCAGGGGGCAGGCCGGAATCCTGAAATCAGATGGCGGCATCATCTACCGTAACGTCGATGCCGCGATGACCGGATTGTCCGTCGAAGGGCGGTGGAATGCAGCCCCTGCTCTTGGGCTTCGTCTGCGGCTCGACTGGACCCGCGGAGACAACGTCACGGATTCACGCCCGCTCTACCAGATCGCGCCGCTTCAAGGCGAAGCCGTTGCCGAGCGGCGTTTCGCCCTGGCTCCGGACCATCCCGTCACCCTGGGTGCCGCAATGCGCTTCGCCGCAGGTCAGGAGCGGGTGGACGATTCGACCGTCACAGGCTCGGGCCAGGACACCGGCGGCCCGACCGGCGGATATGCCGTTCTCGACTTGTTTGCGCGTACTTCGGTCGCCGAGCGCTTCCACCTGTCCATCGGAGTCACAAATCTTCTGGACAAGCGATACCAGCAGCATGTCAATCCGTTGCCTCAGGGCGTCACCACCCAGCCTATCGCGGCGCCCGGGCGGAGCCTCTTCCTTACCGGAAGGCTGGAATTCTGACACGTCGATACGGGCTACTTGCCGATCGGTGACGCCTGCGCCAGCAGTGTGCGAGTCTGCTCTGAATCTGCCGATCCACCGAATTCGAAATCAAAGGCAGTGGCGAACTTGCCGGCGAGCAAAGTGATCACGGAAATGATGCAGCCGCCGACGGCGGTGTTGCCGTCCACATGGCCGAATACCATGAAGCCGATGCCGCCGACAATGCCAAGTCCGGCGGTGACCAGCAGCACGTTGGCGCGGGTGTTGCTGCGCCCCGCCTTGATGAACTCGGTGTCGCGGGCGCGGGCGTCCTGACGGTCGGCCAGGGTGGCGGTGAGCGTGGTGAGGGCGCCGGCCAGACGGGCCAACAACGACCATCGCGCGCATCTTGAATGCTATGTCCGCTTTTCGGGAACTGTCGCCAACCAAGGAATGACTGGGATGGGCGCAAAGCAGACAAGGCATGCAGCGCTGTTGCATCCCGGGGCTGCATCCCGCTCGCACCTCTACTACCCCATTTTCTTCGCCAAATCTGCCGCCCGCAGGTTGGTGTACCGCTTCAGCATCTGCAAATCCTGATGGCCTGTCACAGCCGCCAGTTCGAGAATGTTCCAGCCGCGCTCGGCTAAGCGGCTGGTGGCCTCGTGGCGCAGGTCGTGGAGATGGAAGTGATGGAGGCCGGCGCGATTGCGGGCACGGGTCCAGGCGTGCTTAAGCGAGTCTAATGACACCGGAAATACCGGTCCGCCGATTGACCGGGGAAGTTCCCCCAAGGTCGTCACAGCGCGGCTGCTGAGGGGCACGGTGCGTCCCTTGCCGTTCTTGGTTTCCGGCAGATGGGCGGTACGCTTGACCAGGTCCACATGCTCCCAGCGAAGCGATAGCAATTCACCACGCCGCATGGCGGTTTCCAGGGCTACGATCACGAAGGGCTTGATCCAGGGGTTCCTTGTGGCATCCAGGGCAAAGAGAAGCTGCGCCTCTTCGTCGAGTGCGAGGCGGACATCGCGCTCGTCGTTCACCTTTGGGCGGCGGACGTGGGAAACGGGGTTATCGACCAACCCGACCCGACGGCGAACCGATTCCAATACCGCATGCAGCAGGTTGATCTCCCGGCAGAGGCTGCCCGGCGCCACGGCTTCGAGACGGCGATCACGGTAGTCCTCAAGGTGGTGGGTGCGCAGGTTCGATAGGGCATAGCGACACAGGTCTGGCTCCTCGCGTAGGAAACGTCCCAGGCGGGCCGCTTCAACGTCGCCTCCCTTGTGTGTTGGAGCCACGGCATCGAGGTAATGCCGGATGGCATCGGCCAACGTCATCTGCTCCGCCGGACGGCGATCGATGAAGGCGCCACGATCCATCTCGCCCTCAAGGCTTCTTGCCCAGGCATCGGCGTCAGCTTTGCGATCGAAGGTCTTGGATTGAGAGGGGAAGCCGTGCCGGCGAATCTTCGCCTGCCAGCCGATCAGTTCGCCGTCGCGATTGAAGCGTTTGGTGATGGTCGCCACTGGGGGACACTCCGGGACAGTGCCTAACGGCTCAGTGTCCCTCAATTGTCCCGCAAATTCAATCTCTGGTCCCGAACCTGAGATTGGTGCCATCCCCAAACCGCAGAGTTCCTACGGTTTGGGGATGGTCGGAGTGAGAGGATTCGAACCTCCGGCCCCTGCCTCCCGAAGACAGTGCTCTACCAGGCTGAGCTACACTCCGTCCGCCTTGGAGGCGTCCTTATAGCGCCAACCGTTCGCCCCTGCAAAGGGAATTTACGCCCCCCGTGAAACAAGATTTTCCTGGCATCCGGTGGCTGCGGGGACGGCGCAATCTCACGCCGTCGGCCGCTGATGAAAGCCATGGCCGGGATGTTCCGACCACGGCTCGGCCAGCACGCGCGAAACCGATGCCGAGGGCGGGCCGGCCCGGCAGGCCTGAATCATGCGATCGACGCGATCGGCCGGGCCGTGGAAGATCGCCTCGACACGGCCGTCCGACAGATTGCGCACCCAACCGTCCAGTCCATGGGCGTTGGCTTCCTGGACCGTCCAGCCGCGATACCACACGCCCTGGACCCGGCCTTCGACCACCACCCGGACCGTCTTGGTCTCCTCCATTCGTCCTTCTCCGAAAATCCGCGCGTGCGCACAGTATAGCCTGTCCCCGCCCCTAATCGTCCAGAGCGCCGCGCCGTCCGATCGGGGTGTCTCGATGGATATAGGCGCTCATCACCAGGCCCCAGCCGAACAGCAGGGACAGCATGGCGGTGCCGCCATAACTGATCATCGGCAACGGCACGCCGACCACCGGAACCAGCCCCATCACCATGGCGGTGTTGATGAAGACGTACAGGAAGAAGGTGGTGGTGATGCCCAGCGCCACCAGACGCCCGAACTGGCTGCGGCAGCGAAGCGCGATGGCATAGCCGTAAGCGATCAGCAGGCCGTACAGGAACAACAGGACCAGACCGCCGATCAGCCCCCATTCCTCGGCGAACATGGTGAAGATGAAATCGGTCTGCTTTTCCGGCAGGAAGTTGAGCTTGCTTTGGGTGCCGCTCATATAGCCCTTGCCGAACACGCCGCCAGAGCCCAGCGCGATCTTCGACTGGGTGATGTGGTAGCCGGCGCCCAGCGGGTCCTGTTCGGGGTTCATGAAGATGATCACCCGCTTCTTCTGATATTCGCGCAGGAACTGCCAGGCGACCGGGATGCTGCCCAGGCCGCCGGCCAGGACCAGGCCGAACTTCCACATCCTGACCCCGGCCATGAAGAAGATGGCGCCCGAACTCATCAACAACATCATCGCCGTTCCCAGGTCGGGCTGCTTCAGCACCAGGGCGATCGGGGCGAACACCAGCAATAACGGGATGATCAGGAAGGTCGGCCGGCCGATATCTTGCATCGCCGCGCCGTGGAAATAGCGAGCCAGCGTCAGGATCAGGGCGATCTTGGTCAGTTCCGACGGTTGCAGCTGGATGAAGCCCAGGTCGATCCAGCGCTGCGCCCCCATGCCGATGGTGCCCTTGATCTCGACCGCCACCAGCAGGACCAAGGACACCGCATAGAAGACATAGGCGTGGCGGATCCACACCCGGATGTCGATCACCGCCACCCCGACCATCAGGCCGATGCCCATGGCGAAGCGGATCATCTGCTTGACCGCCCACGGCTCCAGCGACCCGCCCGCCGCCGAGTAAAGGGTCAGGAAGCCCACCGAGGATATGGTGGTCAGCAACGAGATCAGGGTCCAGTTGATGTGCCACAGCTTCTCGCGCCACGACAGTTCGGCGCGATTGAGCTGCAACGACAGCCGAGGTGCTGGCCGCATCATCCGGCACCGCCTTGCGTCGGGGCCGCCGCACGCGCCCGTTCACGCTTTTGCACCTCGATCATGATGTCACGCGCGATCGGGGCCGCCACCGCCGAACCGCCGCCGCCATGCTCGACCACCACGGCGATGGCATAGCGCGGCTTCTCTTCCGGGGCGTAGGCGACGAACAAGGCATGGTCGCGCTCCTTCCACGGCAATTCCTCGTTCTTCTTCACGCCCTGCTCGCGTTCTCGCAAGGTGATGCGGCGGACCTGGGCCGTTCCGGTCTTGCCCGACAGCCACATGCCGTCCTGCTCGATGCGGGCGCGGAACGCGGTGCCGCCCGGTTCGTTGGACACGCCGAACATGCCCTTCCTGACCAGGGCCAGATTCTTCTGCGACACGCCGCAGCTGGGCCAGGTCGGCTCGGGCCGGGCCGAAGCACTTTTCTCGACGATCAGGTCGCGGGCGACATGGGGGACCACCTGGAAACCGCCATTGGCCAGCCGCGCGGTCATCACCGCCAATTGCAGCGGGGTGGTCAGGCAATAGCCCTGGCCGATGCCGTTGATCAAGGTCTCGCCGGGGTGCCACGGCTGCTTCAGCGACTTGCGCTTCCAGGCGCGGTTGGGCATCAGGCCTGGCCGCTCGTTGGGCAGATCGACGCCGGTGGTCGTGCCCAGGCCGAAGCGATTGGCCACCTCGGCGATCTTGTCGATGCCGGCGCGGCGGGCGATTTCGTAGAAATAGACGTCGCACGAACCCTTGATGGCATTGTGCAGATCGACCGAGCCATGGCCGCCCTTCTTCCAGCAATGGAACTTGATCGGCCCCAGTTCCATGTGACCCTTGCACAAGACGGTCTGGTCGGGGGTGATGACGCCGGCTTCCAGCGCCGCCAGGGCGACCACCAGCTTGAAGGTCGAGCCGGGCGCGAAGGTTCCGGAAATCGCCTTGTTCTGCAAAGGCGAGCGCGGATTGGTCGACAATTCCTTCCACTCGTCGTGGGTCAGGCCGCGATTGAAGGCGTTGGGGTCGAAGGACGGCGTCGAGGCCATCACCAGCAGGTCGCCGGTATGGATGTCCATCACCACCACCGAGGCGGATTCGTCGCCCAGGCGCTGGGCGGCATATTCCTGCAGGCGGATGTCCAGGGTCAGGGCCAGATCGACGCCGGGCTCGCCTTCCTTGCGCTCAAGCTCGTTGATGACGCGGCCGACGGCGTTGACCTCGACCGAGCTGGCCCCGGCCTGCCCGCGCATGGCCAGGTCATAGATGCGCTCGACCCCGGCCTTGCCGATCCTGAAGCCGGGCAGTTCCTCGAGCGGGTCGCCGGTCAGGTCGGCCTCGGACACCGCGGCGACATAGCCCAGGATGTGGGCGCCCAGGCTTTCCAGCGGATAGAACCGGCTTTGGCCGACTTCGATCAACACGCCGGGCAGGTCGGGGGCGTTGACCTCGATGCGGGCGACTTCCTCCCACGACAGGTTCTCGCGCACGGTGATCGGCACGAAGGAACGCCGCCGCTTGGCTTCCTTGTGGATGCGGGCGCGGTCGTGGTCGGTCAGCGTGATGATCTGCGACAGGGCGTCCAGGGTATAGTCCAGCGACGGCGCCTGCTCGGCGATGACGCGGACCTGGTAATTGTGCTGGTTGACCGCCATGGCCACGCCGTTGCGGTCGAGGATCAGCCCACGCGGCGGCGCCAGCAGGCGCATCGAGATGCGGTTGTCGCGCGCCGCCATCTCGTATTTGTCGGCCTCGATCACCTGCAGGTAATACATCCGCGCCACCAGGGCGCCGAACAACGCGGTCTTGCCGCCCGCCAGCATGGCGGCGCGGCGGGTGAACATCTTCGAGCGATCGCTGTCGTGATACATCGCCCGCTCAGGCCTCTTTCAGGAAGGCCATCTGGGTCCGGGCCAGCACCCTGGTCAGCAGCGGGAACAAGCCAAGCGTCAGGAAATACTGGAAGAAGGCCGGACCGGGATCGATCACCCGCCCGCTCAGGATCGAGGTCATCAGCCAGGACAGCGCCGACGCCCCGGCGGCCAGCAGGCTGAACGCCCACCACGCCACCATGAAGGACTTGCCCAGGAAGAACTTGCGTTGCGACGCCGAGACGCCTTGCACCAGCACCATCACCAGGGCGTTCACCCCGAACGGCGTGCCGGCGATGATGTCGTGCAGCAGGCCGATCAGGAAGGCGGCCCAGGCCGGCAACAAATCGGGCCGATAGATCGCCCAGTAATAGACCCCCATCATCGGCAGCATCGGGGTGATGCCGGCCAGACCGGGAATATGGGTGGGGATGGCGGTCAGGAACAACAAGAACAGCGTGACGCCGGTCGGCACGATGTGCCGGACCCAGCCGTCCATCTGAACCCACACCGATGGCTTCACTTGAAGGCTCCGCGCGCGGCCATTAATTGTCGCCTCCGCGACGGCGCTTTTCCGGCATCGGCGGACGCTCGAACGGCAACACGCCGCCCAGGCCGTAATCGACGATGGCGACGAATTCCAACTCGTGCCGGCGCACGAAGGGCTGCACGCGGGCGATGCCGTCATGGGTCGAGGCGACCACCCCGATCGGCAGACCCGGCGGGAAGGCGGCGCCAGACGCCGAGGTCACCACCCGGTCGCCCACCGACACCGAAGCGGCACCGGCGATATAGCTGAGCTTCGGCCGGTCCTTGTTGTCGCCGGCCAGGATGGCGCGGGTGCGCGACGCTTCCACCACCACCGGAATCTTGGCATTGAGATCGGTCAGCAGCAGCAGGCGGCTGGAGCGTTCGCCGACCTCGGCGATGTGGCCGACCAGCACCTCGCCCGACAGGACCGCCTGGCCCTTGCGCACGCCGTCGCGGGCGCCCGCGCCCAGCAGCATCGAATGGCCATAGGCCGAGCCCAGATCGCCGATGACCCGCGCGGTGATGAAGGCGGGATCAGGGCCGGGCACCACGTTCAGCTGTTCATGCAGGACGGCATTGTCGGCATCCAGGCGGCGCGCCACCATCTGCCAATGCAAAAGCCGCTGGTTTTCCTGCTTCAGACGGGCGTTCTCGGCCCGCAGGGACGCCAGCTCGCGCACGCTTTCGGTGAATTCGTTGATGGTGGCGGCAGGCCGGCTGATGGCGTCCAAGATCGGCGCCACCGCGTCGGCCACCAGGCTGCGGGTGCGCTCGACCAGCACGATGTCGGCCTTGCCCAGGATCATCAGGGCGACGGCGGCGACGATCAGCGACACGAACGCGAAGCGCTGGGCCAAAAGCCGCAAGGTCGCCAGGCGTCCGACCGCACCGGACTGCTTCACGCGGATCCCCTTTGAACGAGCACGTTCCGCCTCTCCCCATGGTGTGGCGGCTGAATCTGCGCCAACCTACACCATGTGGGGCACGAAAAACTAGTACATGCTGGTCAGCACGTTCTTCAGCTTGGGCATTTCCTCAAGCGCGCGACCGGTGCCCAGGGCGACACAGGACAGCGGGTCGTCGGCGATCGACACCGGCAGGCCGGTGGCGTGGCGCAGAACGTAATCCAGGTTCGACAGAAGCGCGCCGCCGCCGGTGAGCACGATGCCCTTGTCGACGATGTCGGCGGCCAGTTCCGGCGCGGTGTGTTCCAGCGCGACCTTGACCGCCTCGATGATGGCGCCGACCGGCTCGGCCAGGGATTCAGCGATCTGGCGCTCGCTCACCAGCAATTCCTTGGGCACGCCGTTCATCAGGTCGCGGCCCTTGATCTCCATGGTCCGGCCCTCGCCGTCTTCGGGCGGGCAGGCCGAGCCGATTTCCTTCTTGATCCGCTCGGCCGAGCCTTCGCCGATCAGCAGGTTATGGTTGCGGCGGATATAGGCGATGATCGCCTCGTCCATCTTGTCGCCGCCGACGCGCACCGAGCGCGAATAGACGATGCCGCCCAGGGACAGCACCGCGACCTCGGTGGTGCCGCCGCCGATATCGACGACCATCGAGCCGGTCGGCTCGGTCACTGGCAGGCCGGCACCGATGGCGGCGGCCATGGGTTCCTCGATCAGGAACACCCGGCGGGCACCGGCGCTTTCGGCCGATTCCTGAATGGCGCGGCGTTCCACCGCGGTCGAGCCCGACGGCACGCAGACGATCACCAGCGGGCTGGCGAACGAACGGCGATTGTGCACCTTGCGGATGAAGTGCTTGATCATCTCTTCCGCGACTTCGAAATCGGCGATGACGCCGTCCCTGAGCGGGCGGATGGCCTGGATGTAGCCCGGCGTGCGGCCCAGCATCATCTTGGCTTCGTCACCGACGGCCAGCACCTTCTTCTTGCCCTTTTCCTCGGCGATGGCCACCACCGACGGCTCGTTCAGGACGATGCCGCGGCCCTTGACATAGACCAGGGTGTTGGCAGTTCCCAGATCGATCGCCATGTCGGCGCTCATCCACCCCGTCAGCTTAGAAAACATGGCTTCTCACCTTCAATGTCCGTCACGTCGGTCAAGATGTGCGCGTCTTATATCAGCCCGCGCGCGCATCGGGAGCGGTTTTTTGCCGCTTGACGAAAAGTTTGTTGAGCGCATTCACGTAAGCCCTGGCCGACGCCACCATCGTATCGGTGTCGGCGCCCTGCCCGTTCACGGTCTTGCCGTCTTCCTCCAGCCGCACGGTCACCTCGGCCTGGGCGTCGGTTCCTTGCGTGACGGCATGGACTTGATAGAGTTGCAGTCGCGTCTCGTGCGGGACAAGGGCCTTGATGGCGTTGAAGATCGCATCCACCGGGCCGTCGCCCACCGCCTTGACGCTTCGGGTCTCGCCGTCGATCTCGAGCTCCAGCTCGGCCTTGGGCGGATTGTGGCGGGTGCCGCACAGCACCTCCAGCGACTTGAGGCGGATGCGGTCGTTATCACGATGGACCGCTTCGTCGACCAAAGCAATGATATCCTCGTCGAACACGTCCTTTTTACGGTCGGCCAGTTCCTTGAAGCGGACAAAGGCGTCCTCGATGGCGTTGTCGCCCAGCTCGTAGCCCAGATCCTTCAGCTTCGACTTGAAGGCGGCGCGGCCGGAATGCTTGCCCATCACCAGCGTCGAGCGGTTGAGACCGACCGATTCCGGGGTCATGATCTCGTAGGTCTGGGCGCACTTCAGCATGCCGTCCTGATGGATGCCCGATTCATGGGCGAAGGCGTTCTTGCCGACGATCGCCTTGTTGGGCTGGACCACGAAGCCGGTGATGCCCGAGACCAGGCGCGAGGCCCGGGTGATGTGCTCGGTCTTGATGCCGGTGGTGAAGGGCATGCGGTCGGGGCGCGTGCGAAGCGCCATGACGATCTCTTCCATGGCGGCATTGCCGGCCCGCTCGCCCAGCCCGTTGACGGTGCATTCGATCTGGCGGGCGCCGGCACCGACCGCCGCCAGCGAGTTGGCCACCGCCAGACCCAGATCGTTGTGGCAATGCACCGACAAGATGGCCTTGTCGATATTGGGAACCCGGTTGACCAGCATGGCGATCAGGGCGGCGTATTCGTCGGGCACCGCATAGCCGACGGTGTCGGGAATGTTGATGGTGCGGGCGCCGGCATCGATGGCCGCCTCGACGCAGCGGCACAGGAAATCGTGCTCGGTGCGCGAGCCGTCCTCGGCCGACCATTCGACGTCTTCCACCAGCGAGCGGGCGAAGGCCACCGATTCCTTGACCTTCTCCAGCACCGCCTCGGGTTCCATCTGCAGCTTGTGCTTCATATGCAGCGGGCTGGTGGACAAAAAGGTGTGGATGCGGTGGCGGGGGGCGGCCTTGACCGCCTCGGCGCAGCGCGAGATGTCGCCCTTGGTGGCGCGGGCCAGGCCGGCGATGGTGGCGTTCCTGACCGCCTTGGCCACGGCGTGGACCGCCTCGAAATCGCCGTTCGAGGCGATCGGAAATCCGGCCTCGATCACATCGACGCCCATTTCCTCGAGGACCAGGGCGATCTTGACCTTTTCCTCTAGATTCATCGAGGCGCCGGGGGATTGCTCGCCGTCGCGCAGCGTGGTGTCAAAGATGATGACGCGATTGTTGTCCATACGGTCCCGCAGGGGTTGGCTGGGCTTTTGGCACGCTAGGAAGGCCGACTTGCCCTGTGTTGTCAACAGGTTCATGCCGAACCTGGCCAACAGGTTCGTGCCGAAAGCGATCAGCCATGCTATTCATGGATAAGCCTTTTCTGATGGAGCCCGAGATGACCGACGCCAGCCCCGACCAGACGATGATTCTGGACGCCCTTGAACAAGGCCTGGCGCTGCGCCGGGCCGGAGTTTCCGACGGCGCGCTGGAGGTGCTGAGCCTGATCGTCGATCATTTCCAGGATTCCGAGGACCCCGCCCATTTCGAGGCGGTCAGCCGGGCGATGATGGGCCGCGCCATGGCCCTGATCGACAGCGAGGCGGAAGACGAGGCCTTAGAGGCGCTGGACATTCTGCTGAGCCGCGTGCGCGGCCATGCCGGCCTGGTGTTCCGCGAACTGCGTATCGTCGCCGCTTACGAAGCGGCGCAGCTGTTGGGCGCGCGCGACGAGCACGCCCAGGCCGCCGACGGCTTCGCCTTCGCCATCGACCAGGCCCAGGGCGACGAGCCGGCGGCGATCGTGCACATCCTGGCCGCCGCCCATGTCAAGCTGGCGGTGGCCCAATTGTACCAGGACCAGGTCGAGGCGACATTCGCCACCCTGGACCGGCTGGCCGAACGCTGGCCCGACAGCGCCGACCCGGCGATCCGCCACTGGGTCGAGGAGGGCGTCAAGATGCGGGAAGCCCTGGGCGAGGCCCTGGCCGGGAAATAGATGAAACCATCCGCTTAAGATAGCTAGCGGTAATCACCTATATCGCGAAAGACCAGACTCTTGTTACGGTCTTGCTCAACTTCCTTAGGGATTTGGGGGGCGTCTTGGGCTGGCTTGATTTCTGGAACCAGGACAATTCCATCTACGTCAATCGCCGCCATCTCGAGGCGCATTACCGGACCTTGCTGGCGCGGGTCAGGCCGTTGCTGCCGTCGCACGACTTCACCTTGCTTGATTACGGCTGCGGCGACGCGCTGATGGCGAACGACATCGCCGCCCAGGGCGGTTCCGTGCTTCTGTATGACGCTGCCCCCTTCCGCCGCGAGGTGCTCAATCGGCGCCATGCCGGGTCCGACCGCATCAAGGTGCTGGATGATTGCCAGTTGGACGGTTTGGCGCCCGGCACTTGCGACATCGTCTTGATGGTGTCGGTCCTGCAATATATTCCGCGCGCTGAACTGCCGGCCCTGCTGCACCGGCTGGCCCCGCTGCTATCGCCCGGGGGCCGACTGATCCTGGGCGACGTCATCTCGCCCGACGGCTCTGTGCTCAAGGACGTGTCAGCGATGCTGCGCTTCGCCGCCGCCAACGGCTTTCTGGTCGGCGCCCTGTTCGGTCTGGTCCGCACCACCTTTTCCGAATACGGCCTGCTGCGGCGGCGGTTCGGGCTGACCGCCTATGGCAAGGACGAGTTGGTGGCGCTGCTGCGCCAGTCGGGCTGGCAAGCCGAAGTGCTGCACCACAATCTGGGTTTCGACGACAATCGCTGGTCGCTGGCAGCGCGGCCGTCGTAAGGTTTTTCGCCGTCGAGCCGATTCCGTTCGAACGAAATCGGCTCTAGGCTTTGTCTGTACGGCCCGTGCCGGGCCCGCTCAGCGCCGCGCAGGCTTGGCGCACTTTCCGATCTGACCGGGTCATGCTCTAACTGGCGATCACCCGCGCCGCTGGCAGGCGGACGGTGACGGTGGTGCCGCGCCCCGGTTCGCTGTCGATGGCGATAGAGCCGCCATGGGTCTCGACGATGCCGCGCACCAGGGCCAGGCCCAGGCCGGTACCCTCGGTCGGGCTGGTGACGTTGCGCCCGACCTGACCGAACGGTTCCATTGCCCGCGGGATGTCCTCGGGCGCCATGCCGATGCCGGTGTCGGCCACGGTTAGCGCGATTCCCTGCTTGGCGTCGAAACCGACTGCCACCGTCACGGTGCCCTCGGATGGGGTGAACTTGACCGCGTTGCTGATCAAGTTGATCAGGACCTGCTTCAGACGGCGTGGATCGCCCATCACCACCAGTTCGGTCGCCGGCAACCGGACGTCCATGGTAACGGCCCCGGCATCGGCCCGGCCCCGCAACAGCTTGACGGCGGAGACGACTACCTGGCCCAGGCTGACCGGCTCCTCGGCCAGGTCCATCCGGCCGGCCTCGATCTTGGCCAGATCCAGGATATCGGTGATCAGTTCCAGCAGGTGGGTGCCGGACTCGACGATGTCTTGGGCATATTCGCGGTATTTGGGCACCAGCGGCCCGAACATTTCCAGCCGCATGGTCTCACCGAAACCGATCACCGCGTTCAGAGGCGTACGCAACTCGTGGCTCATGTTGGCCAGGAAGTCGCTTTTGGCGCGGCTGGCTTGCTCGGCCTGGTCTCGGGCGCGTTCCAGGGCACGGCGGGACCGGGCCTGGGCCGACACGTCGCGCACCACCGCCACCACCTGCCGGGCCGCGCCGCTGCCCAGCGGGGCCAGGAAGGTTTCGGTCGGCAGCAGCATGCCATCCTCGCGGCGAAGCTCGCCGGTGACGGTGACCGGACGCCCGGGCTGCAGCGCCGACCATGTCTGATAAAGGCGCTCGCGGTCGGCGCTCGGCACCAGGGCGAACACGTCCATCGCCAGCAGGGCCTTGCGACTGAAGCCGGTCAGGCGGCAGGCGGCCGTGTTGGCATCGACGAAGTTTCCAGAAAGGTCTTGCACCAAGATGGCGTCGGGGGACTGGTCGAATAGGTCGCGGAAACGGGCCTCGCGCTGGTCGAGTTCGTCCAGCAGATCGTCGAAGGCATGGGCGATCTGGTTCAATTCGCCGAAGGCCCGCACCGAACCGGCCCGGGCCTGGCGATTGCCGCCCTGGACCTCGCGGATCACCGCCAGCAGCCGGGCGGTCGGCGCGAAAACCAATTGGCGGCCAGCCACCATCAGGACCACCACCATGGTTCCGGCGACCAAAGCCATGGCACCGACAACCAGCAGAAAGAAGTCGCGGATCGGACCGACCACCACGTCCTCGGGAACGCTGACCGCGACGAACAAGTCGGGAATGGACCGACTGAGCCGGTCGAAGGCAAGGATGCGGCCCCGGCCGTCCTCGCCCTCGGCAAAAAGCACACCCGAGCGGCCTTCCCGCACCGCGCGGGCCAGGGCCTCGACCGGCGCCGGCACGCCGATCCTGGCATTGCCGCCCTGGGCATGACGCACCGCGCCCGATTGATCAAGGATCAGCATGTGCGCGCTGGCGGGCAGGACGTTGCCGATCAAAGGACGTTTCGACCACGGGAATTCGCGCACGCCGACCAGGATGGCGCCGCCTTTTCCGCCCTGATCCTCGATCGGCATGGCGATCGGCAGGGACAACCCCCTGTCGGCCGAGACAAGATACGGTCCGACCGCCGGCTGGCCACTTTGCCGCACCGAGAACACCACTGGCAGTCGGGTCATCCAGCCGATATCCCCGCCGTGCCCGGCGGCGCACAGCACCGAGCCATTGGCCCGAATCACCACCAGCCCCTCGATGTCATAGCCCTCGCGGACGACGCGCGACAGGTGCACCGAGCAGCGTTCGGCGTCGAGATCATCTTCGGCGACCAGCGACGCCAACACCACTCGCGTCGATTCAAGGGCGGTATCGTGCAGTTCGGTCACCATCCGCACCAGATTGGCGACGTTGGCCTGGGCCATGTCATGGCGGGCGTCGCGGGCCATCACCGCCACCACCAGGATCGCCACCCCCATCATCGCCGGGGCCACCCCCAGCAGCACCAGCGCCAGCAGGCGGTCCTTGAGGTTGCCTAGGGCCGAGGCCGCCATGCCCCGCCTCCCCCCGCCGCCGCGCCCTTGTTCAACTCGCGCATCGCCTGGTCCAACCCGTCCAGGGTCAGCGGATACATCCTGCCCCCCATCATGCGCTGCAACAGCTGGGTCGATTCGGTCCAGCCCCACATGCGCTCGGCCGCCGGGTTCAGCCACACCGCATTGGGCCAGTTGGCGAGCACGCGCTCGAGCCACACCTGGCCGGGCTCTTCGTTCCATTCCTCGACGGCGGCACCCGGCACGGTGATTTCCCACGGGCTCATGGCGGCGTCGCCGACGATCACCAGCTTCCAGTCGTGGGGATAGGTGTGCAGCACGTCCAGGGTCGAGACCCTTTCGTCCCAGCGCCGCTCGTTGTCGCGCCACAGATGGCCGTAAGGGCAATTGTGGAAGTAGTAATGCTCGAGATGCTTGAACTCGGACCGGGCCGCCGAGAACAATTCCTCGCAGGCGGCGACGTGGGCGTCCATCGAGCCGCCGACATCAAGCAGCAGCAGCACCTTGATCTTGTTGTGCCGCTCGGGCCGGAAGCGGACATCCAGCATGCCGGCCTGGCGGGCGGTGTGGGTGATGGTCTGGTCGAGATCCAGCTCGGTGGCCGCCCCTTCGCGGGCGAAGCGGCGCAGGCGCCGAAGGGCCAGGCGGAAATTGCGGGTCCCCAGTTCCAGCCCGTCATCGAGATTCTTGAAGTCGCGGCGATCCCACACCTTGACCGCGCGGTTGTGGCGGTTGGTCGGCTGGCCGATGCGCACCCCGGCCGGATTATAGCCGAACGCCCCGAACGGCGAGGTGCCGCCGGTGCCGATCCATTTGCTGCCGCCCTGGTGCCGCTCGTTCTGCTCGGTCAGGCGCTTCTTCAGCATCTCCATCAGTTCGTCGAAGCCGCCGGCCGCCTTGATGGCGGCCATCTCCTCGGGGCTCAGCAGCTTTTCCGCCAGGGCGCGCAGCCATTCGTCGGGAATCTCGGCGGCGACGCCGTCCCCGGCTTGGGCACCCTCGCCGACGATGCCGTCGAACACCCGGCCGAACACCTGGTCGAACTTGTCGAGATTGCGTTCGTCCTTCACCAGCGCGGCGCGGGCCAGATAGTAGAAGGTTTCCGGGCTATGGCCGGCGACACCCCGGTCCAAGGCGTCCAGCAGCGTCAGATATTCCCGCAAGGATACGGGAACCTTGGCCGCCTTCAGCTCGAGAAACAGGTCAAGGAACATTAGCCCCCGCGTCGATGCATGAACGCCAGGCGTTCGAACAGATGGACATCCTGCTCGTTCTTCAGCAACGCGCCATGCAGGCGCGGGATCAAGGTCTTGGCATCCTTGGCGCGCAGATCCTCGGGGGCCAGATCCTCGGCGACCAGCAGCTTGATCCAGTCCAGCAGTTCCGACGTCGACGGCTTCTTCTTCAAGCCCGGCACGTCGCGCAACTCGAAGAAGATGGTCAGCGCCTCGTGCAGCAGGTTGGCCTTGATGCCGGGGAAGTGAACTCCGACGATGCGCTCCATGGTCTCGCGGTCGGGAAAGCGGATGTAGTGGAAGAAACAGCGGCGCAGGAAGGCGTCGGGCAGTTCCTTCTCGTTGTTCGAGGTGATGATGACCAAAGGCCGCCGTGCCGCCTTGACCACCTGCTGCGTCTCGTAGACATGGAATTCCATGCGGTCGAGTTCCAGCAGCAGGTCGTTGGGAAACTCGATGTCGGCCTTGTCGATCTCGTCGATCAGCAAGATCGGCGTGGCCTCGGCCTCGAAGGCTTCCCACAGCTTGCCGCGCACGATGTAGTTGGAGATGTCGTGGACCCGGGCGTCACCCAGCTGGGAATCGCGCAGCCGAGCCACCGCGTCATATTCGTAAAGACCCTGCTGGGCCTTGGTGGTCGACTTGATGTGCCAGGCGATCAGCGGCCGGTTCAACGCCTTGGCGACTTCCTGGGCCAAGACGGTCTTGCCGGTCCCGGGCTCGCCCTTGATCAGCAAGGGGCGCTCCAGCGCCAGCGCGGCGTTGACCGCGACCATCAGGTCGTCGGTGGCGATGTAGGTGTCGGTTCCCTTGAATGTCATCGGCTTACGGCCTCCTCGCACGAACTGTGCGCGACGAGGCCGCCGATGGCAAGATAGGTTAAGCGGACGCAGCCAAAGCGAAGTCGCGCAGCACCGCCGCTTCCAACTGTTTTTCCGCCAACCGACGCTCGACCACGTCGCCGATCGAAATCATGCCGATGATGGTGTCGTCGCGCACCACTGGCAGGTGGCGGATGCGCCGGGTGTTCATCACGTCCATCACATCCTTGACGCGATCCTTGGGGGTGCAGGTCACCACCGGGCTGGACATCAGCGCCTTGACCGGCATGGTCAGCGCCTTGCCGCCATGGCTGACCAGGCCACGGACGATGTCGCGCTCGGACAACACGCCGACACAGGCCTGCCCGTCACACACCATCGCGGCGCCAATGCGCCGGTTGTGCAGGACCTGGGCGGCTTCGGCCACCGTATGGTCGGGACGCACCGAAAAGACGTCTCCGCCTTTGTACTTTAGAATTCTCTCAACAGTCATGAACGCCTCCCTGCTTGGCGGCTTCATCGTCCGCGCAAGAAAAAGGCTAGCGCATGCTGCAGCGCAATTTAAAGGATAATGAGTCGTTACTTATAAAATAGTATCGTGATGTAGGAATATTGCTGCCCGGGTGAGTACCGGCCACCCGCCCGACCGGGTGGAATCTGGCACTCAGATTTGAATTATTGGAAAGAAAAGGGAGGAATTTCGAAAAAAACGCCCGACCTCGGGGGGAGAGGTCGGGCGTTCATTGAGCGGTCGGAACCGGGAGGGAGGAGGGACCCGGTTCCGACCGGCTGGCGCGCCACCCGAAGGCGACTGCGCGAGTCTTGTTACGCGGCCTGCTTGACCAGCGACTGGAAGGCGGCAACGCGGGCGTTGATCGGCTCCAGGGCGGCGGTCACGACGGTCTGGGTCAGCTCGGCGAACTTGCGGCTGTCCGAGATGGCGATCTCGACCGACTCGCGGGCCAGCTTGCCCTGCAGGTCGAAGAACTCGGCCGGGGTCTTGACGGCGAACAGCGCCTTCATGACGGCGTCGGCCTTCTCGGTCGAGGTGGCGACATAGGCCTGCGAGGCCTTGGCCAGCTCTTCGAAGCCCTTCATGGCGACGGTGCTGCTCTTGACCACCGCGTCGGCGTTTTCCTTGCCCAGCGAAACGAACTTGTCGAAACCATCGATCTTCATGGCGAAACCCTTTCTATCGGCACCCGATCACCCCCACGGCGACCGTTGTGCAATGCAACATAGGCACACCATACCGATCCCGACCGAATTTTCCAACACTTTTTTTGCACTGCACCATTTTTTCTCGCACCTGCAACAAACTGGGCGCGGCGCCTGTTGAAACGATCAGGGCGCCGCACGCTATAAAATAAACAGGGCGCCGCCCTTGCGGACGGCGCCCCATGGTCTTAACCGAAATCAGCGGGTCGCGGCGAAATCGCGCAGGACCGCGGTTTCCATCTGCGCCTCGTGCAGGCGGAAATTGACGGCGTCGCCGATCGAGATCATGCCGACCAGTTCCTCGCCTTCCAGCACCGGAAGGTGGCGGATGCGGCGCTCGGTCATCACTTCCATCACCTTCTTGATGGAATCGGCCGGAGCACAGGTCACCACCGGGCTGGTCATGATGTTGCGAACCGGCATTTCCAGCAGGCCCTTACCGTATTGGGTGATCCCCGAGACGATATCGCGTTCGGACACCACCCCCATCAGGCGCCCCTTGGCGTCGCAGACGATGGCGACGCCGACCCGCTTCGAGGCCATCAAAGCGGCCGCCTCGGACACCGAATGCTCCGGTCGGATGGTG
Organism: Magnetospirillum moscoviense; assembly: GCF_001650635.1. Taxonomy (GTDB): domain Bacteria; phylum Pseudomonadota; class Alphaproteobacteria; order Rhodospirillales; family Magnetospirillaceae; genus Magnetospirillum; species Magnetospirillum moscoviense. The sequence goes on along the minus strand of NZ_LWQU01000127.1, from coordinate 15,646 downwards.
AAGATGTTATGACCCTTGGTCTTCAGAATGGCTTCGACGGACATCTGTCCCCCCTTCTTCTTGGTATTCTCGACGGCACCGGACGCCATCGCGTCCATGCCAGCATGGGCCGGGCGAATTTGAAATTCAACACCGATTCGATCCCACACCCGAAGACAAGAACCCCTCCCGCCCGACTATTGCCGGGGCGGGAGGGGGCCTTGCCAAGCGGCCTGCTGTTGGGGGGGCGAATGCCGCCTGGCAAGAGGGAACTCAGTGCGGCTTGACCGCGATCTTGCGATCGCGGCCAGCGGCTTTTTCTTGCTTGGGAACGGTGACTATCAGAATACCCTTGGCGAATTCGGCGCCGATCCCTTTGGCGTCGGCATCCTCGGGCAGGCGGAACGAGCGCTCGAACGTGCCGAAGCCGCGCTCGGAAATCTGGACAGATTCCGCATCCTCGGAACGCTCGACCGTCTTTTCACCATGGATCATCAAGACACCGTCCTTGACGGTGACATCGACATCCTGGGCCTCCAGCCCCGGCAGTTCCGTGGTGATCTGGTAGCAATCGGCCAGTTCCCTGATGTCAACGCTGGGAACCGGCTCGTCGAAGCCCTGGGCCGGCCGGCACAGCCAGGAATCGAGCTCGTGCAGGGCACGGCCGAAAGCGGTCTGAGACGAGCCGCCGAAGGCGGCCGGAAAGAACCCTTCGAACAAGCGATCGACCTCGCCGTGCCAGCCTTGAAGCGGTTGGCGGGGCGGGGCCTCGACCGAACTGTCGGACCTGGGTGGACGCCGGATGACCCTGCTGGTCATGGCCCCCCTCCTCACTTCGATGGGCAAAGGCCGAAGACCGTTCGGCCTTTGGGGGCATTATACCACCCTTTGGCGTTCGAACCCCTTGTACTCAATGCATGCCAGACCCGCCGCAAATGGCGGGATCAGCCCGCGCCGAAGCTTTGCACCAGCGAGCCGACCACCATGAACCAGCCGTCCACCAGCACGAAGAAGATCAGCTTGAACGGCAGCGCGATCATCGCCGGCGGAATCATCATCATGCCCATGCTCATCAGCACCGAGGCGACCACCATGTCGATGACGATGAACGGCAGGAAGATCAGGAAGCCGATTTCAAAGGCCCGGCGCAATTCGCTGATCATGAAGGCCGGGACCAGCACCTTCAACGGCACGTCCTCGGGCTTGGTCACCTGCTGGGTCCGCGACAGGTTCATGAACAATTGCACGTCCTGTTCGCGGGCCAAGCGGGTCATGAACGTATGAAACGGCTTGGCGGTACGGTCGAACGCCTCGACCTCGTCCAGCTGGCCGTCGATATAGGGCTGCACCCCCTGGTTCCACGCTTGCTCGAAAGTGGGCGCCATCACGAACATGGTCAGGAACATGGCCAGGCTCATCATCACCATGTTGGGCGGGCTTTGCATGGTGCCCAACGCCTGACGCAGGAAGCCCAGGACGATGACGATGCGGGTGAACGAGGTCACCATCATCAGAATCGACGGCGCCACCGACAAAACGGTGGTCAGGGCCAGCAATTGCAGGACCCGCAGCGTCGTGCTGTTGGGGTTGTTGCCGCCGCCGCCGGCACCCAGGTCCAGGGAGAATTGCTGGGCCAGCGCCGGATCGGCGAAGGTGCCCCCCAGACCCACGGCGCCAATGGTCGCCACGGTGAAAATCAGGGCTCGGCGAGCCATCCTCATGCCTTGTCCTCCTGGGCCGCGGGCGCGACCCGGCTTTCGATCAGCATATCGTTGCCGCCGCCCACCAGCAGCAAATGTTCGGTGTCGTCGCGACGAATCAGGACCAGCCGGCGCCGGCCGTCCAAAGCCGCGGTCTCGACCACCCCCAGGCGCCGCTTGGCGCCGGCGCGCACCACCATGCCGGCCGGACCGAACCGGCGCAATGCCCACAGCAACGCCAGCATCAGCCCGACGACGAAAGCCAGCGCGGCGACGAAGCGCAAATAGGACGCGGCGTCGAGCTCCATTCAGCCAGCTCCCAGGTCGGCCGGCGGCGGGTCCATCCGCTCGCCAATCGCCTCGGCCAGGCGGTCAAGGTCGGACAGCAGCTTCTCGACCAGCGGCAACAAGGTGCGGCCGTCCTCACGCGCCATCTCGGCGATGCCGGCACAGATTCCCTGAACCTTCCCCTCGAGCGCCGCCAGGTCGACCATGGTGCCGCCGACCAGCAGGCGCCTGGCCGCCGTCACCAGCGACACCGCCTTTTCCAGTTCCTCGCGCACGTCGGTCATGCGGTCTCTCCGTTGGAGATGGGCGACACTTGGCCGTTGGCCCGATAGACATAGGCTAAAATCTCGGCCACGGCGGCAAAGGCTTCCAGCGGGATCACCGTGTCGATTTCCACCGCCGCCAGCACCTGGGCCAGGTCGGGATCGGTGCGGACCTTGACCCCGTGGGCGAAGGCCAGTTGCAGAATCTGTTCGGCGATGGCGCCCTTGCCCGACGCCACCACCTTGGGCGCGTCGGATTCGGCGGGATCGTAGGAAAGCGCCACGGCAACGGTCCGCCCGCCCGCCGGTCCCACCGGCAGGGAAGCCTCGGCCTCGGCCCGTTCGTCCCAGAGGTCGTGCCCCTGTCCCATGCTGTCTTCGTTCCCGATTGAGCTGTCGCGCCACCAGGGCGTATCTTGTCGTCCGAGTCTGTCCGCGCGCGCTTAAAGAACGGTTAAGTGCTTGATCGCGAATCGGATTCACCCTTTGTTAAAGGGGTTGGTCCGACAATAGCCAATGGTTTTAGACCGCCCGCCCGCGCGGGTTCTCGTTGGGAATGGCCGTCGATGTTCGATAAACTGACCCTGGTTTCGCTGACCAAAGGCCGCATGGACTGGATCGCCAAGCGCCAGGAAGTGCTGGCCGAGAACATCGCCAACGCCAACACCCCCAAATACGTGCCGCGCGACCTGAAGGAATGGAACTTCAAGGACGTCCTGGGCCAAAGCGTGCCGTCAGTGGGCATCAAGGCCACGGACGCCCGCCATATCGCACCGCCGATGCAGGACCCGACCAAGGTGGTCTCGGCCAAGAAGGTGTTCGAATCCTCGGCCGACGGCAACGCCGTGGTCCTGGAAGAACAGATGGCCAAGATGGGCCAGGCCAAGTCTTCCTACGAAGTGGCCGCCGGCCTGTTCGAGAAGCAATTCAAGTTGCTGCGCACCGCCCTGTCCAAGGGTCAGTAAGCCGGAGCCCGCGAACCATGGACGAACTGCAAAAAGCCACGCGCATCGCCACCTCGGGCATGAAGGCCCAGGCCGAACGGCTGCGGGTGATCTCGGAGAACCTGGCCAACGCCGATTCCCTGGCCCAGACCCCCGATGGCAGCCCCTATCGCCGCAAGGTGGTGTCGTTCAAGAGCGAACTGGACCGGGCCAATGGCGTCACCGGGGTCAAGGTCGCCAAGGTCCGCCCCGACTCGGCCGAGTTCCTGCGCCGTTTCGACCCCAAGCACCCGGCCGCCGACCGCGACGGCTATGTGCTGGCCCCCAACGTCAATCCGCTGATCGAGATGATGGACATGCGCGAGGCCCAGCGCTCGTACGAAGCCAACATGGCCGTCATCAACTCGTCGCGCCAGATGCTGTCGCGCACCGTCGAACTGCTGCGCCAGTAGCCACCAGGGAATCTAGACCATGACCCGCATTTCCGACGCTTTGAATGCCTACGCCGCCTTCTCCAAGCCCTTGGGCGACGGAGGGATGGAAGCCCGCGATGCTCCGGCGCCGATGCCCGGCAGCGATTTCTCCAGCGTGCTGAAGGATGCCGCCAAGGTCGCGGTCGGCGCCTTGAAGGAAGGCGAGCAGGCCTCGGCTGCGGCCATCGCCGGCAAGGCCGACATCCGCGAGGTGGTGGCCGCCGTCGCCAACGCCCAGATGACCTTGGACACCGTCGTCACGGTGCGCGACAAGGTGATCAACGCCTATAATGAAATCATGCGCATGCCGATCTGATCGCCGGTCGCCATCCATGACCGAAGCCGACCTGATCGACGTCGCCCGAGAAACCATCATGACCCTGGTGATCGTGGCCGCGCCGCCTTTGCTGACTGGGCTGGTAATCGGCTTGGCCATCTCGATCATCCAGACCATCACCCAGATCCAGGAAATGACCCTGACCTTCGTGCCAAAGGTCCTGCTGGTGTTCGGGTCGCTGATCTTGTTCTTCCCCTTCATGCTCAACACCATGAACGAATTCTGGAAGACCATCCTCGACCGCGTCATTGCCGGCGGCAATTGAACGAAGAGGGGCCGGGTGCTCAACGACATCCTGACGTTCGACATCTACCGTTTCTTCATGATCTTCTCGCGCCTCGGCGCGGCGATGATGATGCTGCCGGGTTTCTCGGGGAAGATGATCCCGGCGCGGGTCAAGATCCTGCTGGCCCTGGCCATGACCCTGCTGCTGCTGCCCTTGGCCGGAGGCATGTACCCGCCCAGGCCGCGTGACCTGGGAGCGTTGCTGCTGATGATCGGCTCGGAAGCGCTGATCGGCATCTATATCGGCACCGTGACCCAGGTGCTGATGAGCGCGCTGCACGTGGCCGGTACCTTCATCGGCACCCAGATCGGACTGACCAACGCCTTTTCCTTCGATTTCGTCGCCGAACAGCAAAGTGCGACCCTGACCGCGCTGTTGACCAACATGGCGCTGGTGGCGATCTTCGCCACCGACCTGCATCACCTGATGATCCAGGCGATGTTCGATTCCTACGGTACCTTTCAGCCAGGCCAGGCGATGCCGCTGGGCGATTTCACCGAGACGCTGTCGCACCTGATGTCTGAAAGTTTCGGCTTTGCCGTCAAGCTGTCGGCGCCGATCCTGGCCTTCGGCCTGTTTTTCTATGTGGCGCTGGGTCTGATGAGCCGCCTGTCGCCGCAGATCCAGGTGTTCTTCGTCGCCCTGCCGCTGCAGTTGCTGGGCGGGCTGTGGATGCTGATGGTGGCCATCCCGTTGATGATCTTCCTGTTCCTGCGCTGGTTCGAGGCCGGCCTTCTGCCCTTCATCGGCGGGACTTGAGCGATGTCCGACGACAAGACAGAAGAACCAACAGGCAAACGCCTATCCGACGCCCGCGAAGAGGGCAATATCGCGCAAACCACCGAGGCCAAGAGCTTGGCCTCGCTGGTCGCGGCGCTGATCATCATCGGCTATCTGGCGCCGGGCATGGCCTCGGACCTCAAGGCCTCGCTGATCCCGTTCCTGGAACGCCCGCAAGACATCGCGCTGGACCGTACCGCCATCCCCACCCTGATGGTCACGCTGGGCCTGGCGATGGGCAAGGTCCTTTTGGTGCCGATGGCCGTGGTGGTGGTTTTGGGGATCGCCGTCCAGGTGGCCCAGACCAAGGGCTTCATGTGGATCGGCAAGAACATGATCCCCAAGTTCAGCAAGCTCAGCCCGATGGAAGGGGTCAAGCGGCTGTTCGCCGCCAACCAGTTGGTCGAGTTCGTCAAGCAGCTGTTCAAGCTGATCGTGCTGGGCATCGTGCTGGGCTGGATGATCTGGAAAAGCGTCAAGGAGTTCGAGAACCTGGCCGACCTCGACCTGATGGCGCTCATGGAATACATCCATGACAAGGTCTATTGGATGATCTTCGTCACCGTCCTGATGATGGCCGCGCTGGCCCTGGCCGACTATCTGTTCCAGTACTGGCGCTGGATGGAAAAGATGAAGATGTCCAAGCAGGAGGTGAAGGACGAACACAAGAACCAGGAAGGCGACCCGCAGATCAAGGCTCGCCTGCGGTCCTTGCGCATGCAGCGCGCCAGAAAGCGCATGATGGCGGCGGTGCCGATGTCCGACGTCATCGTCACCAACCCGACCCACTATGCCGTGGCGCTGAAATACGATGCCGAGGCGATGAACGCGCCGGTGCTGGTGGCCAAGGGTGCCGACCTGGTGGCCAAGCGCATCCGCGACCTGGGCACCGAGCACGACGTCCCCATCGTCGAGAACCCGCCCCTGGCGCGTGCGCTTTACGCCACGGTCGAACTGGACCAGGAAGTCCCACCCGAGCATTATAAGGCGGTCGCCGAAGTCATCGGCTACGTCATGCGTCTGAAGGGCAACATTGCACACTGATCGCACCACCGGCGGGCTACCGTGGGTCCTGGCGGCTTCGACGCTGGGCGCGGCCGGCCTGGTCGCCGCCGAGGGCGGCCTGCTGACCGTGGCCGCCACCTCGGCGGCCTTGGTGGCCTGCGCCTCGGCCTGGGTGCTGGCCCGGCGCTGGGATCAGGCCCGGGCAGCTGCCGGTCATGTCGATCATCTGGCCGGCGCCCTGGAATCGGAAACCCGCGCCTGCGTGCTGGTCCACCGCGACGGCGAGGAAATTCACCGCAACAAAGCGGCGCGGCGCCTGCTGGGGCCGGCCCAGCGCCCGCTGGCGCCATTGCTGGACCGCGCCGCCAGCGACGACCGCGCCCTGACCGAACTGGAACGGCTGGAAGCCGCGGCGGCCGTCGGTGCCGCCCGCAAGACCGAAATCGCCCTGACCGCCCCTGACGGATCGCGGGAATGGCTGTCGGCCGAGGTCCGCCCGGCCGGCCGCGATGCCGTGGTGTGGTTCGTCGAGGACGTCACCGCCCGACGCGCCATCGAGGAAACACTTCGGCGCGAGAATGAGTGGCTGGCCGATTTCGTCGATTTCCTGCCGGTCGGCTGTTATTCGGCCGATTCCGACGGCATCATCCGCTCGGCCAACCACCGCCTGGCCGAGTGGCTGGGCGGCACGCCGTCGGAACTGATCGGTCACAGCCTGGAAGATGTGCTGGGCAGCGTGCCCGACCCGGAAGAGGAACGGGTCGAACTGCGCCTGATGGGGCGCGGCGGCGAGGTGTTCCAGGCCATGGTCGCCCACACGGTGTTCGACGATGGCGGCGAGATCCGCACCCGCTCGGTGGTGGTGCGCGACATGGTGCCCGAACATCAATGGGAGCGCGCGCTGCGCGCCGCCGAACGCCGCTTCCGCTGGCTGTTCGACGACGCCCCCGTCGGCATTGCCCTGGTCGAGCTGGATGGCTCGATCGGCACCTGCAACCTGGCCCTTCAATCGATGCTGGGCATCGACCATGACGGCATCAGCGGCCGGGCGCTCACCGCCATCATCGCCGAGGACCACCGAAACGGCGCAGCCGAGCAATTGGCCAAGGTGCTGCAGGGCTCGGTCACCGGCACCCATCTGGAGGTCCGCCTGAAAGGCAAGCGCGAGCTGATCGCCCAGCTTTTCGTCAGCCCGACTCACGAGGACGGCGCCATCTCGGGCCTGATCGTCCATTTCATCGACGCCACCGACCAAAGGAACCTGGAAGTCCAGTTCGCCCAAAGCCAGAAGATGCAGGCCATGGGCCAGTTGGCCGGCGGCGTCGCCCACGATTTCAACAATCTGCTGACCGCCATGATCGGCTTTTGCGACCTGCTGCTGCAGCGCCACGGGGCCGGCGACCCCAGCTTCGCCGACATCATGCAGATCAAGCAGAACGCCAACCGCGCCGCCTCGCTGGTGCGCCAATTGCTGGCCTTCTCGCGCCGCCAAGCCCTGCAGCCGCGCCTGCTGAACGTCACCGACGCCCTGGCCGACCTGCACAACCTGCTGCGCCGCCTGCTGGGCGAGACCATCGAGCTGAAGATGGTGCACGGCCGCCAACTGGGCCTGGTCCGCGTCGATCCCGGCCAGTTCGACCAGGTCATCATCAATCTGGCGGTCAATGCCCGCGACGCCATGCCCGGCGGCGGCACGCTGACCATCCGCACCGGCATCGCCACCTTCGACACCCCCATCCAGCGCGGGCCGGAAACCATGCCGGCCGGCGATTACGTCCGGATCGAGGTGGTCGATACCGGCACCGGCATCCCCAAGGAACACCTAAGCCGCATTTTCGAGCCGTTCTTCTCGACCAAGGAAGTCGGTGCCGGCACCGGGCTGGGACTGTCCACCGTCTATGGCATCTTGCGCCAGACCGACGGCTTCGTGGTGGTGGAAAGCGAGATCGGCCAAGGGGCGGCCTTCTCGATCTACCTGCCGCGCATCGAGGCCGAGCCGGCCCATGAAACCAAAAGGCCGGCTAGCCCCGCCGCCGCCGATTCAGACACCTCGACCACCGACCTGACCGGATCGGGCACCATCTTGCTGGTCGAGGACGAGGACGCGGTACGGATGTTCGCCGGGCGCGCCCTCAAAAACAAGGGCTACAAGGTGCTGGAAGCCCGCTCGGGCGAGCAGGCGCTGGACGTGCTCAGGGCCGAGGATGCCATCGACGTGCTGATCTCGGACGTGGTGATGCCCGGCATGGACGGCGTCACCCTGGCCAAGCTGGTGGCGATGGAACGACCGACCATCCGCATCATCTTGATTTCCGGCTATTCCGAAGACGTCGCCAGGAACGGCATCGACCCCGATTCCGGCGTCACCTTCCTGCCCAAGCCGTTCTCGCTGAAGCAGCTGGCCGGCGCGGTCAAACAGGTGATGGAAGGCTGAGCCGCACGCTTTTTTATGGCGGCCAGAGTCCTCCACTCCCCCGACCAAAGCGCTCGGGCATGGAAAATTCCAGAACCCCACGCGAACCAGACCGGAACAAATGCGAACATTCTTGTTGCGTTCCGGAACACATCGTGTACTGTGCCCCTTAACGAAGCTCGTGTTGCATCACCCGCCCGTCTCGGGATAGATGAAGGGGAAACTGCCATGTCGCAGACCGTATTGCGCCTCGTGGACAAGGACACCATGGACAAGCAAAAGGCATTGGAAGCCGCCGTCAGCCAGATCGAGCGGGCGTTCGGCAAGGGCTCCATCATGAAGATGGGCAGCCGCGACATCGTCGAGACCGAAGTGGTCTCGTCGGGGTCGCTGGGCCTGGATATCGGACTGGGCATCGGCGGCCTGCCGCGCGGGCGCATCGTCGAGATTTACGGGCCGGAAAGCTCGGGCAAGACCACACTGGCGCTGCATGTCATCGCCGAGGCGCAGAAGAAGGGCGGCGCCTGCGCCTTCATCGACGCCGAGCACGCGCTGGACCCGATCTACGCCCGCAAGCTGGGCGTCAATATCGACGAATTGCTGCTCAGCCAGCCCGACGCCGGCGAGCAGGCGCTGGAAATCGCCGACACCCTGGTCCGCTCGGGGGCGGTCGATGTGCTGGTGGTCGATTCGGTGGCGGCCCTGGTGCCGCGCGCCGAACTGGAAGGCGAGATGGGCGATTCCCATGTCGGCCTGCATGCCCGCCTGATGAGCCAGGCCTTGCGCAAGCTGACGGGTTCGGTGTCGAAGTCGAAGACCATCGTCATCTTCATCAACCAGATCCGCATGAAGATCGGCGTGATGTTCGGCAACCCCGAAACCACCACCGGCGGCAACGCCCTGAAGTTCTATGCCTCGGTGCGCCTGGAAATCCGCCGCGTCGGCGCCATCAAGGACCGTGACGAGGTGGTGGGCAACCAGACCCGTGTCAAGGTGGTGAAGAACAAGCTGGCCCCGCCGTTCAAGGTGGTCGATTTCGACATCATGTATGGCGAGGGCGTCTCGAAAAGCGGCGAATTGATCGATCTGGGCGTCAAGGCCGGGGTGGTCGAGAAGTCGGGCGCCTGGTTCAGCTACAACTCGACCCGCATCGGCCAGGGCCGCGAGAACGCCAAGCAGTTCATGCGCGACAATCCAGCCATGGCCGCCGAGATCGAGAACACCATCCGCGCCAATGCCGGCCTGGTCGCCGACGCCCTGTCGGGCGCCCCCGGCGACCTGGACGGGAACACCGTCGAGGAATAGGGGCGCGCGCCACCAACGACAACGGCGGGAAGGGTTGCCCCTTTCCGCCGTTTTTCGTTCAAGCCGGGGGAAGGTAAGGGCTCAGCCCTCTTCCTCGATGACGTCGCTGGCCGGCAGGATGGTGACGCCCGAACCGTCCTCGTCCTCGATCAGCACCACGTCGCCCTCGATGCGGTCTTCCGGCTTGGCCAGCTTGTTGAACCAATGCCACAGGAAGGCCACGGCGATGGTCTGATCGATCTGATCATCCTCCTCCATTTCGTCCTCGGCCATGGCCGAGACGTCGCGCAGGATTTCCAGCGAATCGTCGAACATCTCCTGCGGATCCGGGTCGTCCTCCATCACGTTGGAGATGACGTACTCGTATTCCTCGTCCGCCAGTTCGTACTTCCATTGGGCTGAACCGGACTTGTAATAGACGGTGATCATGCAGGCGTTCCTTGGGGGGTGAATGCGCTAGTGTACTGACACGGTCAAAAGGTACACTGACCTTTTGACCGTGTCAGTACACCATCCATTGATCTTGTGGGCCGATTCAGCCGACGAAGAACCACTCGTCGCCATCGGACCACTCGCCGACCTTGGGCCAAGCGCAAAAAAAAGGCAAGCGACGATCAGCATGCTTGGCGTAGCCCCCCCGCCTCGGCTATCAAGCAGTCGAAATCAGGAGTTCTGGGCCCCATGTCCGACAAGCCAACCTTCGTGCTGACCATCACCTGCCCCGACACCGTCGGCATCGTGGCCGCGGTCTCCGGCTTCCTGACCCAGCACGATTGCTTCATCACCGAGGCGGCGCAATTCGGCGACCCGCTGTCGCGGCGGTTCTTCATGCGCATCGTCTTCTCGTCGGGCGCGCTGACTCCGACCCGGCCCGAATTCGACAAGCTGTTCTCGCTGATCGCCGCCCGCTTCCAGATGATCTGGAACCTGAACGACCTGTCGCGCAAGCCCCGGGTGGTGATCCTGGTCTCGAAGTTCGGCCATTGCCTGGTCGACCTGCTGCACCGCTATCATACCGGCCAGTTGGGCATCGAGATTCCGGCGGTGATCTCGAACCACCAGGACATGCGCTCGATCGTCGAATGGCACGGCATCCCCTATCATTACCTGGCGGTCGACAAGCACGACAAGGCGGCGCAAGAGGCCCGTCTTTCCGAGGTGGTCGATCGTTCCGGCGCCGATCTGGTGGTGTTGGCCCGCTACATGCAGATCCTGTCGACCGACCTTTCGGCCAAGCTGTCCGGCCGGGCCATCAACATCCATCATTCGTTCCTGCCCAGCTTCAAGGGGGCCAAGCCCTACCACCAGGCCCATTCCAGGGGCGTCAAGATCATCGGCGCCACCGCCCACTACGTCACCGCCGACCTGGACGAAGGCCCGATCATCGAACAATCGGTCGAGCGGGTCGATCACACCCATACCCCGGAAGACCTGGTCGCCATCGGCCGCGACATCGAGAATCTGGTGTTGGCCCGTGCGGTGCGCTGGCACGTCGAACATCGGGTGCTGCTGAACGGATCAAAGACGGTGGTGTTCAAGTGACCAGCTCTGGTAAAGTCGCCCCATGAACCATACCGCGCTCAAATCCGCCGTCATTCTCGCCTGCCTGTCGGCCGCCATACCGGCGCGGGCATCCGACGACGTCCCGGAATTCCTGAAGGTCATCGGCAATTTCGTGAAGGACGGCTTGGGTCCGGCCCGCACCGCGGAAGACGTGATGCGCGAAGAGCGCGAGCGCACGGCGGCCCGCCCCGAGGCCAAACCGCGCGCCCAGCCCGAACCAGCACCCGTGGTCGCACAGCCCGCCCCGGCGGCGCCGACGCCGGAACCGATCGCCGCCCAGCAGCCGGTGCGGGTGGCGGCAATCGCCGCGCCGGTCGCCGCCACCGTAGCCCCGCCGCCGCCCCCGCCCCGCAAGACCGAGGTGTCGCTGCCGGCCCCGGTGCCGCCGCCGCCGGCCCGGCCGGCCGAGTTGAAGCCGAAGACCATCGCAGTGGCGCCGCAGCCGCCGGCCGAGCCCTTGACCACCCGCATCGCCGCCACCGCGACGTTGGACCAGGCGATGCGCCTGGGCGGTCCGGCCACCCTTTATTCCCAGCGCATCAAGCCGCCGGTCCGCAACTGATCGTCAGCGGAAGCTGACGCTGCCGAAGGCGCGGCCGACCTGCTGATCCGACCAGAGGGACGGTGCCTGTGGCGCCATGCCGGCAGCCTTGACCGCCGTCCCCTGCCCCGGCTGCGTCAGATCGACGGCACCGGCGGCGCTTTCCACTCGGATCATTCCGTCCAGCACCAGCACATCAAGCGGATTGTCCAGCGGCCCGCCCCAGAATTTGGTGCCGCGCACGCCGATGCTGGCAATCGGGGTGACCACCTTGAATGGACGCTCGGGCAGTTTGGCCACCGCACCGGTGGCGACCAGGAAGGCGCCCTGGTTGACCGCGAAGCGCGCAGTGCCGGTTCCGGCGGCGCCGTCGAACAGGAACTGGTCGACGATCACCTCGGCCTTCTCGCCCAGGGTCAACATGGTGCCATCGATGAAGCGAATCTCGAGCCGGGCGCCTGGTCCGGTGCGCAGGATCGCGCCGGCCGGGATGGTGGCGCCCTCGGCCAGGGCCAGGGCTCCGGCCTCGGCCGCACCTTGCAGGCGGGTGACGGTTCCCACCGGCGCCGCCTGGGCAAAATTCGTCAGATGCACAAAGATCACAAGGAGCAGGGCGAGGAAGCGGGGCACGAGACCCTCCTTCGGCTGGGGTTCCCTTTAGGTGTCGCCGCCGGGCGCCCGCTGTCAAGGTCCGCCATAATCGGCGACACAAGGCTTTGGTCGGGTTTGACAGCACTCAAGGAAACGGTGATGATGGCCGCGACGGGTACAGGGGGGCCGGACATCGTCTGTCCGTGCCGGGATTCGCCGAGAGGAAACATGCCAAAGACCGTGCTGATCGTTGAAGACAACGACCTGAACATGAAGTTGTTCAACGACCTCTTGCAGGCCAATGGATACGAGACCTTGCAGACCAAAGACGGTCGCGAGGCGCTGGGTCTGGCGCGCAAGCACAAGCCCGACCTGATCCTGATGGATATCCAGCTGCCCGAGATTTCCGGCCTGGAAATCACCCGCATGCTGAAGGAAGACCCCGACCTCAAGGCCATTCCGGTGATCGCCGTGACCGCCTTCGCCATGAAGGGCGACGAGGAGAAGATTCGGGAAGGCGGCTGCGAGGGCTATATCGCCAAGCCGATTTCGGTCACCAGCTTCCTGCAGACCGTCGCCAAGTTCCTGGCCTGACCGATCGCGGGGCGGACAAACGAAAACGCCCGCCGGGTTGCCCCGGCGGGCGTTTCATTTCAAGGCGAGCCCTGAAGCTTACTTGATCTTCGCTTCGTTGAACTCGACATGCTTGCGCACGACGGGGTCATACTTGCGGAACTTCAGCTTCTCGGTGGTCTTGCGCGGATTCTTCTTCGCCACATAAAAGTAGCCAGTGCCGGCAGAGCTGAGGAGCTTGATGAGGATGGTGGCAGGCTTGGCCATGACGAAAATCCCGAATTCGTTGGTGTCGTGATCGAAACACAGGCGGCGGAAGATACTGATCCGCCGGACAGAGTCAAGCGCTTCTTGCAATCGCCAGCGCGGCGCCGTGGCGCAACACCGCCTCGGCCTCGGCGGTATAGGCGCCGTCGGCGGTGTGCAACACCAGTCCCGGCGTCAGCTCCAGCGGCGTCTTGACGTCCTTGCGGGCGGTGACCACCACCCGGATCGCCGGCCGCCCCTCCCTGGGCCATAGCGGGATCACCTGGATCTCGCCCAGCTTCAGCACCTTCACCGCCGCCATGATGTCGCCCAGCCGGTCGGCGCGGTGCACCAGCGCCAGATGGCCGCGTGGCCGCAGCATTTTGACCGCGGCCCGCAGCCAGCTCTCCAGATCCAGCGCACGCTCGACATGGCCGATGCGCTTGCTGGCCACCGACGGCTCGGAAACCGTGCCGGCTTCGTACCATGGCGGATTGGTGATGATTGCGTCGAAGCCCTGGCCCTTCAGCAGGGCCGGGGGCTTGGCCAGGCACCCCTCGACCACCTGGAAGCGAGTGCCGAAGCCGTTGGCCTCGCCGTTGGCGCGGGCAAGGCCGGCCAGTTCGGGCTGCAATTCCAAGCCGGTAACCGTAATGCCGGGAAGACGGGACAGCAGGCACAATCCGGCGGCGCCGACGCCGCACCCCAGATCAAGGACTCGGCCTTCTGTGCGCAGCGGAACGGCAGCGGCCAGAAACACCGGGTCCGACCCGGCCCGGTAGCCCTGGCTGGGCTGGCGGATCACCACCCGTCCGCCCAGGAGATGGTCTTCTGTCGTGGCAAAATCGGTCATTTCAGGGCTCGCATGCCTGTTTCGCGGCCGATGTAAGCTTGACCGCCTTTCCACCGCAACAGTAAGTTCACCCCACGGACGGGGGCGTTCCGTGACCGAGGGAGTTTTCGACGTGGCGAAGGTGGTAAGTCTGGAAGAAGAGCGCGGCCGCAAGGCCAAGAGTTTCGATACGCTGGTCGCCCTGGTGAAGCAGGACCTGGAAAAGGTCAACACCACCATCGTCGATCGCATGCACAGCCCGGTCGAGTTGATCCCGCAACTGGCCGGCCACATCATCGCCTCGGGCGGCAAGCGCCTGCGCCCGGTCCTGACGCTGGCCTCGGCGCGCCTGGCCGGTCATACCGGCGACCGCCACATCAAGCTTGCGGCTTGCGTCGAATTCATCCACACCGCCACCTTGCTGCACGACGACGTCGTCGACGAGTCCGAATTGCGCCGCGGCCAGGCCTCGGCCAACGCCCTGTTCGGCAACAAGCCCAGCGTGCTGGTCGGCGACTTCCTGTTTTCGCGGGCCTTCGAGCTGATGGTCGAGGACGGCTCGCTGGCGGTGTTGGCCATCCTGTCTCGCGCGTCGTCGGTGATCGCCGAGGGCGAAGTGCTGCAATTGATGACCGCCAACGACACCGACACCACCGAGGATTCCTATCTCGAGGTCATCCGCTCGAAGACCGCCGCCCTGTTCGCCGCCGCCTGCCGCATCGGCGCGGTGGTGGCCGACCGCCCCAAGGTCGAGGAAGAGGCGTTGGAAAGCTATGGCCTGAATCTGGGTATTGCCTTCCAGTTGATCGACGACGTGCTGGATTACTCGGCCAAGCAGGCGGTGCTGGGCAAGACGGTCGGCGACGATTTCCGCGAGGGCAAGATCACCCTGCCGATCATCCTGGCCTTCCGGCGCGGCGACGAGGATCAGCGGGAATTCTGGCGCCGCACCGTCGAGCGGCTGGAACAGCAAGACGGCGACCTGGACCGCGCCATCACCCTGATGGAAAAGCACGGCAGCCTGGCCGACACCATCGCCCGGGCCCGCCATTACGGCGAGGTGGCGCGCGACGCCCTGGGCATCTTCCCCGACAGCGCCCTGAAGCAATCGCTGATCGACGTCATCGATTTCTGCATCGAGCGCGCCTACTGAGGGCGGTCCTCGGCATCGATTTTTCCGGCGCCGCCGATCAATGGCGACCCAAGGTTCCGCGTCCGACGGTGTGGATCGCCACGCTGGCGGATGACGCCATCCAGGATTTGCGTCCGGTTCAGGACCTCGCCGGAAGCGGGCCGCCGTTCCAGCGCCTTGCCGCCCTGCTGGGCCGGGGCGAGTTCACCGCCTGCGGCATCGATGCCCCCTTGTCGGTGCCCCGGTCGGTGATGCCGCCCGGCGGCCGCGCCGCGCTGGTGAAGGCGGTGGACGACCTGCCCCTGGACGGGCGCCCCTCATAGGCGTTAACATAGCCTGGACAGGCGGGCGTGAGCGTGATTCAAGATGGAATGACTCATCCATCATGCCCCCCT
>NZ_LWQU01000126.1 GCF_001650635.1 Magnetospirillum moscoviense | reverse complement strand
CCGGCGCGACGATCAGCGCGGTGTTGCCAGCGATCACAGCCGACGCCATCCGCGCGGTCCTGGCGCCGGTGCTGGATAAGGACGCGCTGTTGGTCACCGACGGCAACAACAGCTATCCGCCGTGCGCCGCCGCTCTCGGCGTCAGCCACGAGGCACTCAACCAGTCGGCCGGTGAGCGTGTCCGTGGCGAACTCCACATCCAGACCGTCAACAACCGCCACTCCCGCCTCAAGGATTTCCTTCGCGCTCGCCGCGGTATCGCCACCCGCTACCTCGACAGCTACCTGCGCTGGTTCCACCTCATCGGCCTTCATCCGGACCCGACCGCGCGATATTGCCTCGCCGCCGCCATGGGGGCGTGACCGTCAATACGATTCACGAATAGAGCCTTTTTATTTCGGCGGGTGCCTGGTCTTGTTTTGCGCCCGGGTCTTCCAATCATCGACCGGGGCGATATCGTCCAGGCTATAGGACTTTTGCGGCATCTCTTCGTCGGGTTCGAAGCCGCCAGCATGACCGGGTGGCGGGGTCGGAGCCTTGGTGTGCATCTGTGCCCGCGACTTCCAGTCGCCGCCCTCATCAATGTGGCGCGCATGCAGGCGGATCGGGTTGCGCTTGAGATAGGACGACAGCCAGGCGCTCAGCAGCATCGGCGGCACCACCACCGCCAGGAACCGGCCGGCCATGGTCCAGAAGGTGTCGCGGCCGGATTCGACGATGATCGCTTCCTTGCACTCATAGCGATCCTTGAAACTGCCCTGGCACTGGGTCGCCATGCGGTCCTTGACCGCCGCCGAGCTGTGATGTTCCACCGATGCCGGCATCATGACGAACAGCAGCCAGCCGACCACCGCCATCCAGGCGATGCAGCTGACGGTCACCGACCACACCAGAAAATTCCGCTTAGCCTTGGTCATACCTGGTCCCCGGACGCGAGCCGTTACGCACACACATCCGAGCGATTATATGCCCTTCAGGGCAGAAGAACCAGAGACCCCGTTGTACGGCGGGCTTCCAGGTCGCAGTGGGCTTGTGCCGCCTCGGCCAAGGGATAGGTTCGGCTGATCTCGACCTTGACCGCACCGGATTGCACGACCTCGAACAACTCGGTCGCCATGGAAACCAGATCGGCGCGGGCGGCGGTATAGGTCATCAAGGTCGGCCGGGTCAGGAACAGCGAGCCCTTGGCCGCCAGGATGCCGGTATCCAACGGGGCCACCTTGCCCGAGCTTTGGCCGAAGCTGACCATCATGCCCAGCGGCTTGATGCAGTCGAGCGAGCGTTCGAAGGTGTCGATTCCCACCGAATCATAGACCACCTGCACGCCTGTCCCCTGGGTGATCTCGCGCACGGCGGCGACGAAATCGGTGTCGCGGTAAAGGATCGGATGGTGGCAGCCATGGGCCTTGGCCAGTTCGGCCTTTTCCGGGCTGCCGACGGTGCCGATCACGGTGGCGCCCAGATGATCGGCCCATTGGCACAGCAACAGGCCGACGCCCCCGGCGGCGGCATGGACCAGGATGGTGTCGCCCTTTTGCACCCGATAGGTCCGGCGCAGCAGATATTGGGCGGTCATGCCCTTCAGCATCATGCCGGCGGCCTGGGTCTCGGAAATCGAGTCCGGCAGCTTGACCAGGCGGTGGGCGGGGATGACCCGGCGCTCGGCATAGGCGCCGATCGGCGGGTTGGCATAGGCGACGCGGTCGCCGGGCCGAAAGTCGGTCACGCCGTCGCCGATTGCTTCGACGGTGCCGGCGCCTTCCAGGCCCAGGGCGCACGGAAGCGGCGCCGGATAAAGCCCGGTGCGATGATAGACGTCGATGTAATTGACCCCGACCGCGCCTTGGCGCAGCAAGACCTCGCCGGCGGCCGGGGCGGGCACCGCCACATCCTCGAACACCATCGCTTCGGGTCCACCGGTCTGGTGGATGCGGATCGCCTTGCTCATACCAGCACCCCTTCGTGTCGCAGCAGGAACCGTTTGGTATCGATCCCGTCCATGCCGGAATAACCGCCCAGGCCGCCATTGCCGCCCAGCACCCGGTGACAGGGGATCAGGATCGGGATGGGATTGCGCCCGCAGGCACCACCCAGGGCGCGGGCCGCGGTGCCCAATTCGCGGGCCAGGTCGCCATAGGTCCGCGCGCTTCCGAAGGGAATGGCGGCGATGGCCGCCCACACCTTCTTCTGAAAGGCGGTGCCATGTGGCGCCAGCGGCAGGTCGAACCGGGTCAAGCGGCCGTCGAAATAGGCCTCGATCTGGGCGCGGGCCTCTTCCAAAAGGGCGCCGGGGGCTTCGTCGGTTTCCGGCGGCCAGCCCCATTCGACGGCGACGATGGCGCCGTCATGGGCGAAGATGGTCAGCGGGCCGACCGGGCTGTTGGTGGTGATCTGGGTCATAATCCAGCCTAACGTGAAGCAAGGGCTGCGCGCAAGGCGGCCGGGTCGGTGATCGGGGCGGAACAGGTCGAGCCCCGGCAAACATAGGCGGCGGCCCGGCCGTCGATCGGCAGTTTGCCGAAGGCCGGGTGATGATCGGGCAGAGGATCGGTGCCGCCGGTCCGCAGCAGGATCCGGTTGGGCAGGGCGATCGCGGCGACGGCGCGTTCCAGCGCGTGGGCGCCGGCACCCTCGGTGATCACCACCTGGACCGAATCGGCCAGCAGATCGAAGGCGGTCAGCAGGGCGGTGATGTTGGGGTGATGGTCGATGTCGAGGCCTGAGAAGGCGGCGATGGTGGCATCGGCGCGGTCGCGCCAGCGGGTCTCGCCGGTCAGCAGCCACAGCTTGGCCAGCAATTGGGCCATCAATCCGTTGGCCGACGGCACCGCCGAATCATGGACCGGCTTGGGGCGGACCATCAGATCGCGGGCATCGGTGGCGGTCTGGAAGAATCCGCCGTCGCTTTGGTCCCAATGATGGGTCTGCGCCGCCTCGGCCCAGGCAGCGGCCTCACGCAGATAAGGGCTCTCGCCGGTGGTTTGATACAGTGCCAAGGCGGCTAGCCCCATGGTCGCCAGATCATCGAGCAGGCCGACATCGGACAGCCGGTCCAGGCGCAGCGAATGGGCCAAACGGTCGCCGGGCAGGGCCATGCGGGTCCGCACCGTCTCGAAGGCGCGCCGGGCCGCATCCAGCCAGCCAGGCTGGTCGAAGACGAAGGCCGCCTCGGCCAGGGCTGCGATCATCAGCCCGTTCCAGTCGGCCAGCACCTTGTCGTCGCGGCCGGGCCAGACCCGCTGGTCGCGGGCGGCCTTCAGGATCGGCCGGGCCCGGGCCAGCAAATCCTCGGCCCCCTCGGGCTGCGGGCCGGAGCGGTTGAGGATGGTCGTCCCCTCCCAATTGCCATGCTGGGTGATGCCATAGGCCTGGCGGAACCAGCGATTGGTCTCGGCATCCAGCAAGGAATCGATCTCGGCGGCCTGCCAGACATAGAAGCGGCCTTCATGCCCTTCGGAATCGGCATCCAGGGTGGCGGCGAAGGCATCGCCCTCGGCCAGCATCTCGGCCAGCAGCCAGCCGATGGTCTCGGCGACCCGGTCGCGCCACAGCGGATCGCCGGTCTCCTGCCACAGCAGGGTCAGCAGCGACACCAGCTGGGCGTTGTCGTACAGCATCTTCTCGAAATGGGGCACCAGCCAGATGTCGTCGGTGGAATAGCGCATGAAGCCGCCGCCCAGATGGTCGTAGATGCCGCCTTGGCAGATGCGGTCCAGGGTCAGCAGCACGGCATTCTTCATGGCGCTATCGCCGGTGCGCCGGGCCGAGCGCCACAGGAAGTCGAACAGGCCGGGCTGGGGGAACTTGGGCGCGCCGCCGATGCCGCCATGTTCGGTATCGACCATGCGCAGGATGGCCCGGGCCGACCGGTCGAGCAGATCCAGGCTCAGCGTGCCCGGACCCGGCGAGTGGGCGGCGCGGGCCAGGCCGGCCTTCAAGGTGGCGACATTCTCGAACACCCTTTCCTGGGTCAGGTCCCACGACCGCGACACCGCACCCAGCACCTCGGGGAAGCTGGGCCGGCCCCAACGCGGCGTCGGCGGGAAATAGGTGCCGCCCCAAAAGGGCTCGGCCGCGGGGGTGCAGAACATGGTCAGCGGCCAGCCGCCATGTTGGCCCATCAGCCCCAGCGCCTGCTGATAGATGGAATCAAGATCGGGCCGTTCCTCGCGGTCGATCTTGATGGCGATGAAGTCCCGGTTGACCTGTTCGGCGATGGTCGGGTCCTCGAAGCTTTCATGGGCCATGACGTGGCACCAATGGCAGGCGGCATAGCCGATCGATAGCAGGATCGGCTTTCCTTGCGCCTTGGCCTCGGCCAGGGCCTCGGGCCCCCACGGCCACCAATCCACCGGATTGTCCTGGTGCTGCAGCAGATAGGGGCTGGTCTCGCCGGCAAGGCGGTTGGTCATGGGGGATATCCGGGTTCGGTGTGGCGTTGCGAAGGCGGGTGTGAAGGCTTAGTTTGGTATGCGACGCCCGTTTGGCAAGCCGTAAGGGATGGCAAGATGAAGATCACCGTCGATATCGACTGCACACCGGAAGAGGCGCGGACCTTCCTGGGCCTACCCGACGTCCGCCCGATGCAGGACGCGCTGATGGCTCAGATCCAGGAGCGGATGACCTCCAGCCTGCACGCCATGGAGCCGGAAGTGATGCTGAAGACCTGGCTGCCAGCCGGGGTGCAGGGCATGGAGCAGCTGCAGAAGATGTTCTGGGCGCAGTTCGCCAATGCCGGCCGCGGGGGGAAGAAAGAGTGAGCCGCCCCACCGATCCCGCCCCCTATTTCAGCCTGCACGTCTTCGTCTGCACCAATCGCCGGCCCGACGGCACGCCGCGCGGCAGCTGCGCCGGTCACGGCTCGGAATCCCTGCGCGACTATCTGAAGGCCAAGGCCAAGGAAGCCGGCCTGAAGGACGTGCGGATCAATTCCGCCGGCTGCCTGGATCGCTGCGGCCTGGGGCCGGTGCTGGTGGTCTATCCCGACGGCATCTGGTACGGCTTCAAGACCCATGCCGACATCGACGAGATCCTTGAAACCCACCTGGTCGGCGGCGGTCGGGTCGAGCGGCTGATGCTGACGCCCGAACAGGGCAGATGACCCAGACTATTTTTGCCCCCACTATTTTTGCCCTCGCCAGCGCACCGGGACGGGGCGGCGTCGCGGTGTTCCGGCTGTCCGGGCCGCTGGCCGGCCCGGCCCTGGCCCGCCTGACCGGTTCGTTGCCGCCGGCCCGCAAGGCGGTGCGGGTGCGGCCCACCCATGGCGGCGAGGTGATCGATGACGGCCTGGCCCTGTGGTTTCCCGGGCCGGCCAGCTTCACCGGCGAGGATGTCTGCGAGCTGCACCTGCATGGCGGCCGCGCCGTCGCCGCCGCTCTGGCCCAGGCTTTGGTCGAGCTGGGCCTGCGTCCGGCCGAGCCGGGCGAGTTTTCCAAACGCGCCTTCCTGAACGGCAAGCTGGACCTGACCCGGGCCGAGGCCATCGCCGATCTGGTCGATGCCGAGACGGCGGCGCAGCGGCGCCAGGCCCTGCTGCAACTGGATGGCGGGCTGGACCGGCTGGCCGAGGGCTGGCGGGCCGATCTGATCCGCGCCCTGGCGCTGTTGGAAGCCTGCATCGATTTTTCCGACGAGGATCTGCCCGACGGCGTGACCGAGCAGGCGGCCCAGGTGGTGGCCCAACTGGCGGCCGAGCTGCGCGGCCATCTGGCCGAGGGCGTGCGGCACGAGCGGCTGCGCGACGGCATCCATGTCGCCATCCTGGGTGCCCCCAATGCCGGCAAGTCCAGTCTGCTGAACCGCATCGCCGGGCGCGAGGTGGCCATCGTCTCGGCCACCGCTGGCACCACCCGCGACGTCATCGAGGTGCATCTGGATCTGGCCGGCTGGCCGGTGGTGCTGGCCGATACGGCCGGCCTGCGCGAGGCGGCCGAGGATATCGAGGCCGAGGGCATCCGCCGCGCTTTGGTCAAGGCCGAGGCGGCCGACCTGAAATTGCTGGTGTTCGATGCCGGCCGACCGGCCGATGCCGCCACCCTGGCCCTGCTGGGCGAGGATTCGCTGGTGGTGGCCAACAAGGCCGATCAGCCGGGCAGCGAGTCTTTTTCCATCGACGGCGCCGCCCCGATCATGCTATCGGCCCGCACCGGCACCGGTCTGGATGAGTTGCTGGAGCGGTTGACCGGCGAGGTGGCGTCCCGCTTCGCCCTGACCCAGGCGCCGGCCCTGACCCGGGCCCGCCACCGGGCGGCGGCGACCGAGGCCTTGGGCGCACTCGACCGCTTCGACCCGGGGCTGGGGCTGGAACTGGCCGCCGAGGAAGTACGGGCGGCGGCCGGCGCCATCGGACGGATCAGCGGCCGGGTCGATGTCGAGGACGTGCTGGATGTGGTGTTTGGCGAGTTCTGTATCGGCAAGTAGGTGTTTCACGTGAAACGAGATGGGCTTCTGACGGCCGACGTGGTGGTGATCGGCGGGGGTCACGCCGGATGCGAGGCGGCGGCGGCGGCGGCGCGCACCGGCGCCGACACCATCTTGCTGACCCAGCGCCTGGATACCCTGGGCGAGATGAGCTGCAACCCGGCCATCGGCGGCCTGGCCAAGGGCCAGCTGGTGCGCGAGATCGACGCGCTGGACGGCTTGATGGGCCGGGCCATCGACCAAGGCGGCATCCAGTTCCGCATCCTCAATCGCTCGAAGGGGCCGGCGGTGCAGGGGCCGCGCGCCCAGGCCGACCGCAAGCTGTACCGCC
Organism: Magnetospirillum moscoviense; assembly: GCF_001650635.1. GTDB lineage: Bacteria > Pseudomonadota > Alphaproteobacteria > Rhodospirillales > Magnetospirillaceae > Magnetospirillum > Magnetospirillum moscoviense. The sequence continues at coordinate 45,655 of NZ_LWQU01000126.1, read as the reverse complement.
AGGCCATGCGGTCTCTGCTGGAGGCCCAGGAGAATTTGCGGCTGGTGCAAGGGGCGGCCGACGATCTGGTGGTGACCGATGGCACGGTGACCGGCCTGGTGCTGGCCGACGGTCGCACCATCGCGGCGGGAGCGGTGGTGGTGACCACCGGCACCTTCCTGTCCGGCCTGATCCATTGCGGCGAGCGGACCTGGGCCGCCGGCCGGGTCGGTGACGCCCCCAATTACGGTCTGTCGCGAGCCTTGAAGCGGCTGGGCCTGCCGTTGGCCCGGCTGAAGACCGGGACCCCGGCCCGGCTGGACGGCCGCACCATCGATTGGGCCGGGCTGGACATGCAGGCCGGCGACGATCCGCCGGTGCCGTTCTCGACCCTGACGACCGCCATCACCCAGCCGCAGGTCCGCTGCGGCATCACCTATACCAACGCCGCCACCCACGGGGTGATCATTGCCAACCTGCATCGCTCGGCGATGTATTCCGGTCGTATCCAGTCTGTCGGCCCGCGCTATTGCCCGTCGATCGAGGACAAGATCGTCCGCTTCGCCGACAAGGACCGCCACCAGATCTTCCTCGAGCCCGAGGGGCTGGACGATCCGACCGTCTATCCCAACGGCATCTCGACCTCGCTGCCGGCCGAGGTGCAGGACGCGATGATCCGCACCATGGCCGGCCTCGAGCGGGTGACCATCCTGCGGCCGGGCTATGCCATCGAATATGATTTCGTCGATCCGCGCGCCTTGGATCGCTCGTTGGCGGTGCGGTCGGTGCCGGGCCTTTTCCTCGCTGGCCAGATCAACGGCACTACCGGCTACGAGGAGGCCGGGGCGCAAGGCTTGGTCGCCGGCCTCAACGCCGCCCGCCGGGTGGCCGGGTCGGCGCCGCTGATCCTGGACCGTGCCGACGCCTATATCGGGGTGATGATCGACGATCTGGTGCGGCTGGGCACCAGCGAGCCCTACCGAATGTTCACCTCGCGCGCCGAGTATCGGCTGCTGCTGCGCTCGGACAATGCCGATTTGCGCCTGACCCCGATCGGCGAGGCCATGGGCAGCGTCGGACCCGAGCGCCGCCAGGCCTTTGCCCACCGGCTGGCCGGGCTGACGGCGGGGCGCGCGGTGCTGGACCGATTGTCGGCCAGCCCGACCGTGCTGGCCCGGGCCGGTTTCGCCGTCAATCAGGACGGGGTGGCGCGCTCGGCCTGGGACCTGCTGGGCTACCCCGACATGACGCTTGCCCGGTTGGCGTTGCTGTGGCCCGAGCTGGGCGCCATCGATCCGGCCAGCGCCGAACAATTGGAAATCGAGGGCAAGTATCGCGGCTATCTGGATCGGCAGGAAGCCGACATCCGCGCCTATCGCCGCGACGAGGGGCTGGAACTGCCGGCCGATCTGGATTATGCCCAGGTTGGCTCGCTGTCCAACGAGGTGCGGCAGAAGCTGGCGGCGGCCCGGCCGGCCAGCCTGGCGGCGGCGGCTCGCATTCCCGGGGTGACCCCGGCGGCGATTTCGGCGCTGCTGGGGCATGTGAAACGGCGAGGGGCGGCATGAACAGCATTTGGTGTTTCACGTGAAACAGACCCCCTATGGAATGGAGCAGTGTCTGGCCGACATCGCTGTTTCACGTGAAACTGGCGAGCGGCTGCAAATCTATGCCGATCTACTGGTCAAATGGCAGGCGCGGATCAATCTTGTCGGGCCGGAAACCATCCCCAGCCTGTGGCAGCGGCATTTCCTCGATTCCGCCCAGCTTTTCCCGCTTCTTCCCCAATCCGTCCACAGACTTGTCGACATGGGGTCGGGGGCCGGCTTTCCCGGCCTGATCCTGGCCATCCTGGGGGTGCCCGACGTCCATCTGATCGAAAGCGACGGGCGCAAATGCGCCTTCCTGCGCGAGGCCGCCCGGGTCACCGCCACCAAGCTGACCATCCATAATGCCCGTATCGAACAGGTGGCACCCCTGGCGGCCGATCTGGTGACCGCCAGGGCCCTGGCGCCCTTGGAAAAACTGCTGTCCTGGGCCCAGCCGCATCTGGGGCCGGGCGGCGAATGTCTGTTCCTGAAGGGCAGGGCGGCGGAAGACGAATTGACCCAGGCCGCCAAAGAATGGATATTCTCGCTCGACCGGGTCACTTCCCTGACCGATCCGGCCAGCTCCATCCTTCACTTGAGAGAGGTCCGCCGTGGTCGAGCAGAGCGTTAGCAACGCCGCCCGCATTATCGCCATCGCCAACCAGAAGGGCGGGGTCGGCAAGACCACCACCGCCATCAACCTGGCGACCGCCATGGTGGCGACCCGCAAGAAGGTGCTGATGATCGACCTGGACCCCCAGGGCAATGCCAGCACCGGCCTAGGCGTCGATCGGGCCGACCGGGCGATCAATTCCTATCACGTCCTGATCGGCGAGGCGAAACTGGCCGAGGCGGTGCGCGAGACCGAGATCCCCGGCCTGTCGGTGGTGCCGTCGGGCATCGATCTGTCGGGTGCCGAGATCGAGCTGGTGGAAATGGCCCGGCGCGAGGTCCGGCTGGCCGAGGCCTTGAAGCCGGCGGTGGCCGGCTGGGATTACGTGCTGATCGATTGCCCGCCATCCCTGAACCTGTTGACCCTGAACGCCCTGGTGGCGGCCCATGCGGTGCTGGTGCCGCTGCAGTGCGAGTTCTTCGCCCTGGAAGGCATCTCGCATTTGGTCAAGACCATCGAGGCGATCCGCCAGGGCTTCAATCCCGGGCTGGAATTGCAGGGCATCGTGTTGACCATGTTCGACAAGCGCAACAACCTGACCGAACAGGTGGCGGCCGACGTGCGCGCGTTCTTCGGCGACAAGGTCTATGACACGGTGATCCCGCGCAACGTGCGCATTTCCGAGGCGCCGAGCCACGGCAAGCCGGTGCTGATCTACGATCACAAATGCGCCGGTTCGGAAGCTTATATCCATCTCGCCGCGGAAATGCTGAAGCGCGAGCGGCGCGCGACGAAGGGGGCGTAAGGAACGTGGCTGAGGAAAAGCGACGCAATCTGGGCCGCGGCCTGTCCGCGCTGTTGGGCGATTCGGCGGTGGCGGCGGCGGCGGCCGTTCTGGACGGCCAGGCCCTGGCCGGAACCGCCAAGCCGGCGGGCTTGCGCACCCTGCCGATCGGCGAGCTGAAGCCCGGCAAGTTCCAGCCGCGCCGGCAATTCGACGAGGCGGCCATCGCCGACCTGGTGGAATCGGTGCGCTCGAAGGGCGTGCTGCAGCCGATCCTGGTGCGGCCCTATCAGGGCGCGTACGAGATCATCGCCGGCGAGCGGCGCTGGCGGGCGGCGCAGCGGGCGCAATTGCACGAAGTCCCGGTGATCATCCGCGAGTTTACCGACAAGGAGGCCCTGGAGGTCGCCCTGGTCGAGAACCTGCAGCGCCAGGACCTGACCGCGCTGGAAGAGGCCGACGGCTATCGCCGCCTGGTGGACGAGTTCAACCACACCCAGGAAGAGCTGGCCAAGGCGGTCGGCAAGTCGCGCAGCCATGTCGCCAACATGATGCGCCTGCTGGCCCTGCCGGACAGCGTTAAGACCCTGCTGGAAGAGGGCCGCATCACCGCCGGCCACGCCCGCGCCCTGCTGACCTCGGCCGATCCGGCCGGACTGGCCCGCCAGGTGGTCGATCGCGCCTTGAACGTCCGCCAGACCGAGAAGCTGGCCGGGGCCGGCGCCAAGCCGAAATCGGCCGGCGGCCGGCCGTCCAAGGCTTCGGCCAAGGATGCCGACACCGCCGCCCTGGAACGCGACCTGACCGAGATGCTGGGCTGCCGGGTGCGCATCACCCCGCAGGGCAAGGGCGGCGAACTGACCGTCGAATATGGCAGCCTGGAACAGCTTGACGACATTCTGTCGCGGCTGTCGGGCGAGAAATAGGGATCATACCAAATCCGAAGGGTGGTTCGGATTTGGGTTCATTCGACCCGGCAGGCCTCGGCGAAATCCAGCCGCGGTCCACGCGGATACAGGCCCGCCGGGTCACCATGGCCGATATTGAGCAGGAAATTCGACCGCCACGTCGTGCCGGCCAGGAAGGCGGCATCGATCTGGGCATTGTCGAAGCCGCTCATCGGCCCGCAATCCAACCCGACCGCGCGCAGCGCCAGGATGAAATATCCGGCCTGAAGCGTGGCGTTGCGAAAAGCGGTGGCCTGGATCAGGGCATCGTTGCCTGCGAACCACGATTTGGCGTCGGCATGGGGGAACAGGGCTGGCAGCTTGTCGTAAAAGGCCATGTCCTGGGCCAGGATGGCGGTGACCGGGGCGGACATGGTCTTGTCCAGGTTGCCGGGTGCCAGGGCCGGGCGCAGCGTTTCCTTGGCGGCGACTGATCGGACGAACACCACCCTGAGCGGCTGGCAATTGGCCGAGGTCGGCCCCATCCGTGCCAGATCCCAGGCGCGGCGAAGCTGGTCGTCGGTGACCGCCTGGTCCCGCCAGCGATTGTGGGTGCGGCCGTTCAGGAACATCTGGTTCAGCAGGTCGGTGTCGGCCGGGGTAGTCATCGGCAAGCTCCTGTCGTACAAAGGGAAGAGTCGGTCGCCTTTCAATGTAGGGGCAGGGGCGGGTCGAGGGTAGAGGGCGATGCGGGTTCGGGCTTTGACATGGGCGCTGGCGGCGCTGCTGACGGTTGCGACAAGCGCGGCCGGGGCGGCGGATTCGGCGGTGGTATTCACCTACCACCGCTTCGGCGACAGTCGATTCCCCAACGCCAACACCCGTCTGGATCAGCTGGAAGCGCACATCGCCGAGCTGAAGAACGGCGGCTACCGGGTGCTGCCGCTGCCCGACATCGTCGATGCCCTGACCAACGGCCGGCCGCTGCCCGACAAGGCGGTGGCGCTGACCATCGACGACGCCTGGTACACCGTCTGGGAACATGCCTGGCCCCGCCTGCAGGAGGCCGGCCTGCCCTTCACGGTGTTCGTCGTCACCGACGAAACCGATCGTGGCGGCAGCGATTACATGGGATGGGACCGCCTGCGCGAGATGGTGGCCTCGGGTCTGGTCACCATCGGCAGCCAAGGCGCCGGCCATCCCCATCTGCCGGCGCTGTCGGCCGCCAGCGTCGCCGAGGATTTGGCTCGTTCCAAGGCTCGTTTCGGTGCCGAATTGGGGAGGGCGCCCGATCTGTTCGCCTGGCCCTATGGCGAGATGAGCCTGGAGGCGGCGGCCATCATCCGCCAGGCCGGCTTCAAGGCCGCTTTCGGCCAGCATTCCGGACCGCTCTGGGCCAAGGCGGATCGCTGGTTCCTGCCGCGCTTTCCGTTGAACGAGACCTATGGCGAGCCGGAGCGCTTTCGCCTGGCCGCCCGCTCGCTGCCGCTTCCGGCCGTCGATGTCAGCCCGGCCGACCCCAAGCTGACGGTCAATCCGCCGCCCTTCGGCTTCACCCTCGAGGGAGACGTTCCCGGCCTCGACCATCTGGCCTGCTATACCTCGCATGATGGCCGCGCCGCGACCGAACGCCTGGGGGAACGCATCGAGGTGCGCATGAGCAAGCCGATCCCGCAAGGCCGGGGCCGTCTGAACTGCACGGCGCCGTCGCTGGATGGCCGCTGGCGCTGGTTCGGCTGGCAATTCACCGTGCCATAGGGCGACGTTTAAACCGGCATTCAAATACCGATTTACGCTTTACCGATCCCCTGGCGCGAGTTATACTGGCACTATGATCGGAACTCTTTATATCAGCCACGCCACCATGGACCTCTCGCCCGAGGATCTGGCCAAGATTCTGCGGGTGTCGGTGGCCAACAATCCCAAACGCGGCATCACCGGCGTGCTGATGTATCACGAGGGGATGTTCCTGCAATATCTGGAAGGGCCCGAGGCCCAGGTGGCCGAGACCCTGGCGGCGATCAAGGACGACCCCCGCCACCGCAACATGTTCGTGCTGATCAACGACCAGATCGCCGAGCGGCATTTCCCCGATTGGGCCATGGCCCTGGCCGATCCGACCCTGATGCCGCCCAAGGACCAGGATTTGTGTCGAAGGCTGCATGACGCGGTGTCCGACCACGTTACCGGCGTCCTGAAACGCCAGCTGCAAAGCCTGGTCGCCAACTTTCACCGCATCGCCGACAATCGGCCGCGCTGAGCCCGGTTTATTCGACCGGCGGCGGGACGTTCAGGCCGCCGCAGCTGCACTTGTAAAGAATCTCGGCTTCGATCTTCGAAAGATCCATGTTGTGGACCATCTGACGACCGCAATGGGCGCAGAAATAGTCGTGGCCGCCGCGCCCGACGGTGGAAATCCCGGTGTCGAAGATATTGCGGCCGTTCACTTCATAGGGGGCCACCGGCAACATCATGATCTCAGCCATTTTCATTTTCCTATCGATATGAACTACCAGCCGGCGGCGGCGCCGTCCGACCGGGGATCGGCGGCCCCTTCGATGGTGCCGCCGGCATGGCGCAACAGGGCCCCGGCCTGACCCAGCGCCGGGTCGAAGGGGGCGACTTCGGTGATCTGGTGGCCGGCGGCGGCAAGGGCCTCGACCACCTGGGGCGAAAAGCGGGCTTCCAGCTTCAAATCGCTGGCGATGCGCCCGTCCAGGCCGCGGCCCAGGGCGAAGCGCGGCGCCGACACCGCTTCTTGCAGGTCCTGGCCCAGCAAGATGGCGCGGGTGAAGATCTGCGACACCACCTGCGGCTGGGCGTCGCCGCCCATGCACCCCCACACCAGGGTGCGGCCGTCCTTCAGGCGTGCCAGCGCCGGGGCCAGGGTGTGCAGCGGCTTGCGCCGGGGCTCCAGGGCGTTGCGATGGGCTGGGTCCAGGGCGAAGGAACTGGCCCGGTTGTGCCAGACGATGCCGGTGGAGGGTGACACCACCCCCGAGCCGAAGGCGTGGAACAGGCTTTGGATATAGCTGACGGCGCGACCCTGGCCGTCGATCACGCCGATCCAGGCGGTGTCGGCGTCTTGGGCCGGGTGCGGCCAGTGGGCGGCGCGGGCCGGATCGATCTCGCCGGCCATGCGGTCGAGCAGGTGATCGGTCAGATAGGTGGTGGCGTGCACCGACATGCGGTGCGGGTCGGTCAGGTGGGCGTTGCGCACCCGATAGGCCAGCTTGGTCGCCTCGGCCAGGCCATGCACCCAGGCGAAACTGTCGGGCTGGCTGATGCCCAGGCGCTGGAACACGCCCAGCAGGATCAAGGTCGCCAGCCCTTGCGTCGGCGGCGCGGTGGTGAAAACCGTGCCGGCCGGTAGGCCCAAGGACAAGGGCCGGCGGCGCATGCCGCGGTGGCGGGCCAGATCCTCGGCCTTCAGGGGCGAGCCGGCGGCCTTCAGATCCTCGGCCAGGGCGCGGGCGATGTCGCCGCGATAGAAATCGTCCAGCCCCACCTCGGCCAGGCGCTCGAAAGTCTCGGCCAGACGGGGCTGGGTGTGGATGGCACCGACCGGCAGGGGTTTATTCCGGTTCAGAAACGTCGCCGAAAATCCCGGAGATTTGCGCAAGACCGACAGGTTGCGGGCCAGCGAATCGACCTGGTGGCGGGTGACGGCAAAGCCGTCGCGGGCCAGGTGGACGGCATCCTCGAACAGGCGGTCCAGGCCCATGCCGCCGCCCCAATGGGCCGAGACGTCCAGGGCCAGCTGCCAGCCCGACACCGCGCCGGCCACCGTTGCCGCCGCCAAGGGTCCGCGCAGCGGCACCGCCTTCAGGCGATGGCCGCGGTAAAGATCGGCATCGACCTTGCCGCCGGCGGCCCCCGAGCCGTCGATCGAGACCGGCGGCTTGCCCGGTTCGGCGATCAGCCAAAAGCCGTCTCCGCCCAATCCGTTCATGTGCGGATAGACGACGGCCGAGGCGGCAGCGGCGGCGATGGCGGCCTCGATGGCGTTACCGCCCTCGCGCAGGATGGCAAGGCCGGCCTGGGCGGCCAAGTGGTGCGGTGCCACCACCATGCCGCGCCGGGACATGGGCGTATTGAGCATTCAGAAGGGATCCGCTCTGCGGGTGTTCGGCCGCTCAATATTGCGTCAACCATTCTGTCCCGTCCAGAGCTTGCCATTGCCGGGCCATTCGTGGCACACCGAGCCATGAATGCGACCACCCTGACCCTGACCTGGGACCAATTGCACCGCGACGCGGTGGCGCTGGCCGAAATGCTGCGCGCCAAGGGACCGTTCGCCGGAATTTTCGCCGTGACCCGCGGCGGCATGATCCCGGCGGCGATCATCGCCACCGAGCTGGATCTGCGTCTGATCGAGACGGTGTGCGTGTCCAGCTACGACGACCGCGCCCAGGGCGAGCTGGACGTGCTGAAGGCCGTCTCGGGTGACGGGACCGGCTGGCTGGTCATCGACGATCTGGTCGATAGCGGCGCCACCGCGCGGGCCATCCGCGCCATGCTGCCCGGGGCGCATCTGGCGGCCATCTACGCCAAGCCGGCCGGGGCCGATACCCTGGATACCGCGCTGGCGGCGCTGCCCCAATCGACCTGGGTGGTGTTTCCGTGGGAAGCCAGGCCGGCCCAGGCTTGATTGCCAAAGCCCCGCCGGCCATAATCGGTATCCTGGTACCAATTTAAGCCGAGGCCGGTCATGTCCCTGTACGTCCGTCAGCACCGCGTCGCCTGGGGCGATTGCGATCCCGCCGGCATCCTTTATACCCCCCGAGTCTTCGACTATTGCAACGAGACGCTGGAAGGGTGGTACCGCGACATCCTGGGCTCGGCATGGATGCAGATGATCGCCTCGGGCACCGGCTCGCCGATGGTGCATGTCGAATGCGACTTCATCCGCCCGATGGCCCCCGACCTTGAACTGACGGTGTCGGTGCGCATCGAACGCCTGGGCAGCGCCTCGATCACCTTCTTGATCGACGGGCATGGACCGACCGGCGATCAGCACTTCGCCGCCAAGTACGTGGTGTGCATCACCGACTTCAGGCAGGCCAAGGCCATCCCCATTCCCGATGCCCTGCGCGAGCGGGCCGAGGCCTATGAGCGGGCGACCCGCCAACCCTAACAAGCGGGTGACGGGCTTATTATTTTCCTCTAATGTGCGGACATGACCATCCGCCTTGCCATTTTGTCCGACCTGCACGTCGAAAAGGGCCCGTGGACCATGCCGCCGATCGAGGCCGACCTGGTGGTCCTGGCCGGCGATATCGGCTGGGGCGTCGAGGGCGCCTTGTGGATCGCCGACCATCTGCGGGCTCACCCGGCGGTCTATGTCGCCGGCAACCGCGAATATTGGCACCATGTCGCCGGCGCCGACCCCATCGCCGAGCTGCGCCGCCTCACCGGCCGGGTTGCGGGTTTACGCTTCCTGCAAGATGAAACCGCCGAATTTCGCATCGATGGCCGCACTCTGCGGGTGCTGGGCTGCACCCTGTGGACCGATTACGCCCTGACCGGCGACGTTGCCGGGACGATGGAAAGGGCGCAGTCCGGCATGCCGGACTACAAGAACGGTCGCGGCGCCAACGGCGTGACGCTGACCGCTTCGCAGGTGCTGGCGTGGAACCAAACCTCGGCGGCCTTTCTGCGGGCCGAACTGGCCCGGCCCCATGACGGCCCGACCCTGGTGGTCACCCATCATCTGCCGTCGGCCAAGGGCCTGAAGGCGCCGCGCCCCGATCACGTGCCGACCACCTGCTCGGTGTCGGGGTTGGACGACATCATCGCCGCGCACGGCCCGGATCTGTGGGTGCACGGCCATTCCCATTGGGATTGCGATTACGTCGAAGGCCCGACCCGCATCGTCAGCCGCCAGCGCGGCGCCCCCGAGAATGAGAACTTCCGGCCGTTGATCCTCGAGCTGTAACGGTTCAGTCGTTGGCCGCCTTCAGGACGGCGCGGGCTTCGTGCTCGTCGATCTGGTGCATGTCGCCCAGATGGATCTCCCAATTGGCAACGAATTCGGCCACCGCCAGGGTCAGGCACTCGTCCAGGCTCTTGCCGGTTTCCGCGGCGAGCTTCTCCAGGCGTTCCTTCAACTCGGTGGGAATGGTGACCGCCAGGGTTTCCATGATCGTCCTCGAAAATGCCGGCTAAAGAATGCCAAGGGCTGCAAGTTTAACCCCTTCCGTCCCGGCGTGCCAGGGGGTAGAACCGCGTCATGGCCAACGACAAGCGCCCGCGCCCGCCGACCCTGACCCTTGATCCGTCCGACCGGCTGGTGTCCAGCGCCGACGGACCCGCCGCCGCGCCGCCGCCGCCGCGCAAGCCGGCCGCGCCCAAGCGCCCGCGCAAATCGGGCGGCGGCCGGCCGAAGCATGCGTGGCTCAAGCGGCTGGTGCTGTGGGGGGTGACGGCGGCGATCTGGGTCGGGGTCGGGGTCGCGGGCCTGGTGGCGTGGTACGCCATGGATCTGCCCGACATCGACGGCATGACCACCACCACCCGCCGTCCGGCGGTGGTGTTCCAATCGGCCAACGGCGAGACCTTCGCCACCTTCGGCGACGTCTATGGCCGGCCGCTGGAACTGGCGGAAATGGCGCCGACCATCGCCCAGGCGGTGATCGCCACCGAGGACCGCCGCTTCTATCGCCATTTCGGCCTGGATGCATGGGGTCTGGCGCGCGCCGCATTCACCAATGCCCGGGCCGGCCGGGTGGTGCAGGGCGGCTCGACCATCACCCAGCAATTGGCCAAGAACCTGTTCCTGACGCCGGACCGCACCCTCAAGCGCAAGGTCCAGGAATTGCTGATGGCCCTGTGGCTGGAACGGCGCTTCACCAAGGAGCAGATCCTGACCATCTACCTGAACCGGGTCTATCTCGGTTCGGGGACCTTCGGGGTCGACGCCGCCGCCAAGCGCTATTTCGACGTCTCGGCCAGCCGGCTGGATCTTTACCAATCGGCGGTGCTGGCCGGCCTGTTGAAGGCGCCCAGCCGCTATTCGCCGCTGAACGACCCCGAGGCCAGCCACAAACGGACCCTGGACGTGCTGTCCAACATGGTCGAGGCCGGTTTCATCGAACGGCGCGACGCCGACCTGGCCGCCCTGACCGGGGCGGCGCGCGCGGTCAAGCGGCCGGTGCCGACCGGGCGCTATTTCGCCGATTGGGTGATGAGCCACCTGTCCGAGATGGGCGACGTGCAAGGGCGTGACATCGTGGTGCACACCACCTTGGATCTGGGGCTGCAACGCAAAGCCGAGGCCGATTTGAAGGCCCTGCTGGATGGCCCCGGCGCCAAGGCCGCCGCCACCCAGGGCGCGGTGGTGGTGATGGCCCCCGACGGCGCGGTGCGCGCCCTGGTGGGCGGGCGCGACTATGACGACAGCCAGTTCAACCGCGCCACCCAGGCGCAGCGCCAGCCCGGCTCGTCGTTCAAGCCGTTCGTCTATCTGGCGGCGATGGAACAAGGGCTGACGCCGTCGGACACCTTCGACGACGCTCCCATCAAGCTGGGCAACTGGAAGCCGGGCAATTACAACGGCAAGTTCGAGGGGCCGGTGACCTTGCGCCGGGCCTTCGCGCAAAGCACCAACACCGTCGCGGTCCGCCTGATCGAAGAGGTCGGCCCCGGCCGCGTGATCAATCTGGCGCACAAACTGGGCATCGTTTCGGAGCTGGGACGAGATGCGTCGCTGGCGCTGGGCACCAGCGAGACCAATCTGCTGGAGCTGACCACCGCCTATGCCGCCTTCGCCAATGGCGGTTACGGCGTGCAGGCCTTCGGGGTCGAGGCGGTGACCGATCCCGACGGCAAGGTTCTGTGGAGCCGCCAGGGCGAGGGTTTCGGCAAGGTCATCTCGGATCAGGCGCTCCACCACATGCAGGAGATGATGAGCGCGGTTCTGAGCGAAGGCACCGGCAAGGGGGCGCGTCTGGACCGGCCGGCCGCCGGCAAGACCGGCACCACCCAGGATTACCGCGACGCCTGGTTCATGGGCTTCACCGCCGATTATGTCGGCGGCGTGTGGCTGGGCAACGACGACCAGCGCCACGAGATGAAGAAGGTCACCGGCGGCGGCCTGCCCGCGACCTTGTGGAAAAGCGTGATGACGGCCGCCCACCGTGGCCTGCCGGCCCGCCCGCTGGCGGTGCCCGAGCCGCCGCCCTCGGCCGCGGCCGGAACCGAAGGCACCGCCGGCGAATGGCCGAATGCCACGTCGGGGTCTGGCCCGATCGGGGCCATCGGCAACGCCATCGATGATCTGTTGAACAGTATCTTCGGTCGCTAACCCGCTGATCCGCCCCCGATTCTGCCCATCGACACCGCCTTGGGTTCGGGTCTAAACTGCCGGCCAAGGGATCGCACCCGATCATCAGGGGTGGAGGCTGGGCATGGCGGAAGATGGTGGATTGGAAATGCTGCTCGACCGGGTACCCCCCGACGTCGTGCGCAGCTTCACCGAGGAACAGCGGGCCGCCCTTTACCAGGCCATCAAGCCGGCCAGCTGGCGTCGGCACCCCATCAATATCCGCCTGACCTTCCCGCTGTTTTCCAACCGCTACTTCATCACCGTGGTCGGCGGCATGGAAAAGCGCTCGGGTGAGCGGGTCAGCCGCGAGATGCGCATGTTTCCCTTGCGCACGGCCGGCAATGTGCTGTTCCTTCTCGGCCTGGGCGGCGCCTTCTATGTGGCGGCCGTCCTGGGTATCTTCATGTTTTCCAATCTGATCGAGTTCTGATCCGCCAACTCCGGGAATTCACATGACCTCTGCATGCCCCTGCGGCTCGGGCCGCGGCTTCGACGATTGCTGCGCCCCTTTGCTGGCCGGCCAACCCGCCCCCAGCCCGGAAGCCCTGATGCGCTCGCGCTACAGCGCCTTCGTCAAGGGCGACGTCGCTTACCTTGGCACCACCCTGGCCCCCGAGGCGCTGGTCGATTACGACCCCAAGGAAACCGAGGCGCTGGTCGAGGCGGCCCGCTGGCAGGGTCTGGAGATCCGCTCGAGCGGTATCGACGAGACCGGCGAGAAGGGCCATGTCGAGTTCGTCGCTCGCTATACCGCCGGCGGCAAGCCCTATGTCCATCACGAGCTGGGCTCGTTTCGCATTGTCGAGGGCCGCTGGCTCTATGTCGATGGTGTGATGAATCCGCGCCCGCCCCAGCGGGTGGTCGCCAACAAGGTCGGCCGCAACGATCCCTGTCCGTGCGGTTCGGGCCAGAAATTCAAGAAGTGCTGCGGCGCCTGATCCGGCGGCCCGGCCGGGATCAATCCCGGTCGGGCATGGTCCGGTAAAGCTGGAAGCCGCGCCCCTCGAACACCGGCTGCAGATGGTCGGGGTCGGGGTTGGCCGCACCCGGCCGGGTATAAAGGATGTAGACGAAGTCATAGCGGCCGGGCCAGGCATCCCAGAAACGGGCGGCGCCCGGCACCGGCCCATCGACCGAGGCCAACAGCTGGCTGACGGTGGGCGGGTCGCCGTCGTCGCGATCGACCAGATCGGCGAATTCGGGACGGATCGCCAGCACCTGCTTGCCCGGCACCGCGAAGATGGTCGAGATCAGCGCGTCGCGATCGATGACCGCCCATGACGGCGCGTGACTCAGCGCCTGTTCCATCACCATGCCGCCGGCCGGTTCGTCGGCATGGGCGACCAGCACGGTGGCTCCGCGCGGCATCCGGCCGACGGCGGCGCGCATGTCGGCGGTGATGTCGGCCAGATCGAGCCAGTTGGCCTGGACCTCGACGGTCCGGGCCAGGGTCAGGCCGGCGATGAAGGCATAGAAGGCGCCGCGCGACAGCCGGCCCCTGAGTTCGGGGGAAACGAACCCGATGGTCAGGAACACCAAAGCCACCGGCAGCCGCTGGTCGGCGATCCACGAACCGAACAACTGACGCGGCATCGCCAGGAACACCACGCCGCCCAGGGCCAGCAGCACCCAGCCGGCACCATGCAGCCGCAACAGGTCGCGCTTGGCCAGCCATACCGTCGCCCCCACCAGGATGGCGGCGAACACCATGTCGACCATGTCGCGGTACAGCTGCACCGTCAGGTAAAGTCCGTCCAGCTTGCCATGGGATTCCCACAAATTCATCTTCGACAGCCCCAGGGTCGGGCTGGCCAGGATCAGCGGAATCACCGGCACGAAGGGCAGGGCGAAGGCGGCCAGGTCGCGCCAGGTCCAGGTGCTTCGCCGCTGGGCCAGGCGCCAAAGCTCGAAGGCCAGCAGGGTCAGGCCGTACAGGCCGACGGCGAACAGGTGGCACAGAAACAGCACCAGCACGATGATCGCCGAGGCCAGGCCCCGCCGGGCGACCGAGCGATCGCGAAGCGCGATCCACAGCGCCACCCCCCACAGGGCGATGCCGACGCCCAGCAGGTAATTGACCAGGCCGTACAGGAAGATGCCGTTATAGACCAGCGGGAAGGCCAGCAACGGCCAGGGGCTGAACCGCCCCCACAGCGCGCGGTGGATGGCCATCGGCCCGGTGACCAGCAGCAGGACCATCATGGTCAGGAACACTTGGCCGGCGCCCGGCAGGCCCAAGTGATGGACCAGCGGCGGCACCACCACGTCCATGATCAGATTGGGGATCACCGCCCATTCGATGGCATAGGTGCGGGCCAGCGCGCTATTGGTCCCGATGTCGGCCAGAATCCCCATGCGGGCCAGGTGATTGACGAAGTCGGTCAGCGGCGGCACCGGTACCGTGAGGATCGGAAGCACCACCATAACGGTCAGGCTGGTCACGGCGATGGCGAAGGATCGTCCCCCGGTCAGGGTGGGATGCGCAAGCACGGCCGAAAGGAAAAGACGCATGAAAATCCTTAGAACAAGACGGTGTCGCCGTCATAAGCGGTAAGATACCACGCCCCAACATCGGATTGCTCGGTGCACGTCCGGTAATAGCACGGCCAGGTGGGAAGCGGCCGGGTCAGGCCGCCCAACCCCATGATCGTCGCCTGAAGCGGCTGGGCCACCCCGCCCACTTCCAGCAAAGCCGCCCCTTCGGCGGCGGCCAGGCGCACGGCCGCGCCGACCAGATCGGCGACCATGGCGGGATCGTCCTCGCGGACCAGCAGGTCGGCCAGCCGCCAGCGGGTCAAGCCGATGGCCTTGGCATCATCCCTGATCAATATCGCATAACCGTCCAGCTCGCCCGGCCGGTCGATGGCGAGGACCCGCAAGCCGTCGCGATCGGCATGGGGCAAGACGTGCCAGGCCAGGGAAGGCGCGGTGCGGTCGGCGAACAGCTGGTCCGGGCGTTCCCGCCGTTTGGCGGCGAACAATCGGTCGAAGCGGGAATCGAAGGTCGCGGTGCTGTCCACGGTCACGGCGCGCCGGGGTGCGCCGGGCCAGGTCAGGCCGACCGGCAGGCGCAGATGGCGCGCTGGCCCGGCCCCCGGCCAGCCCTTCTTGCGCAGGCTTGCCGCCAGGAAAGCACCG
This sequence comes from Magnetospirillum moscoviense, assembly GCF_001650635.1. GTDB lineage: Bacteria > Pseudomonadota > Alphaproteobacteria > Rhodospirillales > Magnetospirillaceae > Magnetospirillum > Magnetospirillum moscoviense. Next base: position 30,339 of record NZ_LWQU01000126.1, on the reverse strand, counting down.
GCATCGGTGACCCAGAAGCGGACGCGGTCCAGGCCCGGCTGCGGCACCGGCAGCCCGCCGTAACGCTGGAACAGCCGCCCGGTCGCCTTGATGCCGGTGGTGACCAGGATCATATCGACGTTCGGCTGGGCGAAATAGGCGTCGGACAACAGGCCGGTGGCGTCGCGATGGGGTTTTTCCACCCCCCATTGGCTGGCGATGGCCACGGTCAGGCGCTGGTCGCCTTGCCAATAGGTCTGGGCGTAATTGGCGAAGAAGCCGACCATGCGGCCATCGGCCTCCAGAACCCAGCCGGGCAGGGGGTCCGCGCCGTCGTGCGACAAGGCCGGATTATCCAGCCACAGGCGGCGCCAATGGGCGGCGACGGCCTGTTCGCCCGACGGCATGACCAGCCCAAGGCGGCGCAGCAATTCCGTCGCCTCGGCTCCGTCGGCCAGGGTGGCGGGGCGCAAGACGCGGTTCATCCTCGCTCCAGCAGGAAGGTGCGCAATTGGTAGTCCGGGTCGTTGGCCAGGGTATGGTCGCGGCGGATGAAGAAGGGCGAATCACCGGACCGGGTCGGTCCGCGCACGGTGGTCGCGAACGAGGAATAGCCGCATTCCTCGGCAATCCTGGGGTCGCGCTCGGGCAGGAAGGTCGTGCCGGGCTGGCCCCACGGGCAGCAGAAATGGCGGCATTGGCCGCCCAGTTCGGCCTCGATGCGGGCCTTCGAAGCGGTCAATTCGGTCGCGACCGCGCGTGCGTCCAGCGCCGACAGGCGGGCATGGCGATCGGTATGCGAGCCCACCACCATGCCGGCATCTTGCAAGGCCCGGCAATCATCCCAGCTCATGAATTCCATCAGCCGGGTCTCGCCGGGATAGAAACCCAGCAGCAGGTCGCGGTCGCGCTCGGGGTCGGTGCCGATGAAGCGGGTGGCGACGAAGAAGGCCGCCATCGCTCCGTGCTCGACCAGGATCGGCAGGGCATGGGTGGCGCAGCTTCTGAAGCCGTCGTCGAAGCTCAGGCAGAAATAGCGCCCGTCGATGGGATCGCCCGAGCGCATCAAGGCGATGGCATCGTCCCAGCCCAGGAACTCGCCGTGGCGGCGCATCCAGCGCAATTGCCGGGCGAAGCCGGCCCGCTCGTCGGCAAAGACGTGGTGGTAATACGGGAATCGCAAGGCGGCGCGGCGCCCGCGGCCGGGCAGCAGCGACAATCCGGCCAAGGCGGCGCGGCGCAGACCAGCACGCAGGCGCGCGGCAGGCCCGGCCCGGCCCTCGAATTCGGCGATGGTACTGACCGGTTTCATGCTTCCTCCGTCCGGATCAGACGATAGCCGCCCGGCTCGGTCAGCAGCAAGGCGGCGCCATCGGAATCGGCCTCGATCTTTCGGCGCAGGCGGTAGATATGGGTTTCCAGTGTATGGGTGGTCACCGATCGGCCATAGCCCCACACCTCGGTCAGCAGGGTTTGGCGATCGACGGCGCCGTCGGCCCTGGCCAGCAAGCTCAAGATCGCGGCCTCCTTGTCGGTCAGGCGGACCCTGTGCCCGTCCTGGTGCACCAACACGCGGCCGGGGCCATCCAGGCACCACCCGCCGAAGCGGACCCGGCAGGCCTGGCGCCGGGCAAGGGCCGCCGTCACCGCCGCCAGCAGCGGGGCCACGCGCACCGGCTTGGTCAGCGCGACCCACGCCAGCGAGCCGTCGGCCGGCGCGGTCGCGGCAACCACCAGATCGGCCGGGGGCAGCACACCGGTGCCGTCGGTGCTGGTCACCGCATGTCCGGCGTTTCGCAGCACCTCCGCCAGGGTGTCGCGCGCCACGGCGTCGTCGTCGATCAGCAAGATCAGGGGTGTTGGCTTCATCCGCCCAGATATAAACCGAAAGACGGCCGGCGGGAATGGCGGCGGACCTTTTTCCGGCGGAGGAAAACCGCTATGGTGCCAGCCCCGAGCCCCGTGAAGGTCCCATGACGAAGCCGCTTGACGTCTCCCCCGGTCCCAACCAGCCGCCGCCGCCGCCGCTGATCGCCGTCGATCGCGCCGTGGCCGAGTTGCGGCGCGGTGCGGTGGTGGCGGTTCGCGGCGCCGACAGCCGGGTGGCCTATGCCCTGGCCGCCGAGGCGGCGACGGCCGACAGTCTGGCGCACCTGACCACCCTGGCCGGCACCCGGCCCTGCCTGATTCTCAGCAACCGCCGCGCTGCGGTGCTGGGCCACGATGTTGCGGCGCCCGCCGCCCGGGTCGATCTTCCTGCCGGCATCGACCCCCTGACCGTCGCCTGGCTGGCCGATCCGGTCGCCCGCGACGTTCCCCAGCCGGATTTGACGAAGCTGACCATGCAGCCGGTCGCCGCCGGCTCGGTTCCGGCGGCCTCGGTGGCGCTGGCCAAGCTGGCCCGGCTGCTGCCGGCGACCTTGGTGGCGGTGCCAACCGCCGGCGCCTTGCTGCTGTCGGGCGTGGTGGTGGTCGACGTCGCCGCCATCGAGGAATACCAGCAAACGGCGGCCCGCTCGCTGCGCAAGGTGTCGGAAGCCCGCGTGCCGCTGGTCGATGCCGAGAACGCCCGCATCGTCGCCTTCCGGCCGGCCGATGGCGGCATCGAGCACCTCGCCATCATCATCGGCGAGCCCGATACCGCCCAGCCGGTGCTGGCCCGCCTGCATTCCGAATGCTTCACCGGCGACCTGTTGGGGTCGCTGCGCTGCGATTGCGGCGACCAATTGCGCGGCGCCATCGCCGAGATCGCCCAGGCCGGCTCGGGCATCTTGCTGTACCTGTCGCAGGAAGGCCGGGGCATCGGCCTGGTCAACAAGCTGCGCGCCTATCAGCTGCAAGATGACGGGCTTGATACCCTGGATGCCAACCTGCAGCTGGGATTCGACGATGACGAACGGATCTATCTGCCGGCGGCGCAGATGCTGCGGCTGCTGGGTGTCGAGCGGGTCCGCCTGCTGACCAACAATCCGCTGAAGGTCGAGGCCCTGGCCGCCCACGGCGTGGTGGTGGCCGAACGGGTGCCGCATGTCTTTCCGGCCAACGACCATAATCAGGGCTATTTGCGCACCAAGGCCACCAAGGGCGGTCATCTTTTCTAGGCTGCCCGGCATTTTCTGCCGAAATTTCGCCGTGTCTCCAAGGCATATCCAGTAAAATCAATGCACTAGAGTTTGGCATCGGGTTTGCACAGTAGATGCTGTCATTCATCGAGGCCTGCCATGAGCATCAGCGCGTCCGCCCAAGCTCCGATCTATTCCGATCCCGACCGGCTGGTGCCGTTCCTGGCGTCGGAACGCGCCGATACCGCACGGGCCGCCGCCGCCGAACGCGACGCCAAGACCGCCGGCAAGGACCTCTCGATGTTCGCCGAGGAGGAACCCAGCTTCTGGGATGTCCTCGACGTCATCAATCCGCTGCAGCACATCCCGGTCATCAACACGCTTTACCAGGAACTGACCGGCGACAAGATCGGCGTCGGTGCCCGCCTGGCCGGCGGCGCCCTGTTCGGCGGCCCGCTCGGTCTGATCGCCTCGGCCGCCGGCTGCGTCATCGAGCAGGAAACCGGCAACACCGTGGGTGGCCATGTCCTGGCGATGTTCAAGGATGACGCCCCCGCCACCGCCATCGCCCAGGCCAAGCCGGAAGAGGCAAGCGCCTCGATGCAGGTGGCAGCCGCGCCGGTGGTGACCTTGCCCGAACCGGTGGCGGGCCAAGCCGCGACCCCGCAGGTGATGTTCACCGCCGATGGCATGGTCGCCCCGCCGTCAGCGGCGCTGGCGCCCCAGGCGGCGGTCCAGAAGGTGGCGCTGGCCCAGCCGGCGGCACCCCTGACCGACGCCAAGCCCTTCACCCCCATCGGCCAGCAGCCAAGCCGCTTCATGCCGATTCCCAACCGGATGAGTGCGGTCAACCCGCCGCCGCTGCAGCCGATCAGCGTGCCGGTGTCCAATTCCGGCAGCCGCTCCAACGTGCCGATCACCGGCCGTGACCCGGTCTCGGCCAACAATGCGTCCAACGCCATGGCGGTGCAGAAGATCATGGCCGACCAGGGGCTGGGCGGCCAGGCGCATCCGATGCTGCCCGGCTCGGGCAAGATGGCGGTGCCGCCGACCGGCATGCCGGCGGCGCCGGCCGATTGGGTCCAGTCGATGAACAAGGCGCTGGACAAGTATGAAAGGGCTGGCAGCCTGGCGACCCGGCCGCAGCCGACCACCACTCTTGACCTGCAATGATGCGCATTGACGTCAGCGCCGATGGCTGGCTGAGCTGGACCGGGCGCCGGGTCGCCTGCCGGCTGGGACGGTCGGGAATCATCGTCGATAAGCGCGAAGGCGACGGCGCCACCCCGGTCGGGGCTTGGCCGCTGCGCCGGGTGCTGTACCGGCCGGATCGGCTGCCCCGTCCGGTCACCGAGCTGCCGGTCGCGGAAATCTGCCCGGCCGACGGCTGGTGCGACGATCCCGCTCACCCCGATTACAATCGCCCGGTCGGACTGCCGCATCCGGCTCGCTGCGAAAAGATGTGGCGCGACGATCATCTGTATGACGTGGTGGTGGTGCTGGGCCACAACGACGATCCCCCGCTGGCCGGTTTGGGCAGCGCCATCTTCCTGCATGTGGCCGATCCCGGCGGCAAGCCGACCGAGGGCTGCGTCGCCGTCGCCCTGCCCGATCTGCTGGAGCTGCTGGCCGATTGCCGGCCCGGCGATCTTTTGGTGGTGTCTGCGCTATAGTGTCGCCATGAAGCTTGCCGCCGCCATCCGCCGATTGACGCCCGTCGCGGGCATTCCCCGGGCGATCTTGGTGACCGACCCGGTTCGGCTGCCCGATCCCCGGCCGGTCCTGCCGTTTCTGCCGCCCGGTGCTTTGGTGCTGCTGCGCCCCTATGACGGCGCCGACGCCCGGGATCTGGCCAAGAAGGTGGCCGCCGCCTGCCGGCGCCACCGGCTGCGGCTGGTGGTCGCGGCCGATTGGCGTCTGGCGGCGGCCATTGGCGCCGATGGGGTGCATCTGCCGGAATGGATGGCGCGGCGGGGGGTGCTGGCGGCGGTGCGCGGCTGGGTTCGTCGCCGGGGCGGCCTGCTGACGGCGGCCTGCCATTCGCCGATGGCGTTGGCGCGGGCGCGATGCCGGGGCGTGGACGCGGCGATCCTGTCGCCGGTCTTTCCCACCGCTTCCCATCCGGCTGCGGCGGGGATCGGGGCGGTGCGCTGGCGCGGCTGGGCCAGGCGTGCCGGTCTGCCGGTGATCGCCCTGGGCGGCATCACCGGTGCCTCGGCCCGGCGGCTGGGCCCGGTGGGGGTGGCCGGCTACGGCGCCATTTCCGGATGGGTCACGGACGGGGCTTGTGCGCCACCATCACCAGATTCTTGCCGATCGGCGGGGGGAAGCGGGTTTCCAGCCAGCGGGTCGGCGGAATGACCAGGCTGTCGAACACGCGCACGGCCGGCAGGTTGAAATCGACCTTGCCGCCGATGGTGTTGAGCAGCCACCACGGCACGATGCCGGGCATGTCGAAGAAATGCAAAAGCTCGATCTCGGCGCCGACCATCTCCATCAGCCGCACCAGATCCTGGCGGCGATAGCGGCGGAAATGGCCGTGGGCGCGGTCGAGATCGCTCATCAGCCACGGCAGGGCCGGCACGAACAGCGCCAGCTTGCCGCCGGGTGCCAGCGCCTCGAACATCCACTTGACCGCCTGGGCGTCGTCTTCGATGTGTTCCAGGACGTTGACCAGGACGAAGGCGTCTATGCTGCCGGCCGGCAGGAAGGGGGCGTGGCGTTCCAGGGTGTTGTTCAGCACCTCGACCGCCGGATCGTCCTTGAAGCCATGGCTCAGCCGCTCGGCCAGATGGGTCGCCGGCTCGATCAGGGTCAGGCGCTCGACATGGGGCCTGAGACGTTGGGACATGGTGCCGATGCCGGCGCCATACTCGACGGTATGGCCGCTGACGAAGGGCTCCATGATATCGACGATCCAGCGGTAATAGTTCTTCGATGCCGAGAGAACGTTAAGGTCCTCACCGGGATAATCGACGGTTTCCGGTACCATCGGGGTCGCAGCCTGGTCGGACAGCATCCGTCTCTCGTGGTCAAACTCTTGGGGCCGGCCAGAGTGATAGCATGACGACGGATCGCCACCACCCAAAAAAAGCCTCGCCCCCTGTACGCTGTCGGCCCCGGCATGTTAGAAGCCGTTTCATGAGCAAGACCCAGAAAGAGCAGGTGGCGCGACTGATCGGCCAGGCCGGCCAGGCCGTCCAGGCCGGGCGTATCGCCGACGCCGACGCCTTTCTGCGCCGCGCGGTCAAGCTGGCCCCCAAGGATGCGGCGATCTGGTGCAACCTTGGCATGGTCAGCGCCATGAGCCGCCGCCACATCGACGCTATCGGCCAATTCGGCAAGGCCTTGGCCCTGTCGCCCGATCTGGGCGCGGCCCATGTCAACCTGGCTCGCGTGCTGTTCGAGGTCGAACGCTATGTCGAGGCCGAAAAGCATGCTCGCCGCGCCTTGGCGCTGGCCCCCAACGGACCGGTCGAGCTGAAGATGCTGGCCGATGTCGCGGTCCGCCGTGGCCGCACCACCGAGGGTGCCCATTTGCTGAACCGCGCCCTGGCCATCCGTCCCGATTGGGTCGATGCGTTGAACAGCCTGGCCTCGGTGCACCGGCTCGAGGGGCGCCCACACCGGGCGGTCGAGCTGTACGGGCGCTGCCTGGCCATCAAGCCGCTGGAAAGTGCCGCGCGCAATCTGGTGCTGACCCATTATTACGACACCGCCAGCACGCCCCAGTCGCTGGCGGCGGCGGTGGCCGGCTGGGTCAAGCTGCATGCCCACCTCGCCCCACTGCCGGCCCCGGCCAACGACCGCGATCCCGATCGGCGTCTGAAGATCGGCTATGTCTCGGCCGACCTGCGCAATCACCCGGTGGCCGGCAATATCGAGGATGTGCTGGCGGCGCATGACCGCCAGACTTTCGAGATCTTCGTCTATTCCCTGACCGCCGGTGCCGATCAGGTGACGCAGCGCCTCGCCGGCAAGGTCGATCATTGGCGCCAGGCGGCAGGCGTTTCCGACGCCGTTCTGGCCCGGCAGATTCGCGATGACGGGATCGACATCCTGATCATCCTGGCCGGGTGGACCGGCGACAACAGGTTGCGGCTGGCAGCCCTGAAGCCGGCGCCGCTGCAGGTCAGCTGGCATGATTTCGGCACCAGCGGACTGGCCGGCATGGATGGCTGGATCACCGACGCGGTCATTCATCCGCCGGGCCAGACCGGGGAGGAGTTCGGCGAGGAATTGCTGCGGCTGCCCTGCTTCTATTACGAGCCGCGCCCCGAAAGCGCGCCCGAGGTGGCGGTCCCGCCCTGCCTGACTGGTCAGCCAGTGACGTTCGGGTCGTTCAACCACCCGGTCAAGATGACCGATGCCAGCCTGGCCCTGTGGGCCGAGACGATGCAGGCGGTGCCAGGTTCGCGGCTTTTGCTGAAATACCGCGACCAGTTCGGCGAGACCGGCTTGAAGGAACGCTATGTCGAGCGTTTCGGCGCGTTGGGGATCGGGCCGGAACGGCTGTTGTTCAGGGGCGACACCCAAAGCGAGGCCGACCATCTGGCCGCCTACGCCCATGTCGATATCGGTCTCGACCCCTTTCCGTTCAACGGCAGCACCACCACCTGGCAGGCCCTGTACATGGGGGTGCCGGTGGTGACCCTGGCCGGATCGCGCTTCGTCGGTCGGGTCGGCCTGTCCCTGCTGACCGCCCTGGGCCTGCCGGAGCTGGCCGCCACCACCCCGGCCGATTTCGTCAAGATCGCCGTGGAATTGGCGGCCGATCCCGGCCGTCTGCGCGACCTGCGCGCCGGGATGCGGGCCCGTATCGATTCCTCGCCTCTCGTCGATGCCGCCGGATACACCCGCGCGTTGGAAGCGGTGTTACGCGATTTCTGGCGCCGGCGGTGGTGTCAGGCGTAATCACGGGCTCCGAAGATCGCCGAACCGACCCGGACATGGGTGGCTCCCGCCGCGATGGCGGTCTCGAAATCGCCGCTCATCCCCATGCTGACAACCTCCAGCCCATTGCGCCGGGCGATCTCGGCCAGCAGGCGAAAATGCGGGGTCGGGTCCTGGTCGGCCGGCGGGATGCACATCACCCCGGTCACCCGCAGGCCGTATTGGTCGCGCGCCAGGGCGATCAGGGCGTCGGCATGGTCGGGGTCGATGCCGGCCTTTTGCGCCTCGCGCCCGGTATTGACCTGGACCAGGCACTCGACGACGCGTCCCGACCGGCGCATTTCCTCGGCCAGGGCGCGGGCCAGCTTGGGGCGGTCCAGCGTCTCGACGACGTCGAACAGGGCCACCGCGTCACGCACCTTGTTGGTTTGCAGCGGGCCGATCAGGTGCAAGACGATACCGTCAAAGCTTTTCTTCAGTGCGGGCCACTTGGCCATGGCCTCTTGGACGCGGTTCTCGCCGAACACGCGGTGACCGGCCGCCAGTGCCTGGGCGACGGTCTCGGCATCGTGGGTCTTGGACACGGCGACCAAGGTAACGTCGCGGCCGGCGGCGGCGCGGCGGACCGCGCCGTGGACGGCCAAAAGGGCGGAAGCGACTGACATTTCCGGGCTTAGGTCCTTCTTTTCCAGGCCGGACCGGGCCGGCGTTCTGTTGCACATTCGCCACAGTGCGAGGCATTCGACACAGAGGCTGTCCCCCTTGCTTGACTTGCCGCCGCCAAAATGGCTGGATCACCCTCGTTCGTTCATTTGGATTTGGGTGCGCTGTCGCACTCCGTACCAAAAGAGAGGAGTTAACATGAAGAAGGTTCTTATCGCCAGCACCGCGCTGGTCGCCGCCGGTCTGATGACCACCGGCACCGCCTCGGCCGCTGAAAAGATCAAGTTGAATCTGGGCGGTTTCTCGAAGTGGTGGGTTGTCGGCGCTTGGCAGGACAGCTCGTTCGAAGACGGCACCGGCGTGGGCTATGCCAACGTCGACGTCAAGGGCGACAACGAAGTGTTCTTCGGCGGTTCGACCAAGCTGGACAACGGCCTGGAAATCGGCGTTGACATTCAGCTGGAAGCCGGTGGCCACACCGAGACCGCTGCTTCGAACCCCGACGTGATCGACGAGTCCTACATCTGGATCGCCGGCGGCTTCGGTAAGTTCATCGTCGGTTCCGAGAACAACGGCGTGTACCTGCTGCACGTCAACGCTCCGGACGCCGCTGGCAACTGGGGTGAAGGCGGCGTTCTGGCCGGTGGCAACTCGTCGGGTGGCGCTACCGCCATCGTTTCGCCGACCGCCGTTCGCGGCTTCATCGGCGGCAACGGTACCGCTCCGCGCATCGACAACGATGCCGAGAAGATCACCTACGTTGCTCCGACCTTCTACGGTCTGACCCTCGGCGCCTCGTACATCCCGAACGCCTCGGGCACCACCAGCGCTCAGAAGGGCGAAGACAACAGCCTGCAGGCGACCTCGATGGAAGCCATGGGCGTCGGCGCTCTGTACGCCAACACCTTCGGTGGCGTCGGCGTCAAGCTGTCGACCGGCTTCATCTGGGGCGATGCCAACGTCGCTAGCGCTCAGACCGACTTCACCCAGTTCGTCGCTGGTGGTCAGCTGTCCTATGCCGGCTTCACCGTCGGTGGTTCGTGGCGTAAGGACAAGGCCGACGAAAAGGGCGGTCAGTATGGCAATGGCGGCGGTTCCGCCGTCGCCACCAGCGGCAACCTGCTCAACACCACCGGTTGGGACGCTGGTATCCAGTACGCTTCCGGTCCGTGGGCCGTTTCGTTCGCCTACTTCCAGTCGGAGAGCGAAGGCAACGCCGGCAACAACCTGGAAGACCAGATCACCATCTGGCAGGTTTCGGGCAAGTACAACCTGAGCCCGGGCGTGGACGTCCTGGCCACTGCCGGTTGGGCTGAGTTCGACGACGAAGGCTCGAAGGCCGCCACTGGCGACGCCAACCACAACGAAGGTTGGGCCGTCATGACCGGTCTGTCGCTGGCCTTCTAATCGAAGCCATCGACGCAAGTTGGGGGAAGGGCGGCTTCGGCCGCCCTTTCTTTTTGCCCGGACGCCGGATGACGGTTCTGTTGCCGATTCGCCACAGGGTGACAAAGATTGATGCCGCAGCGCACCGGCGCGGTTGACCAATTTTCGCGCAGTGCCTAGGATGCCGAGAAATTAGGCGATCACATCAACGCCTGTGTTTTAGTCATACCGAGCAAAAGGGGTTTTCCATGAAGAAGGTTCTTATCGCCAGCACTGCGCTGGTCGCCGCTGGTCTGATGACCACCGGTTCGGCCTCGGCCGCCGAGAAGATCAAGCTCAACCTGGGCGGTTTCTCGAAGTGGTGGGTTGTCGGCGCCTGGCAGGATAGCTCGTTCGAGGCCGGCACCGGTCGCGGCTATGCCAATGTCGATGTCAAGGGCGACAACGAAATCTTCTTCGGTGGCGACACCACGCTGAACAACGGCATGAAGATCGGCGTCAATTTCGAGCTGGAAGCCGGTGGTGGTTCCGAGACCGCTCAGTCGAACCCCGACGTCATCGACAAGAGCTACGTGTTCATCGAAAGCGGCATCGGTAAGGTCATCGTCGGTTCGGAAGCCAACGGCGCCGTGCTGCTGCATGTCATGGCCCCCGACGCTGCCGCCAACTGGGGCTCGGAAGGCCTGCTGATCAGCGGCTCCTCGATCGTCCAGCCGGGCGCCGTTTCGGTGATGAAGACCACCGAAATCGATACCGACGACAACGCCGAGAAAATCACCTACGTCGCTCCGACCTTCTACGGTCTGACCCTGGGCGCCACCTATATCCCGAACGCCTCGGGCACCACCAGCGCCAGCAAGGGCGAAGACAACTCCAGCCAGGCGCTGTCGCAGTCGGTCTATGGTGTCGGCGCCGGCTACGCCAACACCTTCGGTCCGATCGGCGTCAAGCTGTCGACCGGCTTCGTTTGGGGCGATGCCAATGCGGCCGGCGTCACCGGCGACCTGCAGGAATTCTCGGCCGGCACTCAGCTGACCTGGGGCCCGGTGACCGTCGGCGGTTCGTACCGTCAGCGCATTCTGGACGAGAAGGGTGGTCTCTACCACAACCGTCCGTCTGTCGCTTCGAACATCGACGGCTATATCTGGGATGCGGGCGTCATGTATGACGGCGGCGCCTGGCAGCTCAGCTTCGGCTACCTGAACTCGAAGGCCGAGGATTCCGTGACCGTCGGTCAGGACTCGCTGACCGTCTATCAGGTGTCGGGCAAGTACAACCTGGCTCCGGGCGTCGATCTGCAGGCTTCGGGTGGCTTCGTCGAGTGGGATGACGAATCCGCGAAGGCCTCGGGCAACACCGGCGATGCCAACCACAACCAAGGTTGGACCATCGCCACCGGTATCGCTCTGACCTTCTAAGGCCGGATCGGTATCAAGGATACAGGCCCGCGGGATCATCCCGCGGGCCTTTGTCTTTGGGGCCGCTCGCCCGACTTCAACGCGGGGCTTGCCCCAATGGGCGGCAAGGGTGCATTCTCTGCCCAAATGATCCAACGGCACTGCCGTCTGGAAGCGCGTCTGTCGTGCCGGTGTGGCCGGTCATGCAAGGGTGATGGCAATGAACAGTCTGTGGGCAAGAAGTCTTGCCGTTGTGGTTCTGATGCTTTCGGTGGTGGTCCTGTCCGCCTGCGAAGGCGGCAAGGCGGTCTATCCCACCAGGGACAGGGGTGCCTCGGCCCCGCGCATGGGCGACGAAAAGCGCGAGACGGTGTTCGGCGCCGAAGGTCTGTTCGGCGACAAGAAGAAGGGCACTGGCGGCGGCGAGGGTATCGGCGTCAATTCGTTCCTGTGGCGCGCGTCGCTGGATACGCTGGGCTTCATGCCGATCGCCACCGCCGACCCGTTCGGCGGCACCATCATCACCGATTGGTACCAGCTGCCCGAGGCGCCGAACGAGCGTTTCAAGGTCAACGTCTTCATTCTTGACCGGGCGCTGCGCGCCGATGGCGTCAAGGTGTCGGTGTTCAAGCAGGCGCGTGACGCCATGGGCCAATGGGTCGATGTCAAGATCGAGGCCAAGATGGCCGGCGAGCTGGAAAATTCGATCCTGACCCGGGCGCGGCAGCTGCGCATCGTCTCGACCGAGTAAAGCGGCCGGCTTCAGCGAATTCCTTCTTCACTCCAGAACTTTAGGGCCGGACGCAGATGTCGCGCACCGACGAACGTTATAACGTCAAGGAAACCGAAACCAAGTGGCAGCGCGTGTGGGACGAGCGCAAGACCTTCGCCGCCACCGAGGATGCCAGCCGGCCAAAATATTTCGTCCTCGAAATGTTTCCTTATCCGTCGGGCCGCATCCATATGGGCCATGTGCGCAATTACACCCTGGGTGACGTGGTGGCGCGCACCAAGCGGGCCAAGGGTTTCAATGTGCTGCACCCGATGGGCTGGGATGCTTTCGGCCTGCCGGCCGAGAACGCCGCCATCGAGCGCAACGTCCACCCCGCCAAGTGGACGCGCGAGAATGTCGCCGCCATGCGCGAGCAATTGAAGTCGATGGGCCTGTCCTATGACTGGTCGCGCGAGCTGGCCACATGCGAGCCCGAATATTACCGCCACGAACAGAAGATGTTCCTGGATTTCCTGAAGGCCGGCCTGGTCTATCGCAAGGAATCCTGGGTCAATTGGGACCCGGTGGAAAACACCGTGCTGGCCAACGAACAGGTCATCGACGGTCGCGGCTGGCGTTCGGGCGCGTTGGTGGAAAAGCGGCTGCTGTCGCAATGGTTCCTGAAGATCACCGCCTTCGCCGACGATCTGCTGGACTCGTTGAAGGGGCTGGAACGGTGGCCCGACCGCGTGCGCCTGATGCAGGAAAACTGGATCGGCCGGTCCGAGGGTGCGCGGCTGGTGTGGGACATCGACGGTCGTAGCGACCGGCTGGAAATCTTCACCACCCGCCCCGACACCTTGTTCGGTGCCGCCTTCCTGGCCATTTCCCCCAACCATCCGCTGGCAGCCGAGTTGGCGGCCAACAATGCCGGCCTGGCCGATTTCGTCGCCGAATGCAACCGCATGGGCACCTCGGAAGCGGTGCTGGAAACCGCCGAGAAGAAGGGCTTCGACACCGGCCTGCAGGCCTGCCATCCCTTCGTCCCCGGCTGGCACCTGCCGATCTATGTCGCCAATTTCGTGCTGATGGAATACGGCTCGGGCGCCATTTTCGGCTGCCCGGCCCATGATCAGCGCGATCTGGATTTCGCCCGCAAGTACGGTCTGCCGGTCAAGCCGGTGGTCCTGCCGCCGGGCGAGGATGCCGGTTCCTATCAGGTCGGCGCCGAGGCCTATAGCGGCGACGGCATCTTGATCAATTCCCAATTCCTGGACGGGATGGGGGTGGATGCCGCCAAGGCTGCCGCCATCGCCCGCATCGAGAGCGAGGGCCTGGGGGCCAAGACGGTCAATTGGCGCCTGCGCGACTGGGGCGTGTCGCGCCAGCGTTATTGGGGCTGCCCGATCCCGATCATCCATTGCGAGACCTGCGGCGCCGTGCCGGTGCCGGCCGAGCAGTTGCCGGTGCGGCTGCCGGAAGATGTCGGCTTCGACAAGCCGGGCAACCCGCTGGACCATCACCCGACCTGGAAGCATGTGGCCTGCCCTTGCTGCGGCAAGCCGGCCCGGCGCGAGACCGACACCTTCGACACCTTCTTCGAATCGTCTTGGTATTTCGCCCGCTTCGCCTCACCGACCCGTGACGACGTCGCCTTCGACCGCGCGGCGGCCGATTACTGGCTGCCGGTGGATCAGTATATCGGCGGCATCGAGCATGCGGTGCTGCACCTGCTTTATTCCCGCTTCTTCACCCGCGCCATGAAGGAATGCGGCTATCTGGGGGTCAAGGAGCCGTTCGACGGCCTGCTGACCCAGGGCATGGTCTGTCACGAGACCTATAAGGACCAGGCCGGCGCCTGGCTTTACCCCGACGAGGTGGTCAAGGAAGGCGGTGCGCTGAAGCACGTCCAGACCGGCCAGCCGGTGGCGCTGGGCCGCTCCGAGAAGATGAGCAAGTCGAAGCGCAACGTCGTCGATCCGGCCCATATCATCGAGACCTACGGCGCCGATACCGCCCGGCTGTTCATGCTGTCCGACAGCCCGCCCGAGCGCGATCTGGAATGGACCGACGCCGGCATCGACGGCGCCTGGCGCTACGTCAACCGCCTGTGGCGGCTGGTCATCGGCGCCCTTGATACCTTGCCGCCGCCGGGTGCTGCGATGCCCGCCCTGGATGACAGCGCCGTCAAGGTCCGCCGCCAGATCCACAAGACCATCGCCCTGGTGTCGGAAGATCTTGACCGCTTTCACTTCAACAAGGCGGTGGCCCGCATCCGCGAGTTGACCAACGCCCTGTCCGATGGCGCCTCGGGCTGGACCATGCGCGAGGGATTGGAAGCGGTGGTGCTGCTGATGGCGCCGATGATGCCGCATCTGGCCGAGGAATTGTGGTCCGAGCTGGGCCATGCGACGCTGGTATCCGACACGGCGTGGCCAGTGGCCGATGCCAGTCTTTTGGTGGAAGACAGCGTCACCGTCGCCGTCCAGGTCAACGGCAAGCTGCGCGCCACCATCGACCTGCCCAAGGATGCCGACGCCAAGCTGGCCGAGGAAACCGCGCTTGCGCAAGAGGCGGTGATCGCGGCAATGTCGGGCAAGGCGCCGCGCAAGGTGGTGGTCGTGCCGAATCGGATCGTCAATGTGGTGGTCTAGAACGCTCCTGGTGGTGATGATCGCGGTGCTGGGCCCGGTGGGCTGCGGCTTCCGGCCGATGTATGGCGACCGCGCCGAGCAAAAAAGCCCGACCGCGTCGGAATTGGCCCAAATCAGGGTCGGCGCCATCGAGGACCGGATCGGGCAGCAATTGCGCAATGCCCTGGTTCAGCAGCTCTCTCCCACCGGCGAAGTTGCCCGCCCGCGTTATTCCCTTAGTGTCAAGGTGTCGGGGTCGTCCGGCGCGGTCAGCACCGACCAAAGTGGTGGTGCGGCCTTGGGCAACATGACGATGACCGCACAATTCTCGCTGGTTGACATCGCCGACGAATCGGTGAGTAAGACCGCTTTCGCCGGCACGGCCCGCTCGATCACCAGCTATCGCTATTACGGCCCGCGCTACGGCACCATCGCCACCGAGCGCGATGCCGAGGATCGCGCCTTGTCCGAGCTGGCCGGGAGCATCCGCAACCAATTGGCGGCCTATTTCTCTAGTCGTGCCGCCGGCTTCAAGCCCGAGTTCGCCCGGTGAAGCTGTCGGGGGCCAGGATCGAGGCCTTCCTGAAGGCGCCCGATTCCAAGGCCCGAATCATCTTGGTGTTTGGTCCCGATAGCGGCCTGGTCCGCGAAAGAATCGAGCGTTTGGGCAAGGGGGTGGTCGCCGACCTCAAGGATCCCTTCCGCGTCGCCGATCTGACCGCCGCCAGCCTGAAGGACGATCCCGCGCGCCTGGCCGACGAAGCCGCGGCTATGGCCATGACCGGCGGGCGCCGGGTGGTGATCGTGCGCGACGCCGCCGATACCCTGACGTCACTGGTCCAAGGATTCCTGGGTGACCCCAAGGGCGACGCCCTGATCTTGCTGGAAGGCGGCGATCTGGGGCCGCGTTCATCGTTGCGCAAGCTGTTCGAGGGGGCCGACAACGCGGCGGCGATTCCTTGCTATGGAGACGAAGGCGGCAGCCTGCATCAGGTCATCGTCGAGGAGTTGAAGGCGCACGGCCTGACGCCGGAAGCCGACGCCCTGGCCTATCTGATGGACCATTTGGGTGGCGACCGCCGCTTGACCCGGGCCGAGCTGCAAAAGCTGGCGCTCTATATGGGGGGGCCCGGCCGGGTCAGTCTGGCCGACGCCTCGGCCTGTGTCGGCGATACCGCCGCCTTGTCGATGGACGATCTGGCCATGGCCGCAGCCGAGGGCGACCATGCCACCGCCCAGCGCGTGCTCGATCGCCTGACCCGCGAGGGGACCAACGCGGTGACGGTGCTACGGGCGCTGTCACGTCACTTTCAACGTCTGCACTTTGCCGCCGGCCTGGTGGCGCAAGGCCGCTCACCCGATCAGGCCATGGCCGCCCTGAAACCGCCGGTGATCTTCAAGATGGCCGACCGGGTCCGCCGCCAGATCGGCCGCTGGCCGGTCGATCGTGTCGGCCGTGCGCTGGAGCTGCTGATCGAGGCCGAGACCGATTGCAAGACCACCGGCATGCCGGCCGACGAGCTGTGCTCGCGCGCGGTGATGCAGTTGGCGCGGGCCGCCGGCCGGGCGAAATAGGCTTTTCCGTCTTCAACCCGTTGAAATTACCCCCCGATCGTCCCCTAATGAGTCGGGGGAACCATCGCGCGCGCCGACCCGCGCCGCAGGGGAGGGCTTCATGACCCATTTCAGCGATCTCAACCGATCGAGCCTGGCCGACTCTCTGGATGGCCTGGCCCGGCAGAAGCTCGACCCCGCCCGAGGGGAAGCCGCCAGTCGGCTGGCCATGATCTTTCTGGCCGGCCTGCCAGCCGCCGATGTCGAAGAAGCCGAGCCCGGTCGCCTGTTCGCGGTGATCGTCGGCCTGCTGGGTCACCTGAAAGAGCGCCCCCCCGGCCAGCCCCGCCTGCGGGTGTTCGACCCCGATCTGGAAAAGCACGGCTGGACCTCGCCCCACACCGCCATCGAGATCGTCAACGACGACATGCCGTTCCTGGTGGATTCGGTGGCCATGGAATTGGCCCGCCGTGGCATCGCCATCCACCTGCTGGTTCACCCGGTGATTTCGGCAAGTCGAGACGAATCGGGCCGTCTGGTCGAATTGGGCTCCCTGGCCGACGGCGTCGGCCGTGCCGAATCGGTGATGCACATCCTGGTCGATCGGCAGGAGGTGGGCCAGCATGCCGATCTGGCCGCGAGGCTGGGTCAGGTGCTGGCCGACGTGCGGGCGGCGGTGGTCGATTGGCAGCCGATGCGCGCCGTGATCCGCGCCGCCAGTGAAGACGTGGCCAAGTTGGCCAAGACCCGGGCGGATTCCGACGAGACGGTGGCCTTCCTTGATTGGTTGCACGACGATCATTTCAGTTTCCTGGGCTATCGCCGCTTCGTGTTTTCCGGCGAAGGCGACTCCCCCAAGGTGACGGTCGATGCCGATGCCGGCCTGGGCATCTTGCGCGATTCTCAGGTCACCGTGTTCGATGACACCGTCACCCTGGCGCAGATGCCCGCCGAAATCCGCTCGTTCCTGACCGCGCCGGGCCTGTTGATGGTCACCAAATCGACGCGCCATGCCACCGTCCACCGGCCGGTCCACATGGATGTGATCGGGGTGAAGCAGGTCAACAAGGCCGGCAAGGTGGTCGGGCTGCACGCCTTTCTGGGCCTGTTCACCTCGGCGGCCTATACCCGCAACCCGTCCAGCATTCCGTTGCTGCGCAAGCGGGTGGCCGAGGTGCAGGCCCGAGCCGGCTTCGCGCCGTTCAGTCACGATTCCAAGGCCCTGGTCAACATCCTGGAAACCTATCCCCGCGACGAGCTGTTCCAGATCGGCGAGGACCGCCTGTATCGCATCGCGCTGGGTATTCTGCATCTGCAGGAACGTCCGCGCGTCGCCTTGTTCGTGCGGCCCGACGATTTCGGCCGTTTCGTCTCGTGTCTGGTGTACTTGCCGCGCGACCGCTACGACACGCCGCTCAGGCTGGCGGTGACCCGGCTGCTGGAACAGGCCTATGGCGGTCACCTCGACGCCTATTACACCCAGGTCGCCGACGGGCCGCTGGCGCGCCTGCATGTGGTGATCCGCACCCAACCCGGCACCAAGGTGCCGGACATCGACGAATCCGACCTGGAGCGCCGCCTGGCCGACGCGGCGCGCTCATGGGCCGACCAGCTGCAGGATGCGCTGATCGCCGCCCAGGGCGAGGCCAAGGGCCTGAAACTGGCACGGCGCTGGCGCGACGCCTTCGCCGCCTCCTACCGCGAACGCCATCCGGCCCTGGCGGCGGTGGCCGACATCGATCGGCTGGAGGCGGTGCTGGCCGGGGCCGATCTCGGTCTTAACCTCTATCGGCCGGTCGAGGCGGCCGAGCACGAGGCCCGGCTCAAGCTGCTGCGCCGCGGCCAGACGGTGGCTCTGTCGGATATCTTGCCGATCCTCGAGGCCATGGGCCTTCGCGTCATCGCCGAGGTCCCGCACGAGATCCATGCCGCCGACCAGGCCAGTCCGGTGTGGATTCATGATTTCCAGCTGGAATCGGCCGACGGCACGGCACTCGATCTTGCCGGCCGGGGCGCCGCCTTCGAAGAGGCGCTGGCCCGCATCTGGCGCGGCGAGGCGGAAAGCGACGGCTTCAACCGGCTGGTGCTGACCGCCGGCCTGGCCTGGCGCCAGGTGGTGATCTTGCGGGCCTATGCCAAATATCTGCGCCAGGCCGGCTATAGTCTGTCGCAGGCCAATATCGAGCGGGCCCTGGCGGCCAACCCGGCCCAGACCGTCGGCCTGGTCACCTTGTTCGAGGCCCTGTTCGATCCGGATCATCGGGCCGGCGACCCCTGTTTCGTCGAAAGCCAGACCGCCGCCCTGCTGGATCAGGTCGATAGCGCCGACGACGACCGAATCTTGCGCCGCTTTCTCAACCTGATCCGCGCCACGCTTCGCACCAATTTCTATCTCGACCGGCCGTGGGTGTCGTTCAAGCTGGACAGCCGGGCGATCGACGATTTGCCGGCGCCGCGGCCATGGGTGGAAATCTGGGTCTATTCCCCGCGTGTCGAAGCGATTCACCTGCGCGGCGGCCGGGTGGCGCGCGGCGGCATCCGCTGGTCGGACCGGCGCGATGATTTCCGCACCGAGATTCTGGGGCTGATGAAGGCGCAGATGGTCAAGAACGCGGTGATCGTGCCGGTGGGGGCCAAGGGCGGCTTCGTGGTCAAGCAGCCGCCAGCCGAAGGTGGGCGCGAGGCGCTGCTGGCCGAGGGTATCGCCTGCTATCAGGCGATGATGCGCGGTCTGCTGGACGTCACCGATACCTTGAAGGGCGGATCGGTGATGGCGCCGGATCGGGTGGTGCGCCGCGACGGCGACGATCCCTATCTGGTGGTGGCCGCCGACAAGGGCACCGCCACCTTCTCGGACATCGCCAACTCCATCAGCCTGGAAGTCGGCTTCTGGCTGGGCGACGCCTTCGCCAGCGGCGGCTCGAAGGGCTATGACCACAAGGCGATGGGCATCACCGCGCGCGGCGCCTGGGAGGCGGTGAAGCGCCATTTCCGTGAGATCGGCATCGACACCCAGACCCAGGACTTCACCTGCATCGGCGTCGGCGACATGTCGGGCGACGTGTTCGGCAACGGCATGCTGTGCTCGCCCCATATCAAGCTGGTGGCGGCCTTTAACCACGCCCACATCTTCATCGACCCCGATCCCGACCCGGCGGCCGCCTTCGCCGAGCGCGAACGGCTGTTCAAGGCGGTCAAATCCTGGCCGGATTATGACCAAAGTCGCATTTCCACCGGTGGCGGCATCTTCTCGCGGGCGGCGAAGTCGATTCCGGTCAGCCCGGCCATGGCCGCTCGTTTCGGTATCGAAGCAAAAACGGTGACACCGGCCGAACTGATTCGCATCCTGCTGTGCGCCCAGGTCGATCTGCTGTTCTTCGGTGGCATCGGCACCTATGTCAAGGCGCGCGAGGAAACCAACACCGATGTCGGCGATCGCGCCAACGACCAGCTTCGCGTCAATGCGTCCGACCTGCGCGCCAAGGTGCTGGGCGAGGGCGCCAATCTGGGCATGACGCAAAAGGCCCGTATCGAGGCGGCGCTGGCCGGCATCCGCCTCAACACCGACGCCATCGACAATTCGGCCGGCGTCGATACCTCGGACCACGAGGTCAACATCAAGATCCTGGTGGACGATCTGGTCGCCGCCGGCGACTTGACGGCGAAACAGCGCGACGCCTTGCTGTCGTCGATGACCGACGAGGTCGCCGCGCTGGTCCTGCGCGACAATTACCTGCAGACCCAGGCCATCAGCGTGATGGAGGCCAACGGTCCCGACCTGCTGGACGGCCAGGGCCGCTTCATGCGCTTGCTGGAGAAGGCCGGCCGACTGGACCGCGCCCTGGAATTCCTGCCCGGCGAGGACGTGCTGACCGAACGGGCCGCCCGGCGCAAGGGATTGGTGCGGCCTGAACTGGCGGTGCTGCTGGCCTATTCGAAGATCTGGCTGCACGACGCGGTGCTGGGCTCGAACCTGCCCGACGATCCGTTCCTGGCCGCCGATCTGCGCCGCTATTTCCCGACCGCGCTGGGCGACCGTTTCGCCAACGAAATCACCCGTCATCGGCTGCGGCGCGAGATCGTCGCTACCACGGTGACCAATTCGATGATCAACCGGGTCGGTGCCGGCTTCGTGCTGGACATGATGGAGCGCACCGGCTTCGGCGCCGCCGAGGTGGCCCGGGCCTATATCGTCGCCCGCGACGCCTATGGCCTGCGCGAGGTGTGGCGGGCCATCGAGGCCTTGGACGGCCAGGCGCCCGCCTCGGTTCAGATCGCCATGCTGACCGAGGCCAACCGTCTGTTGGAACGGGCCACCGCCTGGGTGCTGCGCCACGTGCCGGCTCCCTTCGAGATCGGTGCGGCGATCGCCGAGTTCGCCCCTGGTGTCGCCGCCATCGATGCCCACCGTGGCCAGGCCTTGCCGCCGGAAACCGCCGAAATGGTGGCGGCCCGGACCAAGGATTATGTCGACCAGGGGGTGCCCGAAGCGGTGGCCGTCCGCGTCGCCGGCCTGATCGTCTTGGCCTCGGCGCTGGATGTGGTGCGCATCGCCGGCCGGCGCGGCCTGAATGTGGAAGAGACGGCGCAGGTTTATTTCGCTGCCGGATCGCGCTTCGGCCTGGGCTGGCTCAGGCTGTCGGCGCAGCGCCTTGGCGGGCGTGGCCACTGGGACAAGCTGGCCGCCGTCGCCGCCATCGAGGAGCTTTACAGCCACCAACAGGGCATCGCCAACGCCGTGCTGGCCGAGGGCGAGGGGCTGGAGGCCTGGGCCACCCGTCACCAGGCCGAGGTCGAGCGGGTCGATAGCCTGCTGGCCGAGCTGCGGGCGGCGCCGCAGGTCGATCTGTCAATGCTGTCGGTGATCAATCGTCAACTGCGCGCCCTGGCCGAAGCCGGCGGCTGAACAGAAGCTCATAAGCGTTGCTTTGCCCTTGCGTTGATGGTAACGACTGCCACACGAGACAGGCAGGGTGACCCATGGCCAAGGGCGGAACGCACGAGAGTTTCACGGCAGTGACCGAGGTCAAGATCGGCTCTGAACGGTCGTTCGGACTGGTCTTCGCGGTGCTGTTCGCCATCATCGCGCTGTGGCCGTTGAAGGATGGCGGCGAGATCCGCCTGTGGGCCCTTGGCGCGGCCGTCGCCTTCCTGGTCGCGGCGCTGGCGGCGCCGCGGCTGCTCAAGCCCTTGAACCTTTTGTGGTTCAAGTTCGGCATGCTGCTGCACCATATCGTCACGCCCCTGGTGATGGGCCTGCTGTTCTTCGTGACCGTCACCCCGGTCGGTCTGCTGATGCGGGCCACCGGCAAGGACCCGATGCGCCTGAAGCGCGATCCGGCCGCCGCCAGCTACTGGATCGAGCGCGCCCCCCCGGGTCCGGCCCCCGAAACCATGAAGAACCAATTCTAAGAGGATCCGACGCCGATGGGCTTTCTTCTCGAACTCTGGGCCTTCCTGCGCGCCCGCAAGAAGTACTGGCTGCTGCCGATCCTGGTGATGATGGTGATCTTCGGCGGTCTGATCGTGTTGAGCCAGGGCTCGGCGGTCGCCCCCTTTATCTACACCCTGTTCTAAAGAAGCGAGGCCAACGGTGCGGATTCTGGGCATTTCGGCGCTGTATCACGACAGCGCGGCGGCGCTGATCGAGGATGGCCGTATCGTCGCCGCCGCCCAGGAAGAGCGCTTCACCCGCAAGAAGCACGACGCCCGCTTCCCCGAGAATGCGGTGCGCTATTGCCTGGCCGAGGCCGGCTGTGCTCTGGGCGACATCGATTACGTGGTTTTCTACGACAAGCCGTTCCTGAAGTTCGAGCGTTTGCTGGAAACCTATATGTCCTTCGCGCCGAAGGGCTTCACCTCGTTCAAGACCGCCATTCCGGTGTGGCTGAAGGAAAAGCTGTTCCAGAAGGACATGCTGCGGCGGGACTTCCAGAAGTTCGACCCCGATTTCGACTGGATGAACAAGTTCCTGTTCGCCGAGCACCATCTGAGCCACGCTGCGTCGGCCTTCTTCCCCAGCCCGTTCGAGGACGCCGCCGTGCTGACCATGGACGGTGTCGGCGAGTGGACCACCACCTCGCTGGCCTTCGGGTCGGGCAACCGCCTTGAAATCCACAAGGAACTGCACTTCCCGCACTCGCTGGGCCTGCTTTATTCGGCCTTCACCTATTATACCGGCTTCAAGGTCAATTCCGGCGAATACAAGGTGATGGGCTTGGCTCCTTACGGCGAGCCGAAATACACCCAGCTGATCCTCGACAAGGTCATCGACGTCAAGGATGACGGCAGCTTCTGGCTGGACCAGTCCTATTTCGACTATTGCACCGGCCTGACCATGACCAACGACAAGTTCGCTGGCCTGTTCGGGCAGAAGGTGCGCCAGGCCGACAAGGACCCGCTGACCCAGTTCCACATGGATATCGCCGCCTCGGTGCAGGCGGTGACCGAGCATGTGGTGCTGAAGCTGGCGCGCGCCATCCGCAAGGATACCGGCGCCAAGAATCTGTGCCTGGCCGGCGGTGTCGCGCTCAATTGCGTCGCCAACGGCAAGGTGCTGCGCGAAGGCATCTTCGACAATATCTGGATCCAGCCGGCGGCCGGCGATGCCGGTGGCGCCCTGGGGGCGGCTTTGGCCGGCTACCATATCCACAAGGGCCAGCCGCGCACGGTAACGGGCGGCGGCAAGGATGCCATGAAGGGCTCGTATCTCGGCCCGGTGTTCGAGCAGGCCGACATCGAGGCCCGCCTGACCGCCGCCGGCGCCAAGTTCACCGTGCTCTCCGACGATCAATTGATCGAACAGACCGCGCAGGCCCTGGCCGACGAAAAGGCGGTGGGCTGGATGCAGGGCCGCATGGAATTCGGGCCGCGCGCCCTGGGCGGCCGCTCGATTCTGGGCGATCCCCGTTCGCCGACCATGCAGAAGGTGCTGAATCTGAAGGTGAAGTACCGCGAAAGCTTCCGTCCATTCGCCCCCAGCGTGCTGCGCGAGGACGTCGCCGATTGGTTCGAGCTGGACGGCGATTCGCCCTACATGCTGCTGGTCGCCCCGGTGGCCGAAAAGCATCGCCGCGCCATGACCCAGGAAGAACAGGCCCTGTTCGGCATCGACAAGCTGAACGTGCCGCGCTCCAGCCTGCCGGCCATCACCCATGTCGATTACTCGGCCCGCATCCAGACGGTGCATGCCGATACCAATCCGCGTTACCACGCGCTGATTTCGGCGTTCAAGGGCAAGACCGGCTGCCCGGTGGTGGTCAATACCAGCTTCAACGTGCGCGGCGAGCCGATCGTGTGCTCGCCGGAAGACGCCTTCCGCTGCTTCATGGGCAGCGAGATCGAGGTCCTGACGGTGGGCAATTGCTTCCTCAGGAAGGAAGACCAGGACCCGGCCCTGAAGCTCGATTACAAGAACGCCTTCGAGCTGGATTGATCAGCCCAGGTATTTGAACCAGGTTTCGGTCGCTTTCGAGATCGAGGCCGGGTCCCAGAGCGGGGCCTCGCGCCAGTAATCGATGGCGGCCACGACTTTGGCCACGCCCTCCTCGAAGCTGATTTCCGGCTGCCAGCCCAGGTCACGGGTGATCTTGCCGATATCGGCCCAGGTGCAATCGGGCTCGCCGGGGCGCTTGGGGATATGAATGGCCTCGCCGCCCAGCAGTTCCACCAGACGGTTGACCGATTGCGGCTTGCCGGCCCCGACATTCCACACTTGCCCGGTCAGGGCGGTGTCGGCGGCCGCCCAGAACGCACGGGCGACATCGGTGACATAAAGGAAGTCGCGGGTCTGGGTGCCGTCTCCGACCACGGTGAACGGCTTGCCGGCCAGCTTCTGTTTCAGGAAAACCCCGAAAACCGCGCCATAGGCCCCCGACGTCCGCGAGCGCGTGCCGTAGGCGTTGAAGATGCGGATGGAATTGACCGGCGTGCGGTAGCATGAATGCCAATGCAGGCAAGCCTGCTCGCCCATGTTCTTCGACAAGGCATAGGGATATTGCGGCCGGATCGGGTGATCCTCGGGCGTTGGGGTCGCCGCCAAGCCGTAACAGGACGATGACGCGGCGTAGACCAGCTTTTCCACCGCGGCGGCGCGGGCGCATTCCAGCACCTTGACCGTGCCCATGACGTTGGCGGTCATGTAATCGACCGGCATCTCCATGCTGGGGACGATGTCGCCGATGCCGGCGAAGTGAAAGACGAAGCGGGCGCCGGCAAAAAGCGGCGAGCTGGGTTCAAGATCGCGGATGTCGGTGGTGTCCAGCACCACGTCGGAGCCGTGATGGGCCAGATTGGCCTCGCGCCCCCCCACCAGGGTGTCGATGACATGGACGCGAAAACCTTTGTCGACCAGCAGATCGACCATGTGGCTGCCGATGAAACCGGCGCCGCCGGTAACGACGGCCAGGGGGCGTGTGCTCATGTGACGGCCAACTTCTTCATGGTGCGGATATTGTAGTACCAGTCGTCGGTCATGCTGTCCGGGATATTGCCGTCGCGGAAGGCCTGGCACAACTCGCGAACCGCGTCCTCGATAGTGAAACGCGGCGTGAAACCAAACTCGCGGCGAACCTTGTCGGAATTGATGTGGTACGAGCGGATATCGTCGGACGGCGTGGTGACGATATCGATGGGAGCCTTGTCGGGGAACTCGGCTTCGACCACGCGCTTGACCAGCCGAGCGATCTCCATGATCGACATGTTCTGGAAGCCGATATTGAAGACGTTCCTGTGCACCTTGTCGCGGGGCGCGGTCAGCAGCAGCTCGACGGCGTCGCAGTAATCCTGGATATGCAGATTGGGGCGCAACTGGCTGCCGCCGAACACGGTGATCTTGTTGTTGGTCACGGCGTGGTTGGTCAGGATATTGACCGACAGGTCCAGGCGCAGCCGCGACGCATAGCCGCAGACCGTCGCCGGACGGAAGGTGACCACGGTGAAATTGTCGTCGCCATAGGAATTGAGGATCGGCTCGCACAGGCCCTTGTACTTGTTGTACAGGGTCAGCGGCAGCAGGGGATGGTCCTCGGTGACGTCGGGCGCCTCGGATACGCCATAGACCGAGCTGGAGGAGGCATAGACGAAGCGCTTGACCCCAGCCGCCTTGGCCGCCTTGACCATCGGTTCGAAGGCGTCGAGGTTGATGGTGGTGGACAGCTGTTCATCCAGCTCGAAACTGGCATCGTTGGAAATGCAGGCCAGACTGACCACGGCGTCATGTCCGGCGACGGCCGCGGCGAAGGCCTTCGCATCGCGGATATCGCCGCGGATCACGGTCAGGTGGGGATGATCCTTGGGCAGGACGGCATCCCCGAAATAAAGGATGTCGTAGACGGTGACCTTCAGGCCGCGCGCCAGCAACTGCGGAACCAGGCGGGAACCGCAATATCCGGCTCCGCCGGTGATGAAAACCCGTTCCACGCGACCCTCCGGCCCTTGTTTACGGTCACTTCACCTTGTGCGGCCGGGGCCGTCAAGTCGGGAAGCGTACTTTGGCCAGGGCTCCGGCGACGGCGCGGGCATCGGCCAAGGCGTCGTGGCCGCGTCCGCAGGGGTCGAGATCGAACAATTTCGGTAGGTCGGCGCTGAACAGATGGGTCCGGCCGGTGGCGGCCAGCAGGTGCGGATAGACGTCGTGGGTCCGGCCAAGGAAGCGGTTGGCGATGCCGGCCAGCCGGCAATTCTCGGCGATGACCAGGGCGTCGCCGCCATTGGCCACCAGCGGCAGGTCGGGCTCGGCGAAGCGCAGCAGGCCTTCCAGGGCATCCACCACGTCAACGCCCTCGCCGTCCAGGGCGGCCTGGCTGATGCCGGTCAGCTCGACGAAATAGGAACTGAGCGTCGGATTGATACGCGGCCGGACCAGCAGGCACAGACTTTCCAGCTCACGGAAGGCGGCCTCGACCCGCACCGCGCCGATCTGGACGATCTCGCGATGTTCACCGGGGCCGGTCCAGCCGCGCTCCCACGAGCCCGGCCACGACGTGTATTCGAGGTCGTAAACGACGTAACGGGCAGGTTCGCTCATGGCATTCGACGCCTTGCTTGACAAAGTTCGAGAGGGCAGGGAAGTTTGCTGGTCGCCCGCTGATCATAGCGGCGAAACCCACGTCCAGCCAAGGTGTCGCGGTGACCGAACCCAACCTGTCCCCTGCCGATGTCTCCCGCCTGTACCGGTCGCTCAAGCGCATCCGCAGGTTCGAGGAAGTCACGGCCGAGATCTATCCGTCCGACAAGATCAAGAGCCCGGTCCATCTGGCCATCGGCCAGGAACAGGTGTCGGTCGCGGTGTGCGACGTGCTGGGCGCCGGCGACTGGGTCGGCGGTTCGTACCGCAGCCACGCCATGTATCTGGCCAAGGGCGGCTCGATGCCGGCGATGATGGCCGAGATGTACGGCAAGGACACCGGCTGCTGCCGCGGCAAGGGCGGCTCGATGCATGTCATCGACGTCTCGGCCGGGGTGATGGGCTCGTCGGCGGTGGTGGCGACGCAGATTCCGGTGGCCGCCGGCTATGCCCTGGCCGCCAAGCGCGCCCATGCCGGCCATGTGGTGGCGGTGTTCTTCGGCGACGGCGCCTCGGAGGAAGGCTGCTTCTACGAGACGCTGAACTTCGCCGCCCTGCACGCCTTGCCGATCTTGTTCATCTGCGAGAATAACGGCTATGCCATCCACGAGCCGATCGCCAAGCGCCGCGCCAAGCCGGACGAGATCTGCTCGGTGGCGGAATCGCTGGGGGTGCCGGCGCATCGTGTCGATGACGGCGACGTCTTCGCCATCCGCCGCATCGCCGAGGATGTGGTGCGCCGCATGCGCAAGGGCGGCGGCCCGGCCCTGATCGAGGCCAAGGTCTACCGCTGGCGCGAGCATGTCGGCCCCAACGAGGATTACGACCAGGGCTATCGCTTCGAAGACGAGGTGGTGCCGTGGAAGCGCACCGATCAGGTCGAGCGTCTGGCCGCCATGGTCGATGACGCCGCCCGCGCCCGCATCGATTCCGAAATCGAGACGGAAATCGCCGACGCGGTGCGTTTCGCCGAGGAAAGCCCCATCCCCGCCGCCAAGGAAGTGTTTTCCGATGTCTACGCCTGACGCCCCCCGCCCGCTGAAATACGTCGACGCGCTGCGCGAGGCGGTCGAGCAGGAGATGGACCGCGACGAGCGGGTCTTCGTGTTCGGTCTCGACGTCGATGACCACAAGTCGATCCAGGGTTCGACCCGCGGCCTTTTGCAGAAGTTCGGATCGGACCGGGTGTTCACCACGCCCTTGTCGGAAGATGCCATGACCGGCATCGCCATCGGCGCCGCCATGGCCGGCATGCGGCCGATCCACGTCCATATCCGCATGGATTTCATGCTGCTGTGCATGAACCAGTTGGTCAACATCGCCGCCAAGGCCAGTTACATGTGGGGCGGACAGGTGAAGGTGCCGCTGGTGGTGCGCTCGATGATCGGCAAATCGTGGGGCCAGGGCGCCCAGCACAGCCAGGGCCTGCATTCGATGTTCATGCATGTCCCCGGCCTGAAGGTCGCCGCCCCCAGCAACGCCCACGACGCCAAGGGCTGCATGATCGCCGCCATCCGCGACGACAATCCGGTGGTGTTCATGGAACATCGCCTACTGTACGGCACCGAGACCGATGTGCCGGCCGCCCCCTTCACCGTCGAGCCGGGCAAGGCGCGCATCTGCACCCATGGCGACGACGTCACCATCGTCGGCATTTCCAACATGGCGCAGGAAGCCATTCGCGCCGCCGAACTGCTGGCCGAGGCCGGCGTGCAGGCGGAAGTGATCGATCCGATCTGGCTGAAGCCCTTGGACATCGACACCATCGCGGCATCGGCCAAGCGCACCAAGCGCTTGCTGGTGGTCGACAATGGCTGGGAAATGTGCGGTGCCTCGGCGGAAATCGTCGCCGCCGTGCTGGAAAGCGTCGGCCCCGAGGCCGGCATCCGGGTCCAGCGCATGGGCTTCGCCGCCACCACCTGCCCGACCAGCCCGTGGCTGGAGGCCGAGTTCTATCCCAATCCCGGCACCATCGCCCAGGCGGCCTGGAAACTGGCCCGGCCCGACCAGCCCGATTGGGCGCCCAGCCCCGACCGGACCAAGCTGGCCTATCAGGTGCAGTTCAAGGGGCCGTTTTAGTCGATGCGCGGCGGCCTTTCCGTCGCCGGATTGGGGCGGGCGGCAGCCCTTCTGGCCCTGTTCGCCGCCGCCGTCGCCCTGACGGTGAATAACGGCCTGTCGGGCTTCACCTTCGACAGCGACCCGGTCTATTACGGCGGCTACATGGTCGCCAAAGGCCTGTGGCCGTACATCGACTGGAGCTCGTCCTACGCGGTGTTGCCGGCGGTGATCGAGGGCGGCTTCATGCGCCTGTTCGGTACCGGTTGGCACGTCTCCGCGCTTCATGCCGGATTGACCAACGGTCTTTTCGCCGTGCTGGCTTATCGCCTGTTTCGGCATTTCGGCCTTGGCCCGGTGGCGGCCTATGTCTATGCCACCGCCGCCGCCGTAACCTATTACGCGCCGATCGGCTACGGCACCCCGGACAAACCCAGCTTCCTGTTCCTGATGGTGGCGCTGGTGCTGCAGGCCGCCGCCTTGAAGAGCGACCGGCCGGGCCGGGTCGGCGCGCTCTATGTCGGCGTGACGCTCGCCGTCGTCGCCACCTTGCTGTCGAAGCTCAACCCGACGGTGCTGTACGCGATCCCGCTGTTGGCGATGTTCTTCGGCCTGACCGGTCCTGGGCGATTGGCCGCGTTGCTGGCCGGCCTCGGCACGGTGTTGGTGCTGGCGGCCGTCTTTGGGCTCATCGAACTGGCCCATTCCGGCTTTCTGGCCAATCTGGGCTATTACGCGGTCAAGCTGCCCTTGCTGGCGGGGTCGGGGCGTGTCGGCGGCGAGGGCAGTTTCGCTTATTCCAAGCTGGCCACCTACACCCATCTGGGAACCTTCAACCTGCTTTACGGCCTGATGGCGGCGGGGGTGGCCCTGCTGTGGCTGCGGCGCGACCAATTGTTCGACGGTGGCCGGGGCTATCGCCGACTGATCCTGCCGGTGCTGCTGGGAGTATCATTCTGGGCGGTGACGGTGTTCCATCTCAGCACCATCGCCCAGCCGTGGCCGGCCCATGTGACCCTGGTGGTCCCGGCGGTCGCCCTTCTGCATGCCGCAATTGCCGCGGCGGTCCGCGCCACCGGGCCGCTTCACGGAGAATCGGCCACCACCGCCTTGCGCCTGCTGGCGGTGGCATTGACGGCGACCGTGGCGATGGATGCCAAGGAATATCAGCGGGTGGTCGGCAAGCCGCGCCTGATCTTCGATCTTCAGCTGCAACTGGGCGAAACCCAGCCGCGCGGTTCGGTCGGCATTGACGCGTTCCGCTATCTCCGCTGGATTCCAGTGCGCGACGCCCCACATCTGGCCGAAGAAATTCGCGATGTCGTCACCGCCATGCGGTCGGTGCCCGGCAACGTCTTCGTCCTGGGCATGCCCAATCACTATTACGTGTTCGCCGACAAGGCGCCGCTGCTGCCGGCGATGGTGGTTCTGGCCGGCCACACCACGCCGCCCGTCGGCAGCGAACAAGAGGCCCGGATGATCGCCCGGTTCAAGGAAAACGTCGAACGCGCCGAGGTCCGCCATGTGGTGACCAGCCGGACGCTGGCCGACGGCTTGGCCAAGGACTTCCTGGCTTCGCGGTTTGTCTGCGGCGTCACCGATGTCGGACGCCGGGCGGTGTTGGCGAAATTGTGCGCAGACCCACTTCCGGATTATTCCCGCGTGGCGGGAATCCTTTATGGGTTCGTGCCCCGGCAGGACCGGGCCCCCAGTCTCGATTAGAGCGTTTTCACGCCAAGCGTGAACACGCGACGAGCCAGAGCGGCCCGGCACGGGCCGAACATAAGACTCTAGCAGCCTGTCGGACTTAACCTGACGCCGGGGACATGGCAGAATCGTGGGCACAACAGATCGCCCGTTGATGGATATCCCCCGGCATGAGCAACTTCCGCCAGATTGACCGCGACACCGGCTTCTTATTGCCGCCGTCCATTGA
>NZ_LWQU01000125.1 GCF_001650635.1 Magnetospirillum moscoviense | reverse complement strand
TCGCCGACAGCGACAGGGTCAAAAGCCTCTGCTATCAGCCCTGGGTCCAGCAGGTCATTTCGTAGGTTCGCCGGTATAACGCGCTGTTTCCATTCGATTTTTGCGCGGCGCCATATGGATGCCCGTGTCAAGCACGGGCATGACGGAGTGTGGGGCGACGACTCGCGTCCATTCCGGGCTCGAGGCTCTGAAAGGCTCGCGCCACAAGCGCTTGCGGCGGGACGCCAGAATTTAAACCGGACAGCAGTGGGCATGGCAAAAGGGCCGATGGTCGGCTGGCCGAACATTCTACCGGACAGAAACGGGCCTGACCCGGTTATCAGCGGATGACGGCGTAGATTCCGCGCTGCTCGGGCACCGGCTTGAACTTGTCGGAAATGCCCAACACCGTCTCGGCACCGCCCAGATACAGCAGCCCATCGTCGGGCATGACCCGCGAGATGTTTTCCAGCACCCGGGTCTTGGTCGGCTGATCGAAATAGATCAAGACGTTGCGGCAGAACACGACGTCGAACTGGCCCAGCGTCTTCAAATCGTGCAGCAAATTGTATTCGCGGAACTGGACCATGGCACGGATCGAGGAATCGATCTGCCACATCTCGTTCGTCTTCTTGAAGTACTTGACCAGATACTGGATCGGCAGGCCACGCTGCACCTCGAATTGCGAGTAAAGGCCGGCCTTGGCCTTTTCCAGCATCTCGGTCGAAATGTCGGTTCCGACGATTTCGATCTTCCAGCCGGGCATCTTCGGCGCTTCTTCCTTCAGGATCATCGCCAGCGAATAGGCTTCCTGGCCCGATGACGAGGCCGCCGACCACACGCGGAAACTCTTTTTGGTCGCGCGCGAGGCCAACAATTGCGGCAGGACCAGCGCCTTGAACTGGTCAAACGGCTTGATGTCGCGGAAGAAGAACGATTCGTTGGTGGTCATCGCCTCGGTGACCTCGCGCAGGAGGTCCTCGCCCGAGGTCCGCAGGCTCGCCAGCAGGTCGTCCAACCCTTTCAGTCCGCGCTTGCGCGCCACCGGGGTCAGTCGGGATTCCAACAGGTAAGCCTTGTCGCGCGTGATGACCAGACCGGAACGGTCTTTCAGCAACTTGGCAATGAAATCAAAATCCTCGGGCCGCATCCGTCAGCGCCTCGCTGCCAATTTCATCAGCCATGGGGCGATTTCCCCGATCGGCAGAATCGCCGAACAGATTCCAGCTTGCGCCGCCGCCCCCGGCATTCCCCACACCACGGAACTTGGCTCGTCCTGAGCCACCACCGTGCCGCCATTTTGTACAACCACCTGACCCCCCTTGGAGCCGTCGGCTCCCATTCCGGTCAGGATCGCCACCAGCACCCGCTTGCCATAGGCCGCCGAGATGCTGCGCAGCATCGGATCGACCGCAGGCCGGCAGAAATTTTCCGGCGCATCCTTGTTCAGGCGAATGATCTTGTCGGCACCACGGGTCTCGACCACCATGTGGAAGTCGCCCGGAGCGATATAGACCCGTCCGCCCTTGATCACTTCGCCGTCCTGGCCCTCGCGCGCGTCCCAGCCCGACACCCGGCTGATATGCTCGGCCAGGATGGTGGTGAAGGTCGCCGGCATATGCTGGGTGATCAGGATCGGCTGCTTGACGGTTCCGGCCCGCATGGTGCCCAGCAGGTTGAACAGCGCCTGCGGCCCGCCGGTCGACGAGCCGATGGCGATAATATCGGGCGGCTCGGGTGTATGGGTCCGCAAGGTCGGCGGTGTGGCAGGGTGCAGGGCGGAAATCTTCGGCGCGGCGGGCCGCGTCGGCGTCACCGTGCCCGAAGGCGCGCGCAGCTTACGGTTCGGATCGCGTCGCCGCGCATATCCCAGGGCCTTGACCTTGCCCAGCAATTCGGTCTTGAAATCGACGCCGCCGGCCAGATCGCGGGTGGCGGTCGGCTTCGGAATGTAATCAGCCGCCCCCATTTCCAGGGCACGCAGGCTGATGGCCGCCCCCTTCGAGGTCAGCGTCGATTGCATGATCACCCGCACCGCCGGATCGACCTTCAGCAGCTTGGGCAGCGCGGTCATGCCGTCCATGACCGGCATTTCGATATCCAGCAAGATGACGTCGATGTCCTGGCGTTCCAACGCCGACAACGCCATCTGTCCGTTTCCGACCGAAACGACCACAGAGATATCCTGCTCCTCTTCGAGAATCCGAGTGACGAGACCACGCACGACCGCGGAATCGTCAACCAGCATCACCCGAATCCGATCGGCTGCGGTGGAGGCGGAAGAGGGGGTATCGGAAGCCATTAAACGGCGAGCCTTTTGAAAGGAGCAGCGATTACAGAAGGCCAACCTGGGAGAACTTGGCCTGCAGAATCTCGCTGTCGAACGGCTTCATGATGTACTCGTTGGCGCCGGCCGTGATCGCCTCCTGGATGTGCTCGATGTCATTTTCCGTGGTGCAGAAAACAACGACCGGCTTGTCGCCACCCGGCAGCTTGCGCAATTCCCGCAGGAAATCGATGCCGTTCATGACCGGCATATTCCAATCCAGCAGAACTGCGTCCGGCATGGTCGATTGGCAGTAGTTCAAAGCCTGCTGACCGTCTTCCGCTTCCGCGGTGGTGAAGGTCAACTCTTGCAGGATCTTCTTGGCCACCATGCGGATGACCTTCGAATCATCAACGATCAGACAGGACCTCATGCCCTTTCAAGCCTCCCCTAGGGTCGGGTGCGCCCGTGGCACCCGCCTCTTATCATGCGGTGATACTATTCGTCTTTTTTGAAATCCAAAAGCTTGCCGACGTCCAGCACCACCATCAATTTGTCCTCGAGGCGATAAATTCCGGCCGAAAACTCGCGCCACATCGGGTCCAGCGTCGGCGGATTGCGTTCGAACTTGGCGGCGGGCAGGCTCAGGACTTCGCCGACCTGGTCGACCATCAGTGAATAGAGCTCGCCATTCTGATCGACGACCACGCTCATGCCCTTGTTGTCCTCGGCGGCGTTGCGCAGGCCCAGACGCAGGCGCACATCGACGGCGGTGACGATGCGGCCACGCAGGTTCAGGCTGCCGGCCACCTCGCGCGGCGCCAACGGGATGCGGGTGATCTTCTGCGGTCCCAGCACGTCCTGGACGGTCAGCACCTGGATGCCGAACATCTGGCCGTCGATGAACATGGTGACGTAGTCCTGGGTCTCCGGCGCGGCCAACTCGGTGCCGGGACGCTTGCCGGCGGGTACGATCTGGTTCACTGCGTGACCCCCCTGTTCAGATGGATGTCGGTTGCTGCTGCGTGGTTGTTTCGAGTGGTCATGCGGCACCCTTCAGCGCGGCAAGCGTCGAAGCGATGGTGTTCAACAGCGAGTCGCGGTCGAACTTGGCGACGTAATCGTTGAAGCCGACCTGGCGGCCACGCTCGAAATCCTTTTCGGTGGCATGGCTCGACAGGGCGACCATCGGCAGGGTCTGCCAGCGGCCCTCGGCGCGCACCGCCTGGGCGAACTCGAACCCGCTCATCCCCGGCATCTCGATGTCGCTGATGATCATGTCGAAGTCGTGCCCCTGCTCGCGCAGAGCCAGGGCGCGATCCGGCCCCTCGACCGCGACCACGTCATAGCCGGCGACCGACAACAGCGGCGTCAGCAGGTTGCGGAAGAACGGGCTGTCATCGACCAGCAGGATGCGCGGCGCGGCATGCTCGTCGGTGCCGTATTCCTTGTCGGCGCGGCCGAACCAATCGCCGAAGGCCTGCGGCAGGTAATAGCCGGCATCGATGATGGTGGTGGCCTTGCCGGCGATGACGGCGGTGCCGATGACGCCGGGATTGCTGGCCGACAGTTCGACCTTCAGGCGATCCTCGACGATATCGACGATTTCCTCGACGACCAGACCCATGGTGTGGTCGCGATCCGAGAACACCAGCACCGGCTGGCGGCCCTCGGAACGGAAATCGGTGGCGCCGTCGATGGACACCAGCGGCATGAGGTGACCGCGATACTGCACCATCGGCTTGCCGTGGCTGTATTCGACGTCCTTGACGTCGATTTCTTCCAGACGGGCGACCAGGGCCAGCGGAACCGCCTTGAGGTCCTCGCTGCCGGCGCGGAACACCAGGAGGCTGGTCTTCGAGTCGCCGTGCAGGTCGCGCACCACCTGGCCTTCGGTCGACTGACCGCCGCCCAGCATGCTCGATTCACCGGTGGCGCCGGCGATGCCGTTGGGATCCAGGATCATGATCACCGAACCGTCGCCCAGGATGGTGTTGCCCGAGAACATCGAGATGTGGCGCAGGATCGGCGCCACCGGCTTGACCACGATTTCTTCGGTGTCGAACACGCGATCGACGATGATGCCGAAGGTGTAGGTGCCGACCTGGGTGACGACGATGAAGGTTTCCTGGTCCTCGCCGTTATTGAGGCGCAGCAGCTTCTTCAGGCTGACCAGCGGCAGCAGGCGGTCGCGCAGGCGCAGCACCGGGGCGTTGTTGATGTTCTCGATGCCGTGCTCGGAATTGTTGGTGACACGCACCAGCTCCAGTACGCTGATCTGCGGAATGGCGAAGCGTTCGCCGGCGCATTCGACGATCAGCGCCGACACGATGGCCAGGGTCAGCGGGATCTTGATGACGAAGCTGGACCCCTTGCCCGGCTGGCTTTTCAACTCGACGGTGCCGCCGATCTTTTCGATGTTGGTGCGCACCACGTCCATGCCGACGCCGCGGCCGGACACGCTGGTGACCTTCTCGGCGGTCGAGAAACCGGCCTTGAAGATGAACTGGTAGATATGCTGCGGGTTCATCGTCTCAAGTTCGGACTCGCTGGCGAGCCCGCTGGAGATGGCCTTCTGCTTGATGCGGTCGAGGTTGAGGCCACGCCCGTCGTCGGAAATCTCGATGATGATGTGACCGCCCTCGTGGTAGGCGTTCAGCACCACCTTGCCGATTTCCGGCTTGCCGGCCCGCTTGCGTTCTTCCGGGCCTTCCAGACCGTGGTCGGCCGAGTTGCGGACCATGTGGGTCAGCGGGTCCTTGATGAGCTCCAGGACCTGCCGGTCCAGCTCGGTCTCGGCGCCCAGCATCTGCAGGTCGACCTTCTTGTTCATTTCGACCGACAGATCGCGAACGATACGCGGCAGCTTGGCCCAGGCATTGCCGATCGGCTGCATGCGCGTCTTCATCACCCCTTCCTGCAGGTCG
This sequence comes from Magnetospirillum moscoviense, assembly GCF_001650635.1. GTDB lineage: Bacteria > Pseudomonadota > Alphaproteobacteria > Rhodospirillales > Magnetospirillaceae > Magnetospirillum > Magnetospirillum moscoviense. The sequence continues at coordinate 47,254 of NZ_LWQU01000125.1, read as the reverse complement.
GTGGTGATGTGCGAGAGGCGCTGCAACGGCGCGGTGAATTCGGAATCGTCGCGCCCGCGCACCATCTGCAGCAGCTGGTTGCGGGTCAGCACCAGTTCCGACACCAGGGTCATCAGGTTTTCGAGAAGCTCGACATTGACGCGGATGGTCTGGGCGGCGACAGCCGATTCCTTGGGCTCGCCGGCCGCGTTGGTCAATTGCTCGGTCTGCTTGGTGACGGCCGGCGGCGAGGCGGCCGGAACCGGAACGGAAGGCGCCGCCTCGGGCTCGGGCTCGGGCTCGGGCGCGGCTGCCGCGGCGGCTTCCTTGGCTGCCGCGGCGGCTTCCTTGGCGGCGGCGGCGGCTTCCTTGGCGCGCTCCTTGGCCATCTCGGCCAGCACATCGGTGTCCGAGGCGGCCTTCTTGCCGGCGGCGTAGGCGGCCTCGACTTCGGCCAGCAGGTCGGCCGCGACCGGGAAGGATTGCTCGGCGGCGGGGGCAGCGACCGACGGGGTCTTGCCCTCGGCCATGTCGTTCAGCTTGGCGATCAGATCCTTGTCTTCGCCTTCCGGCTCGCACTCGTTCTGTTCGAGATGGCCCAGGATCAGCTTGATGCGGTCGATCGCCTGCAAGATCAGGGTCACCGCCGTCGGCGTCACTTCAAGTTCGCCGTCGCGGAACTTGCCCAGAACGTTTTCCGACGCATGGGCGACATGTTCCAGCCGAGGCAGACCAAGGAAGCCGCAGGTGCCCTTGATGGTATGCACCAACCGGAAGATGTTCTGCAGAATGCTCGGTTCCGGGTTCTGTTCCAGCTTCACCAGCTCGACGTCGAGAACGGAAAGGCTTTCCGAGGTCTCGGTCAAAAATTCGCTGAGGAGATCATCCATCTTCCGCTCCAGCTCCACGCCATCGAACCCACTGCCACGACGGGACAAATTCCCACCGTCCCCCAAATTTCTGGGGCGGCATTTCGAGTAATATCACGGCCGCGAGGGCTTTAGAAGAACCCTTGCCCCCAAAAAGTATTGGACACGAATCATTTGGAGGGCGCAACCGAGAAGCCAAGACCGCCGGGGAATAATTCGGCTTTCACCGCCAAGGTCATTTGATCCGCCAACAGTTGAGCGAGATAGGCCTGCGCCCCGCGCGGCGAGGTCGGAAAGGCCCCGTCGTCAAGAATCGACCGGGCCTCGTCGGGCAGCGAGACAGGATCGCCCCACGCGGTGACACGCGGCCGGCCGGCACTGATCTCCACGGCGATGCGGCCGCCGCGCGGCAGGCTATCCTTGGCCAGCAGAACCAGATTGAGCAGCAGGCGCGCCGCCCCCCCGTCGATCGAGCCGTTCTCGCCGGTCCATTCCAGTCCCACCCCGGCCACCGCCGAGCTTTGGGTGTCGAGATAGGCCCGCACCTGGTCGCGCGTCGCCGCCACCGACACCAACCCGCCGACCGCCGGCCCCAGGGCCGAGCGGAAGAACTTCAGCCGCGCGGCGCCCGCCCCGGCACTGGCCGAAACCAGCGCCAAGGTCTCGGCATCGATGTCGCCCGCCATCTCGGCGATCAACTCGGCCCCGGCCGCCGCCGCCCCCACCGGCCCGGCCATGTCGTGACACAGCCTGGCACACAGCAATTCCGCCAAAACCAGCGAATCCATCCCCTACCCCCGGCTCTCGAACCACGCTTGGAACATCAGGGCGTGCCACAGTTCCGTCTGCCAATTCTTGGCGCCTAAGCGGTGGTCGCGCCAGCAGGCCGACACCATCGGGGCATTCAGCAGCCCCTGCGCCCGGAGCCGCCCCTCGTCCAGCAGATCGTCGGCCCAGCCCTTCAAACGCCCGGTCAGCCAACGCCCGATCGGCACCTCGAACCCCATCTTGGGACGATCGACCAAGGCGCGCGGCACATAGCCGTACAACACGTCGCGCAACACCGCCTTGCCGATGTCGCCATCGATCTTGAGGCCCAAAGGCAGGCTCCAGGCAAATTCGACGATGGCATGGTCGAGGAACGGCAGACGCGCCTCGAGCGAATAGGCCATGGTGGCGCGATCGGTCTTGACGCACAGATCGTCGGGCAGATAGGTGCGGGCATCCATCACCATCACCGCCAGCGACGGATCGGCCAGCATGGCGGCAGGCCCGTCGTCGAAGGCCGTCATCGCCCGGCCAGCACCCAGCACCGGGGCCGGCATGCCGCGCCAGCGGGCGTAATGCTGGCCGTGCAACTGGGCCAACGAGCCGGTCCGCACCTGTTCGAACGCCTTCTTGACGCGAAAGCCCGGATAGGACCGCCGCTTGCGCCCGACCAGATGGCCCAGACCGGCCGCGGCGTTCAGCATGGCCGACGGCATCAGGTCCAGCCCGCCGGCCAGTCGGCGCAGCCAGGCCGGAATGGCCTCCAGCCGGCGCCAGTCGGCGGGCAACGAGCGATAGATGCCGTAGCCGCCGAACAATTCGTCGGCGCCGTCGCCCGACAACGCCACGGTGACGTCTTGACGCGTCGCCCGCGCCAGCAGACAGGTCGGCAGTTGGGCCGGGTCGGCGAACGGCTCGTCCCAGATCGACGGCAGGTCGGGGACCAGGGCCAGGGCGTCGTCGTCGGTGATCGGCACCTCGGTATGAACGCACCCCAGATGGTCCGCCACCGCCCGGGCGTGCGGGCTTTCGTCATAGCCCTTGTCGGCGAAGGCGATGGTGAAGGTGTGAACCGGCCGGGGCGACATATCCTGCATGATGGCGGCGGTGACCGAACTGTCGATGCCCCCCGACAGGAACACGCCGACCGGCACGTCGGCCTGCATGCGCAAGGACACCGAGGCCCGCAGCAACTGGTTCAGCCGCTCGGCCGCAGCGGCACGGCCGCCGCCGAAACTTCCCGCCACCGCCCGGGCCCGCTCGGCGGCCGACCAATAGGTCTGGCTGGCGACCTTGCCGCCACGCACCGACAAGATGGTGCCCGGCAACAGCTTGCGGGCGGCGCGGTAGATGGTATGCGGCGCGGCGATCCAGCCAAATTTCAGGAACAAGGCCAGGGCGTCGCGGTCGATGGAATCGTCGAAGGCCGGGTGGCGGACCAGCGCCTTCAATTCCGAGCCGAAACTGAACACCCCGCCGCATTCGGCCCAATAAAGCGGCTTCTCGCCGATCCGGTCGCGGGCCAGGTACAACACCCGCTCGACCCGGTCCCACAGCGCGATGGCGAACATGCCGTCGCACTGGGCCAAGGCACGGTCCAGGCCCCAGCGGCTGATCGCTTCCAGCAGCACCTCGGTATCGGAATGGCCCAGCCAGTCGCTGCGCTCCAGGCGTCCGCGCAGGTCGGCATGGTTGTAGATCTCGCCGTTGAAAGCGATGGCCCAGCGGCCATCCTTGGACAGCATCGGCTGGTGCCCGTGGGGGCTGAGGTCCAGAATGGCCAGGCGCCGAAAGCCCAGCGCGATCCCGGCACGATCGTCGATCCACACGCCGCTGTCGTCCGGCCCGCGGTGGACCAAGGTGCCGGCCATGGCCGCGACGGTCGCCGCCCGGTCGGGCGTCTGGCTCGTCAGGTCAAGAAATCCGGCAAAGCCGCACATTCTTCCGCTCCGGTCGATACACGATTCGACACAATCAGTAGCCCGGAATGGGGGCGCTGTCACGCAGCCGATGCGGCCGAAGGCTGGGCCTCGGGAACGGTGAAATGGAAGGTGGTGCCTTGGCCCAGGCCCGCCGATTCCATCCAGATATTGCCGCCCATCTGGTCGACCAAACGACGGCACAGGGCCAGGCCAACCCCGGTTCCTTCATAAGCATCTGCGGGAACCAGCCGCTGGAAGACCTTGAACAGGCGCTCGCCGCCATCCTCGATGCCGATTCCGTCGTCGGCCACCGCGATGCACCACCCGGCCTGATGGCGCTCGGCGCGGACCTGGATGTTCGGGGTCCTCCCCTTCTGGCGATATTTGATGGCGTTGCCGATCAGGTTCAGCAGCACCCGCTCGAAGGCGTCGCGGGGCACCAGCAGGCGCGGCCAGGTGCCGGTGACCGATATCTTCGCCCCACACTCGGCAATCGCCGGTCCCAGGAACCGCAGAACCTGATCCAGCGAATCCTTGGATTCGATCCATTCACTGGCCTGCGCCTGATGGCCGACGCGGGAATATTCCAACAGCGACAGGATCATCCGATCCATTCGCTTGGCCCCCTCGACGGCGAAGCCGACGAACGACCGGGCCTCGTCGTCCAGCCGGTCGCCCAATTGCCGGCCCAGCAGGGTGACGAAGTTGCTGACCATGCGCAAAGGCTGGCGCAGATCGTGCGAGATGGCATAGGCGAACTGTTCCAGCTCGGCGTTCGACGCCGCCAGTTCCTCGGTCCGTTCACGCACCCGGTCGGCCAGCATCGCCCGCTCGGCCGCCAACTCGGCCATCGCCCGCGCGCGAAGGCGGAGCGCCCGGGTCAGAAACGCCGACAGGATCGACAGCGCCAGGATGAACGACGCCACGACGGCGATATGCCAGCGGTACTGCTGCAACACACTAGGCTGACGGTTCAAGATCACCGCTTCGGGATTTTGCACCAGGTCGCCCAGCCCCCAGCGTTCGACCTGGCGCCAGTCATAGGAAAAGCGCTGGGCCGGCTTTTGCCCGGCCGGATGATCGGAAGCGGCGATGGCCGCAGCGATGTTCTCCGCCAGGACTTCGACGCTGAGGACATGGCCGCCGACGACACCGCTTCCCATCAGCGATTCCCACGGCGAGAACACCGGCACCGAACTTTTCTCGGCCAGCCTGCGAGCCAATTCGAACGGAGTCTGGCTGGCACCGTTCTCATCGACGAACCGCAGCAGATAGAAAATCAAGGTGCCCTTCGGCAACCTCGCCGCCTGCTCGAGGACCTGGCCGAACGGCAGGTCGGTCCATTCCTCGACCTCGACCCTGGGGGCCACCTCTTTCATGCCCTGACGGAACCATTGCAAGCGGGGGGTGCCGATCGGATTGGACTCGCCGACCGCCACCACCTTGGTTGCCTGGGTCAGGCGCAAAGCCTCGGCCAACGAGGCTGCGAAGTCGGCGGGAAAACCGTGCCCGGTGGCGTCCAGCAGGTTCAGCCGCCCCATCGCCGCCGGCGGCACCTCGGCCAGATGCAGGGCGGAATCGGCGAAAAGGGGGCGAAGCGTCGATACCAGCGCCGCCGCCGGCTCGGCCCAGGCGACCACCGCGTCGAAGCGAATTCCTTGATATTTACGCTCGATCATTTGCGCCAGCGCCGGCTGGGATTGACCGAGCGGCAGACGCGGACTGTCAAGAAACTCAAAGAATACCCGGTTCTTGCCGGCACGGTAGGACAGCCCCTTGTCCAGCCCGCGCTCGAAGGCGGCTTGGGCCGGCAAATCCTTGCCGAACGAGGAAATCACCAGCACCGTCCGCTCGAACGGGTCGGCCGCGGCGGGCCAAGCCCGCGCCAAAGACACGGCCAGAACCAGCACCAGCGCCGCCGCCCGCGCCAGTCCCCTCGCCCACCCTGCTGAACCCGGCATCGCCTGCTCCGCCTTGGCCTTTCCCGCCGACCGGCCCACACCGATCCTATCCCGATCAATATAGCCACGATCCGACGAAGGAATAGAGGCCATTTCCGCCGTTCGCCCCCCCCGAACCGTCCTGGTGAACGGGGGCGAGCGGCGACATTCCAACCGTTTTGGTCATGAGCCTTGTCACGCAACCGGCGGCAGGGCACCATCGCGCCAGACCGCGTCCGATCCATGGAACCCACGATGCCGCCGCCCCAAGGCCAACAGGAATTCTCGGACTGCACCGCCCTGGTGGTGGACGACACCCCGATCAATCGGGAGCTGATGTTCGTCTTGCTGGAAACCCAGGGGATCGGCCGCATCGACACCGCCGCCGACGGCGTGGAAGCACTGGACCGGGTGGCTCGGCAGATGCCCGACATCGTCTTGCTGGACATCATGATGCCGCGCATGGACGGGCTGGAGTTCCTGACCCGCTTCCGCGCCAATCCCGACTGGGCCGACATTCCGGTCCTCGTCACCACTGCCTTAAACGATTCCGACGACCGGGCGCGGGCCTTCGATCGCGGCGCCACCGACTATGTCGCCAAGCCCATCGACCGCCGCGAACTGACCGCCCGGGTCGGCGTGCATCTGCGCAACCGTCTCATGATGCAGAGCCTGAAGACCTATCGCGACCGCCTGCAGCAAGATCTCGCCATCGCCACCGCGATGCAGGCCGCCCTGCTGCCGTCGGCAGACCAGTTGGAATCGTGCGCGCGCCGCTATGGTCGCCACCTTGCCGCCGTAACCCGCCCATCCTCGGAGGTCAGCGGCGATCTGTGGGGCTGGTTCCCGCTGGATTCCCAACGGTTTGCCGTGTGGTTGGCCGACTTTTCCGGCCACGGCGTCGCCGCGGCCATCAATACCTTCCGCTTGCACGTCATCTTGGGCAGCGGCCCCGGCGCCGATCCGGCGGCGCTGCTGACCCGGCTGAACGAATCGCTGGTCGATGTCCTGCCGCGCGGCCAGTTCGCCACCATGCTGTACGCGGTGTGCGATACCGTGGCCGAAACATTGGTCTTCAGTTCGGCCGGGGCCACCGCGCCGATCGTGATCGCCCCCGACGGGCGCGCCCGCTTGCACCCGGCCTCGTCGCTGCCTCTGGGGGTGCGCCGGGCCACCGTTTACGGCAATGTCGAACTGGCCTTTCCGAAGGGCGCCGCCCTGATGCTGTACAGCGACGGACTAAGCGAGGCCGCCGACCCCACCGGCAAGCATCTGGGTGAAGAGGCCGTGATGGAACTGGCCGCCGAATTGAAGACGGCCGGCGATGTCACGGGGCTTTTGCCGGATATGGCACAGCGCGGCGTCACCTTCGCCGACGACGTTTCCGTCCTGTGGCTGGGCGGCTGAGCCGCCTTTTCTATTCTCGCCCCTCTGCCTTAGCGCGAACCTCCGGTTCGCTTGGCCGCGGCCTATGGGCGCCGCATACCAAATCCGAATGGGTCATTCGGATTTCGTATGATCAGGCCAGCGCTTGTGCAGCCAAAGCCACCGTCCGGGATCGGCGCGGACCCAATCCTCGATGATGGCGTTGATGCGCGTCATGATGTCCAAGGTGTCGGCATGGGCGTCGCCACTGTCCGGCAGGTCCATCGGCGGCAGCACGATCAGGCGGAAATGGGCGCCCCGCAGGCGCTCGACCTTGGTTGGCACCACCGGGCATTTGAACTTCAGCGCGAAACGAGCCACCGCCGAGGCGGTCATGGCGTCGCGCCCGAAGAACGGCACCTTGATGCCGTCATTCATTTTCTGATCGACCAGCATGGCGATATGGCCGCCACCTTTCAGCACCGTCATGATCTCGCGCGCGCCGTCCGACCCCTTCTGGATCTGGCCGGCCTGCGACGACACGGTGCGTCCCTTGCGATAGATGTCTTCCACCCACGGATTGTTGGCGGCACGATAGACCAGGGTCAGCGGCAAGCCTTGCAGGCCGGCCGCGCCGGTCCCCAGTTCCCAATTACCGAAATGGGCCGAAAAGAACAGACCGGGCAGGCCATCGTCGCGCATCGCGTGGATGTTCTCGATTCCGACGATTTCCAGACGGTTGGCGATCAGGTAGTCGATGTGGGGGAACTCTGCGGCAACCCGCCCCAGATTGTCCCATACCCGCACCAAAGTCGCCTCGATGGCGGCCCGGTCCCAATCGGGGAAGGCCTGGGCCAGGTTGCGTCGGGCGACATTGGACACCTTCAGGCGCGGGCCGATCCAGCGCCCGACGGCACCGCCGACCGCCGAGGCGGCATCGACCGGCAGCAGGCCGAACAGGGCGAAGACGAAACGGACCAGCAGCGCCTCGGCCCGCTGACGGGCGGTTTTCGACAACAACCTCACGATTGATGATCCAGCACGGGAGCCAACAGACGATCCAACGCCCCGGTATCGTACCAGACCAGCCGCACCGTCAACACCGTCAGCAATGCGCGCAGATCTTCCGGCACCCGCACCGCATCCTTGGCGGTGGTGACGGCCAAGGCGTCCGCGGCCCGCGCGGCCTCCAACAATTCCTCGATGTCGGCACGGCTATAGGGGTGGTGGTCGGGGAAGGAATGGGCGGCGACGATCCGACCGCCGCATCCTTCGACGGTGTCGAAGAACTTGTCGGGGCGGCCGATACCGGCAAAGGCGACCAGGTCGCGGCCCTGCAGCAGCGCCGCCTCGGGGCCGGGCACCAGCCGGGCCCGCAGCAACGGTTTATCACCCACCAGGCTGGCAGCGCCGGTGCGGTCGTCGCCGACCATCACCACGGCGTCGGCGCGGGCCAGGCCGGTGGCGATCGGCTCGCGGCAGGGACCGGCCGGGATCACCCGGCGATTGCCGAAGCCGTAGCCGCCATCGATCACCACCAAGGACAGGTCCTTGACCAGAGTGCCATTCTGGAAACCGTCATCCATCACCAGAAGGTCGGCCCCCATGTCGGCGGCGGCGGCGGCGCCGTCGGGCCGCCACCGGGCCACCCAGGTGGGCGCCACCGTCGATAGCAGCAGCGCCTCGTCGCCGACGCGGGTGGCGTCGTGTCGGGTCGGGTCGACGGCGCGCGGGCCGGCCTCGGTGCCGCCATAGCCGCGGGTCAGGATATGGGGCTGGCGCCCGCGCGCCTTCAGCCGCTCGACCAGGGCGGCGACCACCGGGGTCTTGCCGGCCCCGCCGGCGACGATGTTGCCGACGCAGATCACCGGCATCTTGGCCCGCACCGGCTGGGCGCCGACCAACTTCTGAGCGCCGCCCCAGGCATAAAGAGCCGATAGCGGCGACAACAGTCGGGCCAACGTCCCGTCATGGTGCCAGAAATCAGGGGCGCGCATCGCTGCCCTCCACTGCCGCGATGAACGGCGCCAGGGCGCCCATCACCTGATCCAGGGCACCGGCCTCGGCCTCGGCCCAGGCCAGGGCGCGGGCGCCCATGGCCCGCGCGACCGCCGGGTCGGCCAGCAAGCGGCCGACCGCTTCGGCCAACTGGTCCTGGTCGGCGACCTGACAGGCCGCGTCGGCGGCCAGCATGGCCGGGGCCATGTCGGGAAAATTGCTCATGCGCGGGCCGAACAGCACCGCCGCCCCCAGCCGGGCCGGCTCGAACGGATTCTGGCCGCCCTCGACGGTCAGGCTCTTGCCCATGAACACCACCGGAGCCAGGCGGTAGAACAGCCCCAACTCGCCCATGGTGTCGGCGACCAGGATCGCCCGGTCGGGCGCCTCGCCGGCCGAGCGCAACGACACCTGCAATCCCAGCGCTTTGACCTCGCCCAGGACCTCGGGGCCGCGCTCGGGGTGGCGCGGCACGATGATGGTCAACAGGCCGGGCAGCCGTTCGGCCAGCGTTCGATGGACACGGGCGGCGACGGCCTCCTCGCCCGGATGGGTCGACGAGGCCAGCCACACCGGCCGGTCGCCGATCTGTTCCTTCAAGGCGGCCAGTTCGGCGGGCTCGCACGGCAAGGGCGGCACGGCCAGCTTCAGGTTGCCCAGGCAGCGGGCGTCCTGCGCACCCAGTTGAACCAGGCGTTCGACGTCGGCCGGGGTCTGGCCCAGGCACAGGGTGAAATCGGCCAGCACCCGGGCGATGAAGCCCGGCGCGCGGCTCCAGCCGGCGAAGGACCGTGCCGACATCCGGCCCTGGACCAGGATCAGCGGCACGTGACGCTTGCCGATCTCGGCCAGCAGGTTCGGCCAGAAATCGGATTCGGCCCACAGCACCAAGCCGGGGCGCCAATGGTCGAGGAAGCGGCGGACCCAGGCCGGGCGATCGACCGGAACGAACTGGTGAACGGCGCCGGCGGGCAGCCGCTCGGCCATCAGGCGGGCCGAGGTGACGGTGCCGGTGGTGACCAGGACCCTGAGGCGGCCGCCGTCCAAAAGCCGCTCGATCAGCGGCAGCAAGGACAGCGATTCCCCGACCGAGGCGGCATGCAGCCACACCAACGGCCCGTCAGGCCGGGCCAGCGAGGCCAAGCCCCTGCGTTCGCCGGCCCGCGCCGGGTCTTCCTTACCCTTCAACATGCGGCGTTTCAAGAAGACGTCGATCAGCGGGCCGCCGGCGATCGACAAGGCGCGATAAAGGGCGTGGATCATGGCGCCGTCCCCGGCAGCGGATCGGCGGGAGCCACCGTTTCGACGCCGGCCAATTGGTCGGCCTCGTCGGTCACCGCAATCATCCGTTCCTCCAGCAGCAGCCGACATTCCTCGATATCGGAATCGGCACTGACATGCATCGGCTCGCCCCACACGAAGACACCGCCGGAAAACGGCCACGGAATCAGAAAGCGGTCCCACGACCGCAACAGCCGCCGCCGCCTTGCCGAATAGGCGACCGGAATGATCGGACAACCCGACAGCCGGGCGATGTTGATGAAGCCGGCGCTGGCCCGCATGCGCGGCCCCTTGGGGCCATCGGGGGTGATGCCGATGCATTCGCCGCCCTTCAGCATCTTCAACAAGCCGCGCAAGGCGTTGCCGCCGCCGCGCGTGGTCGAGCCGGCCACGGTCTTGATGCCGAAATGGGCGACGGTGCGGGCGATCAGCAGGCCGTCGCGGTGCTGGCTGATCAGCATGCTGATGGGGACACCGGGCCGCCAGCACTTCATCATCATCAGGATGCGGCCGTGCCAGAAGGACAGGATGAACGGCTTGCCCTGGTCCCAGAACGAGGCGGGGATGTCGCCGCGAACCACCTGCCACGATCCCGTAGCATAGAGCAGACGGATGTAAAGCGAGACCAGCCAGCACAGTGTCCCGCGCAAGGTTTCGCTTTTCCCGATCTGCTTGGCCAGCCCCATCGCCGTCGCTCCCTAGGGCGTCCCGCCGCTATTTTCCTCGGCGAACTGCAGGGCATAGAGCCGGGCATACAGGCCGCCCTGGGCCAGCAGCGCGTTGTGGTCGCCGCTTTCCACCACCCGGCCGCGATCCATCACATGGATGATGTCGGCATTGACCACCGTCGACAGCCGGTGGGCGATGACGATGGTGGTGCGCCCCTTCATCAGATGCTCCAGCGCCACCTGGACCTGGCGTTCGGATTCGGTGTCGAGCGCGCTGGTCGCCTCGTCCAGCAGCAGGATCGGCGCGTTCTTCAGCATGGCGCGCGCGATGGCCAGACGCTGGCGCTGGCCGCCCGACAGATTCAGCCCGCGCTCGCCGACCACGGTGTCGTAGCCGTCGGGCAGGGACAGGATGAAATCGTGGGCGGCCGCCGCCTTGGCCGCCGCCTCGATCTCCTCGTCGGTGGCGCCGAAGCGGCCATAGGCGATGTTGGCGCGGATCGAATCGTCGAACAGCACGATGTCCTGGCTGACCAGGGCGATCTTGGCCCTGAGCGAATCCATGCCGACCATGCGGATGTCCTGGCCATCGACCAGGATGCGACCGTCGGTGACGTCGTGGAAGCGCGGCAACAGGTTCAAGATGGTGGTCTTGCCGGCGCCCGACGGCCCGACCAGGGCCACCGTCTTGCCGCCCGGCACCTCAAGATCGACGCCGTCCAACGCCGACTTGGCACCGTCATAGGTGAAGAACACGCCTTCCAGCCGGACATTGCCCTCACGCACCACCAGATCGGTCGCATCCGGGCGGTCCTTGATGGCCGGCTCGGTGTCGATGATCTCGAAGCAGCGCGCGGCGGCGGCCAGGCCTTCCTGCAGGTTGGTGTTCAAGGAAGCCAGCGCCTTCAACGGCTTATAGGCCAGCATCAAGGCGGTGATGAACGAGAAGAAGGCGCCGGCGCGGTTGGGGTCGGCGTCGGCCAGGGCGATGACCTGGGTGCCGCCATAGACGATCACGACGGTAATGGCGATACCGCCCAGCATCTCCATGATCGGCGACGAGGCCGAGCGCACGCGGGCGGCACGATAGGTCAGCTCGTGCAGCGTCTCGACCAGATCGTGGACCTTGCGCTTCTCGTACTCCTCCATCCCATAGGCCTTGACCACGCGGATGCCCTGGATGGCCTGGTTCAGATAGGTCGACAGCAGGCCGTATTGTTCCTGGGTGTTGGCGGTGACCTTGCGCATGCGCTTGCCCAACCGCGAGATCGGCAGGATCGCCAGCGGGAAGACGAAGAAGGTCAGGGATGACAGCACCCAGTCCTGGTAGAACATCAACCCGACCAGGAACAACACGCTGGACGCATCCTTGCCGGCGCCGGTCAGGGCGTTCGACACGGCAAAGCGCATCGCCACCACGTCGTTGGTCATCCGGCTCATCAGCTTGCCGGTCTGGTTGATGCCGAAGAAGGCGACGTCCAGCGCCATCAGGCGCGAGAACAGCCGGTGTTGCATGTCCGAGATGACCCGCAGGCCGACCCGGGACAGCAGCACCGCCTCGCCATAATCGGCCAGGGCCTTGGCGGCGAAGGTGGTGATGATGGTGATGGCCAGGGGCCACAGATATTCGGCTTTGCGGGCGACGAAGATCTTGTTGATGATCGGGTCCATCAACCAGGCGTACATCGCGGTCGAGCCGGCCGACACCGCCATGCAGGCGATGGCGGCGATCACCATCCCCAGATAGGGGCGCATGCCTTCCTTCAGCAGGCGGCGCATCAGCGCAACCGTCGAATGATCCAGCGAAATCTTCTGTTTGCTCAAAGGTTTGCCCACGGTCTGGCGGTTTGGGCCGGGACCATAGCATGTGCGGATGTCCGGGCCAATGGCTTGCAAGGGTGCCACCCTCTTCCAATATCCCTGCTTATCCCCACGCCACGAGGGTCCTTTGCATATCGCCCGTTGTGCCCCCGCCTCCTTGACCGCTCGTTCGCGCCCCGCCGATCCGGTGACGACGTGGCTGGTGGTCTGCGCGGCAATAGTGGCGGTGATGGTGGCGCTGGGCGGGTGGACCCGGCTGACCGGCTCGGGCCTGTCGATGGTGGAATGGAACCCGCACCACCTGCTGCCGCCCCTGTCGGCCGCCGAGTGGGAAGAGGCCTTCGCCCTGTATCGCGCCTCGCCGCAATTCCGTTTGGTCAACGCCACCATGGATCTGGCCGGCTTTCAGGGCATCTTCTGGCTGGAATATGTCCACCGCCTGTGGGGCCGGCTGATCGGCCTGGCCTTCGCGGTTCCGCTGGCCTGGTTCGCCTGGCGAGGCCTGCTGCCGGCGCCATTGACCCGCCGCCTGGCGCTGCTGTTGCTGCTGGGGGCGGCGCAAGGGGCCTTGGGCTGGTACATGGTGGCCAGCGGCCTGATCGACCGGCCCGAGGTCAGCCCGGCCCGGCTGGCCGCCCATCTGCTGCTGGCCCTGGCCCTGTTCGCCGCCCTGGTGTGGACCGTTCTGGACCGTCTGCCGGTGACGGCGGGCGGACCGGACCGCCGCACCGCCCGGCGCCTGGTGGGCGCCCTGACCATCCTGGCCGTCATCGTCGTCGGGTGGGGTGCGCTGGTGGCGGGCCTGAAGGCCGGGTTGGTTCATCCGACCTTCCCGCTGATGGATGGCGGACTGTTTCCGGCCGACGGGCTGGTGCTGGCCCCCGCCTGGGTCAACGCTGTCGAAAACCCGGCCGCCGTTCAATATGTCCACCGGGTGCTGGCGCTCACCTTGTTGGCCTGCCTGAGCCTGGCGGCGGCCTGGGCCCATCTGGCGCGGCTAAGCCCCGCCGCCCGCCGCCCGCTGATCGCCGCCGCCGCCTGGGCCTGGGTCCAGGCCGGCCTGGGGATTTCGACGCTGCTGTCGGGGGTGGCGATTTGGCTGGCGGCGCTGCATCAAACCGGCGCCCTTGTCCTGATCGGTCTGCTAACATGGTCGCTCCATCACCTGTCGGGCGAGCGTGAATGAAAGCGGTGATTTTGGCGGCGGCCCTGGCCGTTTCCCTGCCGGCGGCGGCGGCCGAGCTGAGCGGCCGCCTGGAACAAGGCGGCCTGGTGGTGGGTGTGACCCGTCCGGGCACCAAGGTCACCCTTGACGGCCGTCCGGTCCCGGTCGATGCCGCCGGCCACTTCTTGTTGGGATTTGGCCGCGACGCCGCCCCCCAGGCGATCCTGGCCGAGGACGGGCGGACGCAAACCCTGTCCATCGCCAGACGCGACTGGCCGGTCCAGCGCATCGACGGATTGCCGCCGGCCAAGGTCAGTCCCGATCCGGCACAACTGGCCCGAATCAAGGCGGAAAACCAATTGATCGCCGACCGGCGCGCCATCATCGGGCCGCAGCCCGACTATCTGGCCGGCGCGGTGCCCCCGGCCGAGGGCATCGTCTCGGGCGTGTTCGGCAGCCAACGCATTCTGAACGGCGAGCCCCGCTCACCCCATTCCGGCACCGACATCGCCGCCGGCATCGGCGCGCCGGTGCGCGCCATCGCCGCGGGCCAGGTGTCGCTGGTCCATCCCGACATGTTCTTCACCGGCCAGACTGTGATGATCGACCACGGGTTGGGGCTGCAAAGCGTCTACGCCCACCTGTCGCGGGTGGACGTGACGGAAGACCAGAAGATCGGGAAAGGGCAGCCCATCGGCGCCGTCGGCGCCTCGGGCCGGGCCACCGGACCGCACCTGCATTGGGGCGCGTCGTGGCTGGATGTCCGCCTGGACCCGGAAACGGTCCAGGCGGTCCTGGGAAGGAATTGGTCCCCGTGAAAAAGTCCCTCGGCTTCGCCTCGGTGTACTTTTACACGAACGACGAAACTAGGCCTCGGCGGCCAGGGCGCGGGCCATCTGCGACAGCGCTTCCTGATGCTTCTCGTTCTGGATGGCGGTGAAATTGCGGGCCAGTTCCAGGCACATGCGCTGGCGCGCCGACAATTCCGGGCTGCGCTGGCTTTCCAGCCCCTCGAAGAAATAGCCGACGGGAACGCCCAGAACCAAGGCGATCTCGTGCAGACGACCCGCCGAGATGCGGTTGATGCCCCGCTCGTACTTGTGGGCCTGCTGGTAGGTGACGCCGATCAAGTCCGCCATTTGCTGCTGGGACAAACCCAACATGATCCTGCGCTCGCGGATACGCGCCCCGACATGGCGATCTGTATCGTTGGCACGATTGGCGGGCCGAGCAGGATTCGAATTTGATGTCATCGTCTTGGCACTCGGTTTTACTGAGATTGAATGGTCGTCGCGAACGTTAAACGTTGTATACGGGGTGACTGCGCAGCCCTTGTCCATAGTCCGGAACTGTTGCCGCAGCAACCACTTAATTAGTCCGCAGAATGAACACAGGCCCTTTTGTCATAAGCGGATAAATAAAGGGCACGCGATCGTTCATGTATATTTCATCGGACAGCACGCAACCAGAGCGCTATCACGAGCGCTATGCTGCGGCGAACCGACCGCAGCGCGTTCATTACATGAGGACATATGAGCGCCTAGGCCTGGCATTACCACTGTGGATATCCGAAAGAGGTAGGCGCAAGGCAGCAAATCCCGGCCCTCGGCCGAAGGCAAGAATAACTCTAAGAAACAGCCTAGGGATTAGACGCTGAGATCGAGGACCCGTCCCGACGACAGGGTCGGCAGCGACGGCGTCATCACTTCGGGGGCGATCGCCGCCGTGTTCGGCTTCGCCCGCCCGGTGGCGACATCATAGGCACGCTGGCCGGCCAGCCGGGACGAGGCCAAGGCGCCCTCGCTCTCGCCCCTTTGGCCCAGGACCTTGGCGACGAAGGCGGTCAGCGCCCCGATCAGCCCGCCCTGTTCGCGCGATCCCTGCCGGGCGGTGACGCCACCCTGGTCGGCGGGCAGGTCGTCATTGGCCGCCGGTTGACCTGAGGCCGGGCGGATGGTCTGCGGATCGGTCTGGGCGGCGCGCCCGCCCACTTCGAAACGGGGACGGGCCGGGTCGGCGGGACGAATGGGCGACGCCTCGGGGGCAAGCGCCGCCGTGCGCGCGAATGCATTCGCTGCTCGTAATGCCGCCGAAGAGGTATCAATTTCGCGCAAGGCGCCCGTCCCAAGCGAAAGGCCCGATCGCCCATGCTACGCCCGCGAACCGACGGGATTCAACAAGACTCTGATATCTAGGTCTTTTTTGCCCAGCGCTCGGCGGCCAGATCGTCGGATTCCTTGGCCTCGACCCACAAATCGCCGCCTTCGGCATGTTCCAGCTTCCAGAACGGCGCCTTGGTCTTCAGCCAGTCGATCAGGAAGTGGCAGGCCTCGAAGGCCGCCTCGCGGTGGGCCGAGGCCGCCGCCACCAGCACGATGCGGTCTCCGGCTTCCAGACGACCGAAACGGTGAATGATCAACACCTCTTCCAGCGGCCAGCGGGCGCGGGCCTGGGCCTCTATGGCGGCCAATTGCTTCTCGGTCATGCCGGGATAATGTTCCAGGGTCATGGCCGTGACCGGGGGCGCCCCGTCGGGCACCGCCCCCAGGAAGTCGCGGACCAGCCCCAGAAACATGCAGATGCCGCCGACCTTGTGGTTACCGGCGGCGAAGCCGGCCAGCTCGGCGCCGGGATCGAAATCCTCGGCCTGGACGCGGATCACCGCCCGCCCCCGGTGACCGGCGGGAAGAAGGCCACCTCGTCATTGGGCCCGACCGGATGATCCAACCCGACATGGTCCTGGTTGACCGCGACGCGGATCAGGCGCAGGTCGGACAAGGCATCGGCATGGCCGGGCGAGCGGCCCTTCAGCCATTCCACCAGATCGGCGATTGTGGCGATGGCGGCCGGCGGCGAGACCTCTTCCTCGGCCGTTCCGGTCTTGGCTTTCAGCCAGGCGAAATACAGGATCTTCATGGCAGGCCAACCTGTTTCAACAGGAAGTCGGCAATGGCGGCCACGTCGTCAAGGTCCAGACGCGGACGATCCAGGCCTTCGGGATGATCGGGGCTGGCCAGCGCCACCACCAGCGGGTCGTCGGGATAAAGCGGCGGCTTGCCGACGGCTTCGCGCCACACCTCGATGCGCGGATGCGGCCAGCGGCGGAACCCTTCGACCAGGATCAGATCGACCGGGCTCATCCGCGCCAGCAGCTCGGCCTCGGTGAATTCCGGCTGGTCGCGATATTCGTGCATCAGGGCCCAGCGTCGGCCGGACGCCACCATCACCTCGCCGGCGCCGGCGGCGCGGTGTTCGTACGAATCCTTGCCCGGCTTGTCGGCGTCGAAACCGGCATTGGCCTGCTTGATGGTCGAGACCGAAATGCCGCGCGCGGTCAGCAGCGGGATCAGCTTGACCATCAGCGTGGTCTTGCCGCTACCCGAATGCCCCGAAAAGCCGAACAGGCGCATCATTGTTCCTTCAGGTGGCGCAGGCCGGATTGCAGGTAGTCCCAGCCGGTGACCAAGGTCAGCACGGCGGCGACCCACAGGGCCGCTTCGCCGATTTCACGCACCGCCAGCCCATCCGGCCCGGAATCGCCGACCAGCAGCAAGGCCAGCGCCACCATCTGGAAGCCGGTCTTCCATTTGGCCAGGCGGGTCACCGGCATGCCGACCCGCACCTCGGCCAGGAATTCGCGCAGGCCCGACACCAGAATCTCGCGCAGCAAGATCACCAGGGCCGGCAACAGGCTGATCGGACCGACCCGGTCGAAGGCCACCAGCATGAACAAGACGGCGGCCACCAGCAGCTTGTCGGCGATGGGGTCGAGAAAACGACCGAAGGCCGAGACCTGGTTCCACTGTCGTGCCAGCCAGCCATCGAACCAGTCGGTGACGGCGGCGGCGACGAACAGGCCGCAGGCGACCCAACGGGCCCAGTCGCCCTCGACATAGAAGGCGGCCACCACCATCGGGATGACGACGATCCGTGACAAGGTCAGCAGGTTGGGCAGGCTGGTCAGCATCGAATACCGCGAAGGAAAGGGCCGGGCATCTTAGCCGTGCGGATGAAAATGGTCATAGATTTTTTTGGCGATCGCCTGCGAGATGCCGGGCACCGCCGAAAGATCGGCCAGCCCGGCGGCGGCAACCTCGCGGGCCGAGCCGAAATGGTGCAGCAGCGCCTTCTTGCGCTTGGCGCCGATTCCCGCGACCTCGTCCAAGGGCGAGGTCTGCAGGCCCTTGGCCCGGCGCGCCCGGTGGGTGCCGATGGCGAAACGGTGCGCTTCGTCGCGCAGGCGCTGCAGGAAGTAAAGCACCGGGTCGCGGGGCGGCAGCATGAAGGGCGTCCGCCCTTCCATGAAGAACTGCTCGCGCCCGGCATTGCGGTCGGGGCCCTTGGCGATGGCCACCAGGGCCACGTCGTCCAGGCCAAGCTCGGCGAACACCTCGACCGCCACCGTCAATTGGCCCTGGCCGCCGTCGATCAGCACCAGATCGGGCCACAATCCCTTGTCGCGGTCCGGGTCCTCCTTGCGGGCCCGCTGGAACCGCCGGGTCAGCACTTCCCGCATCATGGCGTAATCGTCGCCGGGGGTCAGTTCGGTCGAGCGGATGTTGAAGGTGCGATAGGCCGCCTTCATCAGGCCGTCGGGACCGGCCACGATCATCGCGCCCACCGCGTTGGTGCCCTGGATGTGGCTGTTGTCGTAGACCTCGATGCGCGCGGGCGGCCCGTCCAGGCCGAACAACTCGGCGACGCCGTCCAGCAGCTTGGCCTGGGCCGAGGATTCCGCCAGCCGCCGCCCCAGGGCTTCGCGGGCATTGTCGGCGACATGATCGACCAGCCGGCGCTTGTCGCCGCGCTGGGGCCACGACACCACCACCTTGCGCCCGGCCTTGGCCGACAACGCGCTGGCGACGATGGCCTGCTCGGCCGGTTCGATATTGGTCAGCACCTCGGCCGGCGGCCGCTTGTCGGCGTAGAACTGGCCCAGGAAGGCGGCCATCACCTCGCCCGGCTCCTGGTCTTGGGCATGCTGGGGAAAATAGGCGCGGTTGCCGTAATTGCAGCCGCTCCTGAAGAAGAACACCTGCACGCAGGTCAGGCCGCCGCCCTGGAACATCGCCACCACGTCGGCCTCGACCACGCCAGCGGCGTGGATGTCCTGGTGGGCCTGGATGCGGGTCAGCGCCCGGATGCGGTCGCGAAAGACCGCCGCCTCTTCGTATTCCATCATGGCGCTGGCCGCTTCCATCCGCGCGACCAGGTCCTGCTGGACGGCCTGGCTTTGCCCCGACAGGAAGGCCCGGGCTTCGGCCACCAAACCGTCATAGGTGTCCTTGTCGATGCGATCGGCGCAAGGTGCCGCGCAGCGCTTGATCTGGAACAGCAGGCACGGCCGGGTACGGGTGGCGAACACCTGGTCGGAACAGGACCGCAGCAGAAAGGCCCGCTGCAGGGCGGCCAAGGTCTGATTGACCGCGCCGGCCGAGGCGAACGGGCCGAAATACTCGCCCTTGCGACTGTGGGCGCCGCGATGCTTGACGATCTGCGGCCAGTCATGATCGGCGGTGATCAGGATCTCGGGGAAGGATTTGTCGTCCTTCAAAAGGATGTTGTAGCGCGGCCCCAGCGTCTTGATCAGGCTGCTTTCCAGCAGCAGCGCTTCCACCTCGGTATGGGTGGTGATCACCTCCATCGCCACGGTTTCGGCGATCATGCGCTGGATGCGCAGGGTCTGGCGCTCGGGCCGGGTATAGGCCACCACCCGCTTCTTCAGGTTCTTGGCCTTGCCGACGTAAAGCGGCTCGCCCTTGGCGTTGAGCATGCGGTACACCCCCGGCGACGACGGCATCGTCTCGAGGTTGCGGGCGATGACCGCCACGCCCTGGGCCAGCGGCCCGTCGGGCAAGGGGGATTCAATGGGGGGGATGATCGGTTCGCTCATGGTGTTTCATAGGTGAAACTGCTTAATACCGCAGAAACATTGCGATTCGCCGTGCTGTGCGTTGGTGTGAAAACTCTATCCACGATTCCTGTGGATAAGTCTGTTGGCAAAACGGGGTGGAGGCAGGCCGGCCCCAGGACTCCTCTCAATGCCACCAAACTGCCCATTTTATGGGCATCCGGACAGGATTGTTATTTTTCAATTAGTTAGGTCAAGTCAAGGGTAAAAATTCGGTAAACTGACTGGAATATCTCTGGACACCCCCCTACCGACCCGCTACAGGCCCCCGCCCACCCCGTCTGTGCAAAACTTCCGCACATCCCGCCGTCTAAAGGCAAAATTCCAGCATATTCATTTACTCATCCAGCCCGGACGGCCCCGCCGCCCACTGAAGATGCTGGCCGCCATCCAGGGCCAGCATCTGGCCGGTGAACGAGGGCGACGACAAGATGAAGCGCAAGGCGTGCACGATCTCGGCCGGGCTGGTCCCTTTCCCCAAAGGCGTGCTGGCACATTGGGCGGCGAATTGCTCGGGGCTTTGGCGGACCGAGGCCAAGGCCGGACCCGGACCGATCCCGGCGACCCGGATGCGTGGGGCCAGGGCCAGGGCCAGGGTCTGGGTCAGGGTCCACAAGCCGGCCTTGCTGACGGTGTAGGTGACGAAATGCGGCGTCAGGTTCCACACCCGCTGGTCAAGCAGGTTGACGATCACCCCTTCGGCCTCGGCGGGCAGGGCGGCGGCGAAGGCTTGCGACAGCACGAACGGCGCGCGCAGGTTGACCTCGAGATGCAGATCCCAGCTAGCCCGGGTGGCGTCGTGGACCTCGTCGCGCTCGAAGGTCGAGGCGTTGTTGACCAACAGCCCCAGCGGTCCCAATGCCGCGACGGCGCGGCCGACCAGGGGGGCGACCTCGGCCTCGATCGCCAGGTCGGCCTTGAGCGGCACCGCTCGCCCGCCCCGGGCAGCGATCTCGGCCGCCAGGGCGCCGACCTCGTCGGCCGAGCGGGAATAGTGCAAGGCGACGGCGAAGCCGGCCTGGGCCAGGTCAAGGGCGATGGCTCGGCCGATGCGCCGCCCGGCGCCGGTCACCAGGGCGCTACGGGGGATCCGAGGGGAAATCTGGTTCATCGGCCAAGGATGGCCGAGCCCACCCGCCGACGCAAGATCAGCTTGCCGTCGGCGCCTTCTTGGGGATGGCCATGGATTTGCGCAGCGGCACCACCGACACCTTCGGCTTGGTGACCGCCTCGGTCGGAACCTTGGCCAGTTCCTGCAGGAAGACACCGGCATGGGCCGGGCGCCTGGCCTGGTCGGGATCGGTGGCATGGGCCACCAGATCGACCAGCACCTGCGGATGCTTGGCCGGCAATTCCACCGAGCCGTCGGCCAACACCGGAAGGGCGCCGGTCAGCAGGCGGTAAGTCAGCACACCCAGCGAGAACACGTCGGCCTGGGGGCCGACCGCGGTGGCGGCCTCGCGTTGTTCCGGCGCGCAATAATCGGTCCCGCCGATCCAGTGGTCGGGCATCGGCGCGTTGCGTTCCGGCAGCTTGATGGTGCTGAAATCGGCGATGCGGATCTGACCGTTCTCGCGCGCGGTCAGCAACAGATTGGACGGCTGGATCGACCGGTGCACCATGCCGCGCCGGTGGATCGCCATCAGGCCGGCCGAGGCCTGGCGCAGCACCGCCAAGGCGCGGACCAGCGCCAGCCGGCGCGGCACGTCTTGTTCGGCCGCACCCTCGACCATGGAATCCTTGCCGATCTCGAAGGTCAGGCCGGCCGGCATGTAGGGCATGACGAAGAACGGCCGACCGTCGGCCAGAACCTCCATCGCCTTGACCGAGATGATGTGCGGGTGGTCGAACGCCGCCAGCGAGCGCGCCTCCGCCTGGAAGCGGGCCAGCAATTGCGGCGCGCTCATAGCGCCTTCCTCGGCGGCACGCGGATTGAAAAGCTTCACCGCCACCGGTATCTGCAAATCCGGGTCGTGGCAGAAGAACACCTTGGCATAACCGGTCGATACGGCCGCCTTATGCACCACGTATTTGCCAATACGCTCCATGTTTCCCCGACCCCCACTGGCGGATGCTTTTGCTCCGGCTCTTTTAACGCCGGAAATCTTAACATCGTGTACCATTCCCCCCCCTACTCATTATAGCTGTCTACGGCTGCAAACGGTGCAGCTGGGCGGCCAATTCCACCGCCGTCGGCCGGTCGGCCGGTCGCGGCGCCATCGCACCGCGGATGATCTGATCGAAGCCAGCATGCCCGACCGGCGCAAAGGCCCCGACCGGCAAGGCCCCGGTCAGCAGCCGATAGGCCAGAACGCCGACAGCGTAGATGTCGGCGCGATCGGTCACGCGTGAGGCATCCTCGCGCTGCTCGGGCGCGCAGTAATTGGGCGTCCCGATCCACACCCCGGCGCGCGACGCGGCCCCGCCCCCTGGGCGCCGGGCGAAGCCCAGGTCGCATAGGCGCACGTCGCCATTCTCGCGCGCGGTCAGCAACAGATTGGTCGGCTTGACGTCACGATGAACCAGGTTGCGGGCGTGCAGGGCGGCGAGACCCAGGCACAATTGGCGAATCACCGACCGCGTCCGATCGGGCGTCAGGCTTCGCGGGCGTTCAGGCTCGGGCAGCGCCGCGGCGCGGTCCGGATCGTTGGCGTCACGGCCGATCTCGCGCCGAAGATTGGCGACGTACCACGGCATCACCATGTAGGGCGTGCCGTCGGCCAGATAGCCCAGCGCGTCGACCCGAATTACGTTGGGATGATCGATCTGCGCCAGCAGACGGGCCTCGGCGACGAAGCGGCGGCGCCATTCGTCGCGGTCATAGGGCAGGCGCTCCTCCTTGGCCTCGCTCAAGGTGAACACCTTGATCGCCACCGGGCGGCCGAGCAACCGGTCGCGCCCGCGAAACACCCGGGAAAAGGCGCTGGTCACCACCAATTCCTCGACGGCATAGACGCCAAGAGTCGGAGGGACCTCGGGAAAGACGGGTTCGTTCATGCTCTGACCCGACAAGGGCCTGTCCACACTTGGTGTGAACAGGCCCTCGCCGGTGAACTCCCTCTGTTCAGACTACCACTTGATCTGTTCCAGATTGTCGAAGTCGACAACGGTTTCACCGTTGGCGGTGGTCAGGTGCACCTCGCCATCGACATCCTGGCCGATGTTCAGTTCGCCATGGTTCTCGCCATCGACGGTGATGGTCCAGCTCTGGCCGTCATCGGCGGTGACCACGAAGGTCTGACCGACCGCGTCGGACAGGTCCAGCGTGTCCGCCCAGCCCGAGCCGGTGCCACCGTTGACGGTGTCGTGGCCGTCGCCGAAGTCGAACAGGAAGGTATCCGAGCCGTCGCCGCCCATCAGGGTGTCGTCGCCGGTGCCACCGATCAGGGTGTCGTTGCCGGCATTGCCCGACAGGTAGTCGTTGCCCGAACCGCCCATCAAGGTGTCGTTGCCGTCATTGGCGAAGACATAGTCGTTGCCCGAACCCGCATCGACCGTCACCGACCCGTAGGTGGTGCCGTTCGAGTAGTTGAGATCGACCACGTCGTTGCCGGCGCCGGCGTCGAACACTTCGATCGAGTTGACATCGCTGATATGAACGGCGTCGTTGCCGTCGCTCATGACCAGGGTGTCGGTCCCGGCGCCACCGATGAAGCTGTCATTGGTGTCGTTCAGGCCGTTGCTATCGACGATCTTGTCGGTGCCGTCCTGGGCTGCGCCACCCTGATCCTGGTAGTCGGCATCATGGCGGTCGCTGACGGTGTCGGCGTTGTAGGTGAACACGTCATCGCCCGAGCCGCCATTCAGCACGTCGGCGCCGTCGCCACCCGAGATGGTGTCGTTGCCGCCGCCGCCATAGACGGTGTCGTTGCCGGTGCCGCCGTCGATGACGTCGGCGCCGTCGCCCGAGCCCATGCCCGCATAGGCGTCCATGTCGAAGGTGACGCTGTCGGACGCCATGACGTTGCCGGCGGCGTCCTTGACGCTGACGGTGAAGTCGACGTCGTGCAGGCTGCCGCTATCCGGAACCTTGAGCTGCAGACCCGCAGTCGAGGACAGCGAGTATTCGCCCGAGCCGTTGGGGGTCAGCGCAACGCCGTTTTGCAGCAATTGCACCCCGGATTCGTTGAGGCCGGCGATGGAGTAGGTGACAGACGAGCCGTCCGACGCGCCGCCCGAGATGTCGATGTCGGCATAGACATAGCCGCCACTGCCCTCGGTCGCGTTGTCGCCGTACAGCACGTCGTTGCCGCCGCCGCCTTCGATGGTGTCGTTGCCCGCGCCGCCATACATGGTGTCGTTGCTGCCGCCGGCCGAGCCGCCGGAACCGCCCGAGCTGCCGCCATGGCTGTGACCGCCGGAATGACCGCCGGAGTGGCCGCCCGAACCCGAACCGGAACCGCCGCCGACGCCAGCGCTGTCGGACAGATGGTCGTTGCCCGAACCGCCGAACAAGGTGTCGGTGCCTTCGCCGCCGTCAACCGAGTCATTGCCAGACCCGCCATACAGCTTGTCGTTGCCGTCAAGACCGTTGACGCTGTCGTTGCCGGCGCCGCCATACAGCGTGTTGCCGCTGCCGGTGCCGTTGACCGTGCTGCTGGTCGAGCTGCCCGAGCTGTCATAGTCCGAGCTGGTGTTGGTGCCGCCCGCCACGTCGCCGATGCCGGCGTCGATGGTGTAGGTGACGTTCTCGTTGATGCCGTCGCTATCGACGTTCAGCGTCACCGTCGCCGTGTCGGTGCCACCCTGGCCGTCGCTGACGGTGTAGGTGAAGGTGGCGGTGCCATTGTAATTGGCGTCCGGGGTGAAGGTGATGGTGCCGTCGTTGTTCAGCGTCACCGAGCCGTTGCTGGCATTGCCGACACCGGTGATCGCCAAGGTGCCGCCGTCGGCGTCGCTGTCGTTGGACAGCAGGTCGGCGGTATTCAGGCTGATCGAGCCGTCCTCGGCGACATGGATGCTTTCATCCGCCGTCGCTTCGCCGGCACTGGCGCCCTCGCCGGTGACCGTGGTGGTGGCGGTGTCGCCGCCATTTTCCTCGGTCGCAGTGACCGAGCTGGTCATGCCGGACAGATCCAGCGGGCCGTCGGACACGAAGGTCAGCTCGACCGACTGGCCCGAGGTCACTTCGACCGAATAGGTGCCGTCGGCGTTGGCAGTCAATTCGACGTCGCCCATCATCACCGTCGCGCCGTCCGGCACGTTGTCCAGCGTCACCACCGACAGGCTTTCCGAGCCATCGGTGTCGTTGACGGACGCGGTGATGGTGACCGGGTATTCGTAGATATCCTCGCCGCCCGCGGTCCCGAACGCCGAGGCGTCGCCGATGACCTGGCCGTCCGAGAACTTGATGTTCTCGAAGTTCTTGACGTAGCCCTGCACGCCGTTGGCGTTGGCATCCCATTCGGCCTTGGTCACGCCGGACAGCTCAATCGAGTCGGTGCCCGAGCCGCCATCGATGGTGGCCCAAACATCATCGGCGACCTTCAGGAAGTCGGCGCCCGAACCCATGTCCATCGCGCTATTGACGTCATCGCCCACGATCATGCGGTCATCGCCCTGCCCGGTCGAGACCGAGGCGTTGATGTCGCCGCCGATTTGGATGTCGTCATTGCCCGAACCCGAACTCAGCGTGGCATTCAAGGCACCGCCGATCTTGATGTCGTCTTCGCCCGAGCCGGTGCTGACCGACGCATTGGCATCGCCGCCAACCTGCAAGCGATTGTCGCCGTTGCTCAGGTCGATCTTGCCATTCAGGTCGCCACCGACCCGCACGGTGTCGTTGCCCGACCCACCCATAACCGTATGGTTGACGTCGTCGCCGACATCCAGGGCATTGGTGCCGTTGCCCAGATCGACCTTGGCATTGACGTCGCCGCCGACGGTCACCTGATCGTCGCCGTTGCCGGTGCTGACGCTGGCGTTGTTATCGACCGCTACCGTCACGACATCGGCATTGTTGGTGCCGCCGAACGCCGAGCTCAGGCTGCCGCTATAGGTATTGGTGGCGGTCGCCGTGGTCGGGTCGGCCATGTCGGCGATGCCGGTGAAGGCCGAGACGCCGGCCTCGCCCTCGGTGATCGTCGCATTGCCGATATCGACCGTCAGGGACGGACCCTGGGCCACCATGTCGATCTGGCTGTCGTCACCGGCCACCGGGCCCTGGTTGTCGCTGACATCGGCCAGGTCCATGGTCGCGGAACCGGACACCGTGCCGCCGTTGCCGTCGGCCACCGTGTAGTTGAAGGTGACGTCGCCATGATAATCGGCGGAAGGCGTGAAAGTGATGGTGCCGTCGCCGTTATCGACGATGGTGCCGTGATCGACGCTGATGCTGGCCACCGACAAGGCGTCGCCATCGACGTCGTCGGCATTGGCCAGCAGGTCGGCCTTCGAGATGGTCACGGACTGGTCTTCCAGACTGTCGCCCAGATCGACCGGACCGCTGTTGGTCGGGCCGTCATTCACCGCGGTCACGTCCAGCGTGGCGGTGCCGGTGGTGGTGCCGCCCTGGCCGTCCGAGACGGTGTAGGTGAAGTCAACCTCGCCATTGTAATTGGCGTCGGGGGTGAAGGTGATGGTGCCGTCGCCGTTATCGACCACGGTGCCGTGGTTGGCGCTGAAGCTGGCAGCACTCAAGGAACCGCCGTCGATGTCCGACGCGTTCTCCAGCAACTCGGCCTTCGAGATGGTGATCGAATGATCCTCGGCCACATTGCCCAGATCGACTTCCGACGTGGTCGGCCCGTCATTGACCGCGCTGACGTCCAACTGGGCGGTGCCGGCGGTGGTGCCGCCATTGCCGTCCGAAACGGTGTAGGTCAGGTTGACCGAGCCGTTGTAATTGGCGTCAGGGGTGAAGGTCAGGGTGCCATCGCCATTGTCGGTGATGGTGCCGTGCTCGGCCGCGACATTGGACACCGACAAGCTGTCGCCATCGACGTCGCTGGCGTTGCTCAGCAGGTCGGCCTTCGAGAAGGTCACCGAGCGGTCCTCGGCGGTGTCGGTCAGTTCGACCGTGCTGGTCACCGGCCCGTCATTGGTCGGGCTGACGGTGATGGTCAGGTTCTGGGTGGTGGTATTGCCCTCGGCGTCGGTCAGCTGCACCTGGAAGGTATCAGTGCCGTTCCAGTTGGAATCGTTGGCGGTGAAGGTGAAGCTGCCATCCTCGGCTAGCTCCAGCGTGCCATGGTGGCTGCCGCCCTCGACCAGGGCCATCGAGACGATGCCGCCATCGGCGTCGGCCGCATTGATCTGACCTTCGACCACGGTGGCCGCGTCGGTGGTGCTTTCCGCGCCCGATCCGCCGTCGATGGACACGGTGGCGGCGTCATCGACCGCGCCCACGTCCAGGCTGGCCGTACCTTCGACCGTGCCGCCATTACCGTCCGAAATGGTGTAGGTCAGGTTGACCTCGCCATGGAAATCGGCGTTGGGGGTGAAGGTGAAGGTGCCGTCGTCGTTGGCCGTGATGGTGCCGTGGTCGGCGCTGATGTTGGACACCGACAAGGTGTCGCCGTCGATGTCGTCGGCATTGGCCAGCAGATCGGCTGCCGAGAAGGTCACCGAGCGATCCTCGGCGGTATCGGCCAGATCGACTTCGCTGGTGGTCGGGCCGTCATTGACCGAGGCGACATCCAGGGTGATGGTCTGCGAGCTGGTGTTGCCCTCGGCGTCGGTGGTGACCACGGTGAAGCTGTCGGCCCCGTGGAAATTGTCGGCCGGGGTGTAGCTGTAGGAACCATCCTCGTTGACGGTGATCGAACCGTGCGCCGGGCCGCCATTGTCGGCCAGGGCGAAGGTCACCGCGCCGTCAGCGTCGGCGCCGGTCAGCTGACCGGTCAGGGTGGTGTCTTCGGCGGTGGTGGTGTCGCTGGCGGCAATCGTCGCCTCGTCATCGACCGCGCCGACATCCAGGGTGATGGTCTGGGTGGTGGTGTTGCCCTCGGCGTCGGTGGTGACCACCGTGAAGCTGTCGGCCCCGTGGAAATTGTCGGCCGGGGTGTAGCTGTAGGAACCATCCTCGTTGACGGTGATCGAACCGTGCGCCGGGCCGCCATTGTCGGCCAGGGCGAAGGTCACCGCGCCGTCAGCGTCGGCGCCGGTCAGCTGACCGGTCAGGGTGGTGTCTTCGGCGGTGGTGGTGTCGCTGGCGGCGATCGTCGCCTCGTCATCCACCGCGCCGACATTGACGGTGATGGTCTGTTCGGTGGTGCCGCCATTGGCGTCGGTCACCATGACCGTGAAGCTGTCGGTGCCGTTCCAGTCGTCATTCGGGGTGAAGGAATAGGTACCGTCGGAGTTCAGTTCGACGGTGCCGTGGGCGGCGTCGCCCACCAGCTCGATGCTGGCCACGCCGCCATCGACGTCGGTGGCGGAAATCGTGCCGGTGACGACGGTGTCTTCAGCGCCGGCGCCGCCTTCGGCGGTGATCACCGCTTCGTCCTCGACCGCGCCGACATTGATGGTCACGGTGTTGGTGGTGGTCACGCCTTCCGAATCGGTGACCGTGTAGGTCAGTTCGGTCGGGCCGGTGAAGTCGTCGCTCGGCGTGAAGGTGAAGGTGCCGTCGTCATTGACGGTCACGCTGCCGTTCGGATTGTCGGCGAAGGCGATATCCACCGCGCCGCCCTCGGCGTCGGTGACATCGACCGCGAAGGTCAGGCCGCTGTCCTCGCTGATGCTGACGCTCTCGACCGGGCTGTCCGAACCCTCGACCACGATGCCGTCGGTGGTGGCGGCGTCGTTGACCGCCTCGACATTGACGGTGATGGTCTGCTCGGTGGTGCCGCCATTGGCGTCAGTCACCACAACGGTGAAGCTGTCGGTGCCGTTCCAATCGGCGGCGGGGGTGAAGGAATAAGTGCCGTCGGAGTTCAACTCGACGGTGCCGTGGGCGGCGTCGCCCACCAGCTCGATCGAGGCGATACCGCCATCGATGTCGGTGGCGCTGATGCTGCCGGTGACGACGTTGTCTTCCGAGCCTTCGCCGCCGGTGGCGGTGACCACCGCCGCGTCGTCCACCGCCTCGACATTGACGGTGATGGTCTGTTCGGTGGTGCCGCCATTGGCGTCGGTCACCACAACGGTGAAGCTGTCGGTGCCGTTCCAGTCGTCATTCGGGGTGAAGGAATAGGTGCCGTCAGAGTTCAGTTCGACGGTGCCGTGGGCCGGGCCATCGCCCAGCACTTCGATGCTGGCAACGCCGCCGTCGGCGTCGGTGACGCTGATGGTGCCGGTGACGACATTGTCTTCGGCGCCCGAGCCGCCGGTGACGGTGACCACCGCCTCGTCTTCGACCGCGCCGACATTGACGGTGATGGTCTGTTCGGTGGTGCCGCCATTGGCGTCGGTCACCACAACGGTGAAGCTGTCGGTGCCGTTCCAATCGGCGTTCGGGGTGAAGCTGTAGGTGCCGTCGGAGTTCAGCTCGACGGTGCCGTGGGCGGCGTCGCCCACCAGTTCGATGCTGACCACGCCGCCATCGACGTCGGTGGCGGAAATCGTACCGGTGACGACAGTGTCTTCGCTGCCCGTGCCGCCGGTGGTGGTCACCACCGCTTCGTCCTCGACCGCGCCGACATTGATGGTCACGGTGTTGGTGATGCTCGAGCCGTCGGCCTCGGTCAGGGTGTAGGTCAGCTCGGTCGCGCCGGTGAAGTCGCCGGCCGGCGTGAAGGTGTAGGAGCCGTCATCGTTGATGATCACGCTGCCGTTCGGATTGTCGGCGAAGCTGATCGCGATCGGGCCGCCATCGGCGGATTCGTTGACGTCGATGGTGAAATTGATGGTGCTGTCTTCGGCGATGGTCACCGATTCGACCGGCGTGGTCTCGACCACGACCGTTGACGGGTCGTCGATGATGATGCCGTCCGAGGTGGCGCTGTCTTCCACCGCCGCCACTTCGACGGTGACTTCCTGGTCGCTGAAGCCGCCCTTGTCGTCATAGACGCGCACGGTGAAGCTGTCGGTGCCGTTCCAATCGGCGGCGGGGACAAAGCTGTAGCTACCGTCGGCATTGACCGTCACGCTGCCGTGCGCCGCGTCGCCCACCAGCTCGTAGCTGACGATGGCGCCGTCGATGTCGGTCGCGCTGATGGTGCCGGTGATGGTGGTGTCTTCGTCGCCGGTGCCGCCGGTCATGGTGAAGACCGATTCGTCATCGACGTTCTTGATGTCGATGGTCACCGTCTGGCTGATGGTGTTGCCTTCGTCGTCGGAAACGAAAACGGTGAACGAATCCTGGTCGGCGGAAGCGAACGTTCCGTCATTGTTCGAATAGGACGAGAAGTAGTTTTCGTCCGGCGTATACGAATAGCTGCCGTCGTCGTTGATGGTGATCGAGCCGTGCGTCGGCTGGCTGAAGCTGATATTGACCGCGCCGCCATCGGGGTCGACGGCGTCGATGACGAACTTCAGCTCGCCATCCTCATTGATGGCCTGCGGCGAGCCCAGCGGCACCAGGGTCGGGTCGCTGGTGGCCGGATCGTCGAAATAGATTCCACCGATGGCCGGCGGGGCATCAACGAACACTTCCTCCAGCGCGGTCTCCGGCACGATCTCGGTCACATCGACAGCGGCAGTCTCGGCCGCCGCCGCCGCCGCCGCGGCTTCTTCCGCGGTCTGCTCGACGACGATCGGGTCGCCGAAAATGACGTTCTGCTCGGTCAGATCATCCTGGATCCGGACGTTCAGCCGGGTGTCGACCGCCACGTCCTGGGCCGCCTCGGCCGCGGCGCCGTCGAGTTCGGCGACCGGCGGGGTCTCGATCACCGTCGTCTTGCCCTGATCGACCGAAATGTCATCAAGCACGATCTCGCCGACCTGGAGGTCCAGACCCTGCTGGATCTGCTCGCCCTCGTTCGAGCCCTGGTGGATGGTCGCCAGTGAACCCAGCGCCGCATCATTGACATCGACCGCGCGCGCGACGTTCAGCCGCGTCTCGCCCATGTTCTGGGTACCGACGTCCGACAGGACCGTCAGGTCATCCAAAGCCTGCTGCGCAACGCCTTGCGAGCCCGAATTCGGATTGTCGGTCTGCGCGTTGGTCTGGTTTTCGTCGAGATCGTCGGCCATGATCTTGCTCCCCGAGCATCCAAAAGGGCAAAAAAAAGCCCGGCCGCAATGCGGTCCGGGATGGATCATCTATTATGATGGCAGGTTCTTGCGCACAAATCCACTAGAATCTGAACGCCCCTTCAGCGCCGTGAACGGCCGCGTCCCTTGGGCTGACGCTGGGGTTGCGCCCGTTTGCCGGTCTCGACCGGCACCCCCAGTTCGACCGCCTCGAGCCGGCGCAGTTCGTCGCGCAGGCGGGCGGCTTCCTCGAACTCCAGGTCGGCGGCGGCGGCCTTCATCCGCTTTTCCAGGTCGGCCTTGACCGCCCCCAGATTGTGGCCGATGGCATGGGCCAGGCCGGCATCGCCGGTATCGACGGTGACGTAATCCTTCTCGGCCACCGAATCCAGCAGGTCGGAAATCCCCTTCTTGACGCTTTCCGGGGTGATGTTGTGGGCCAGGTTGTAGGCGGTCTGCTTGTCGCGGCGGCGCTGGGTTTCGGCCAGGGCATATTCCAGCGAGGCGGTGATGGTGTCGGCATAAAGGATGACGCGGCCGTCGATATTGCGCGCCGCCCGGCCGATGGTCTGGACCAGCGAGGTCTTCGAGCGCAGGAAGCCTTCCTTGTCGGCATCCAGGATGGCCACCAGCGCGCATTCCGGGATGTCGAGACCTTCGCGCAACAGGTTGATGCCAACCAGCACGTCGAAGACGCCAAGCCGCAGGTCGCGGATGATCTCGATGCGTTCAAGGGTGTCGATGTCGGAATGCAGATAGCGCACGCGCACGCCATGTTCGTGCAGATACTCGGTCAGATCCTCGGCCATGCGCTTGGTCAGCACGGTGACCAGGGTCCGCTGGCCGTTGCGGGCGACAGTCCGGACCTCGGCCAGCAGATCGTCGACCTGGTGCTCGACCGGGCGGACGATGCAGACCGGGTCGATCAGGCCGGTCGGGCGGATGACCTGCTCGACGAAGACGCCGCCGGTCTTTTCCAGCTCCCACGGGGCCGGCGTCGCCGACACGAACACCGAGGCCGGGCGCATGATTTCCCATTCCTCGAACTTCAAGGGGCGGTTATCGACGCAGGACGGCAGGCGGAAGCCGTATTCGGCCAGCGTGCTCTTGCGGGCATAGTCGCCCCGGTACATGCCGCCGATCTGCGGCACGGTGACATGGCTTTCATCGACGATCAGCAAAGTGTCGTCGGGCAGATACTCGAACAGGGTCGGCGGCGGCTCGCCGGGATTGCGGCCGGTGAGATAGCGCGAATAGTTCTCGATCGACTTGCAATGGCCGGTGGTTTCCAGCATTTCCAGGTCGAAGGTGGTGCGCTCGCGGATGCGCTGGGCCTCGAGCAATTTGCCCTCGGCCTCGAAGCGGGCCACGGTGTCCTTCAACTCGGCCTTGATGCCGGCCATGGCGGCGGTGATGGTCGGACGCGGCGTCACGTAGTGGCTGGACGGATAGACCACCACCTCGGTCAGCCGCACGGTCTTCTCGCCGGTCAGGGGGTCGAACTCGGCGATGCTTTCGATCTCGTCGCCGAACAGGCTGACCTGCCAGGCGCGGTCTTCATAGTGGACCGGGAAGATCTCGACCGAATCGCCCCGGACCCGGAAGGTGCCGCGCTCGAAGGCGGCATCGTTCCTGGTATATTGCAGGGTCACCAATTGCTTCAAAAGCTCGGTGCGGTCGATGCTGTCGCCCACCTTCAACGGCACGGTCATGCGGGCATAGGATTCCACCGAGCCGATACCGTAGATGCACGACACCGAGGCGACGATCACCACGTCGCGCCGTTCCAGCAACGCCCGCGTCGCCGCATGGCGCATGCGGTCGATCTGCTCGTTGATGGCGCTGTCCTTCTCGATATAGGTATCGGTGCGGGGGATATAGGCTTCCGGCTGGTAATAGTCGTAATAGGACACGAAATACTCGACGGCATTGTCGGGGAAGAACCCCTTCATCTCGCCATAAAGCTGGGCCGCCAGGGTCTTGTTGGGGGCCAGCACCAGCGCCGGCCGGCCGGTGCGCGCGATGACCTGGGCCATGGTGAAGGTCTTGCCCGAACCGGTCACCCCCAGCAGCACCTGGTCGCGTTCGGCCCGCTCGAGCCCGGCCACCAGTTCGGCGATGGCCGCCGGCTGATCGCCGGCCGGCTGGTAATCCGACACCAGCTTGAACTGGGCCGGGCCGGTCGGCAGTTCGGGGCGTTCGACGAAGGGAAGGACCGGCATTCTACCCCGCCAGTTCCTTGCCGCGCAGGGCCGCGGCAACCACCGCGTCCGTCATCAACGGCCCCATGCCCTTGCCCTGGTCCATCAGCACCGCCAGGGCGGCGGCCGTGGTGCCGCCGGGGCTGGTGACGTTGATCCGCAACTGGGCGGCGCTGTCATTGCTTTGACGCAGCAATTCGCCGGCACCGGCAACGGTGGCCCGCGCCAGCTGGGCGGCCAGTTCAGCCGGCAGGCCGGCCCAGGCGCCGGCTTCGGCCATCACCTCGGCCAGCAGGAAGACATAGGCCGGCCCCGAGCCCGATACCGCCGTCACCGCATCCATCAAGCCTTCATCCTCGATCCACGCCACTTGGCCGACCGCCTGCAGCAGCGACTGACAGGACGATCGGGCCTGATCGGTCACGCCGGGGCCGGCACAGCAGACGGTGATGCCGCGCCGCACCGCCGCCGGGGTGTTGGGCATGGCCCGCACGATGGCCGCACCTTGCCCCAGATGGGTCTGGAAGAAGGAAATGGGCTTGCCGGCGGCAATCGACAGGAAGGTCGCCTGGCCAGCGAAGCGGGCATAGGCCGGAACCACATCGGCCATCACCTGCGGCTTGACCGCCAGGATCACGATGTCGGGGGAAAAGGCGGCGGGAATCTCAGGGGCGGCGCCGACCAGGGCGACGCCCGCCGGCACCTGGGCCGGGTTGGGCTCGACCACCACCACATCGGCGGCGGCGATGCCCTGTTCCAGCCAGCCGGCCAGCATGGCCGATCCCATCTTGCCGCAACCCACCAGCAAAATCTTGGTCACGTCGGAAATCCCCGTCAGTCGCAACAGGGCTTCAGATGACCACGGCCGCCGAAAAAAGGGAAGGCCTACGCCTCGCCCACCGTCTCCAGCAACGAGGCGGCCATCGCTTCCTTCGGGCTCTTGCCGCCCCAGATGACGAACTGGAAGGCCGGATAGAAGCGTTCGCACTCGGTCACCGCCAGGTCGACGATATCCTCGATCTGCTCGGGCGCCAGGGCCGCCGGGCTGGCGCACAGCGCGGTGTGGCGGAACATCGGCAGGCCTTCTTCCTCCCACAGGCCGAAATGGCCCAGCCACAGCTTCTCGTTCATCGCCACCAGCAGCTCGCACACCTGCGAGCGCTTGGCCGCCGGCACCTTCATGTCGAAGGCGCAGGTGAAGTGCAGCGCCGCCATGTCGGCCCGCCAGGCGAAATAAAGGGAGTAATTGCACCAGCGTCCCGGAACCTCGACGGCCAGTTCCTCGTCGGAACGCCGGTCGAAGGCCCAGTCGTTGCCGGCCACCAACTGCTCGACCAGATCGAGCGGATTGGGACCGATATCGTCCTCGAAACCCAGTGCCATGCTCATCGGAGCCCCCCGCGCCACACCCCAAGATATGGGGGCGGCAGTCCTTGTGAAACACAAGCGGCAGGCTACAAGCAGGGGTTCCCCGGCTGCAAGGGAAAGCTTCGCATCACATACCAAATCTTGTGGATAAGAAGATCAGTCCACCGGGATATAGCGGATTTCCACCACTTCCAGGGTTTCCGGCCCGCCGGGGGCGCGAAACGGCACCTCGTCGCCCTCGGCCGCCTTCATCAAGGCCCGGGCGATCGGCGCGATCCAGCTGACCCGGCCCTTGGTCATGTCGGCCTCGTCGATGCCGACGATGGTGATGGTCCGTTCGGCGCCCTTGCTGGTGGCATAGGTGACGGTGGCGCCGAAGAACACCTGATCCTGATTGGTCTGCGCCGCCGGATCGACCACCCGGGCGGCCTCGACCCGCTTGGTCAGGAAGCGGATGCGGCGATCGATCTCGCGCAGGCGCTTCTTGCCATAGATGTAATCGCCATTTTCCGAACGGTCGCCATTGCCGGCGGCCCACGACACCACTTCGACCACCTTGGGCCGCTCGACCCGGGTCAGTTCGCGCAGTTCGGCCTGCAGGCGGGCGAAGCCGGCCGGCGTGATGTAGTTGGGCGAGCCCTTGGGGATCGGTGCCACGCCTTCTGGCAGGTCGTCGTCGTCTTGGTCGGACTCGCGGGTGAAGGCCTTGCTCATCTGGGCTCCATGATTGTGCCCTCGCCGGGCGGGCGCATCCGCGCCCTTGGCCGCCGCCTCAATGGCGGCAGGGCACGATCCGACTCGGCGGATCATGCCAGAAAAGAAAAGGGCCCCGGTCAACGCCGGGGCCCGGTTCGGGTCCTCGACCCTACAGCATGCTGGCCAGCACGCGGTCGGGCGGATTGTGCCCGTCGGCGAAGGTCTTGATGTTGATGATCACCTTCTCGCCCATATCGACGCGGCCCTCGATGGTGGCCGATCCCATGTGCGGCAGTAGCACGACATTGTCCAACTGCAACAGCTTGGGGTTGACCGCCGGCTCATGCTCGAACACGTCCAGGCCGGCACCGGCCAGCTCACCCTTTTGCAGCATGCGGATCAGGGCGTTCTCGTCGACGATCTCGCCGCGCGAGGTGTTGATGACATAGGCATGCGGCTGCAACTGGGACAGGCGCCGGGCCGACAGCAGGTGGAAGGTCGCCGGGGTGTGCGGGCAATGGACGGTGACCACGTCCATGCGGGCCAGCATCTGGTCCAGGCTTTCCCAATAGGTGGCTTCCAGCTCGGCCTCGATCTCGGGATGCAGGCGCTTGCGGTTGTGATAGTGGATCGACATGCCGAAGGCCTTGGCGCGCTTGGCCACCGCCTGGCCGATGCGGCCCATGCCGACGATGCCTAAGCGCTTGCCCCAGATGCGGTGACCCAGCATGTGGGTCGGGCTCCACCCGGCCCAGTCGCCCGAGCGCATCAGGCGCACGCCCTCGCCCATGCGGCGCGGCACCGCCAGGATCAGCGCCATGGTCATGTCGGCGGTGTCCTCGGTCAGCACGCCGGGGGTGTTGGTCACGGTGATCGAACGCTGGCGCGCGCTGGCCAGGTCGATATGGTCGACGCCGGTGCCGAAATTGGCGATCAGCTTCAGGGTCGGACCGGCCTGGGCCAGGATGCCGGAATCGATGCGGTCGGTGATGGTCGGCACCAGCACGTCGGCGGTCTTGACCGCCTCGATCAATTCGGACTTCGACATCGGGTGGTCGTCCAGATTGAGCTTGGTGTCGAACAACTCCATCATCCGCGTCTCGATGACATCGGGCAGCTTCCTGGTGACGACGACGACGGGCTTCTTCTGAATCATTGTTGTTGCTCCTCCCGTAACCCGATCTTGGCCTCTCGACCTAGCAAGGACGACGCTCCTTGTCCAGCGAACAGTTGACGCAGGCGATCCTGCGGCTTGGCGCCCTTGACCCGGGCCGCGCTTGCCCGCCTATAATGCGCCCGCTTTCGCATCATAGACCGAACGGACCCGTTGATGAACCTGTGGCGACATTTGGCGATGCTGGTAGTGACGGTGGCCCTGGCCGCCGGCCAGACGGCAACCGCCGGTGAAACCAGCGGTTTACCGCTGCCCCGCTTCGTGTCGCTGCGGTCCGACGAAGTAAATTTGCGCACCGGCCCGGGCGTGCGCTACCCCATCGACTGGATTTATTCGCGTAAGGACCTGCCGGTCGAGGTGGTCGCCGAGTTCGAAGCCTGGCGCAAGATTCGCGACTGGCAGGGCTCGGAAGGATGGGTCCATCAATCGATGCTGCAAGGACGGCGCATGATGGTGGTGATCGGCGCCACCCGCGTCTTGCGCACGTCCGACGCCGAATCCGCCGACCAGGTCGCCACAATCGAGGCCGGGGTGTTCGGCCGACTGCTGCAATGCCCGCGCAACCGCGATTTCTGCCGGGTGGAAATCCAGCAGACCCAGGGCTGGCTGAAGCGCGACGAGTTCTGGGGCGTCTATAAGGGCGAATGGATAGAATAAATTCCTGTGGATGGAATCCGGGGCGCGATTGACTCCACCGCCCGGGCCGCTACACTCGCCACCACAGATGACCCCCGCGGGAGAGTCTGATCCACAACATCTTGTGTTGTGAGGTCGGCGCCGAAGGAGCAACCGCCCCTGGAAACTCTCAGGCAAACGGACCGTGGGGCGATGAAGCTCTGGAAAGCGGCTGGACTTCCCCGGAAGTCGGGCCCACCGACGATGTAAGCCGTCCGCCCCGAACCGCTTGCCGGTGCGGAACCGGTGAATCTTTCAGGTTCCAAGGACAGAGGGGGGCACGACGGCTTGAAGCCCGAAGTGCGAGTCCTGATCCATTTGAGGAGGAACCGGTGAGCCCATCCGACACCGTGCTGTTGACCACCCCGCTGGACGCGCTGCATCGCGAACTGGGCGGCAAGATGGTGCCTTTTGCCGGCTATGCCATGCCGGTGCAATATCCCAAGGGAATCCTGGGCGAGCATCTGGCCACCCGCTCGGGCGCCGGCCTGTTCGACGTCTCGCACATGGGACAGGTGACCATCGAGGCGGCCGATCCCGCCGCGCTTCTGGAAAAGCTGGTGCCCGGCGACATCGCCGGCCTGGGGGTGGGGCGGACCCGCTATTCGGTATTCACCAACCCGGCCGGCGGCATCCTTGACGATCTGATGATCTCGAAGCTCGCGCCCACCAAGCTTTATCTGGTGGTCAACGCCGCCTGCAAACAGGCCGATTTCGCCCACATGAAGGACAAGCTGGGCGCCGATGCCGACATCCGTATGTTGGATGATCGCGCCCTGCTGGCCCTGCAAGGCCCGAAGGCGGCCGAGGTGATGAGCGGACTGTGCGACGGCGCCGCCCAGCAGCCCTTCATGTCGATCCGCGAAACCCAGGTCGCCGGAATCCCCGCTCTGATCACCCGCTCGGGCTATACCGGCGAGGACGGCTACGAGATCTCGGTGCCTTCAGCCAAGGCCGAGAAGCTGGCCCGCCTGCTGCTGGGCCTGCCCGGCGTCGAGCCGGTCGGCCTGGGTGCGCGCGACTCGCTGCGCCTGGAAGCCGGCCTGTGCCTGTACGGCTCGGACATCGACACCGAAACCAGCCCGATCGAGGCCGGGTTGTCGTGGATCATCGGCAAGCGCCGCCGCGAGCAGGGCGGCTTCCCCGGCGCCGACCGCATCCTGGCGGAGCTGGCCGACAGCCCGGCCAAGCGCCGCGTCGGCATCCGCCCCGACGGAAGGGCGCCGGCGCGCGCCCACACCGAAATCACCGACGAAGCCGGCAACCGTCTGGGCGAGGTGACCTCGGGCGGGTTCGGCCCCAGTCTGGACGGCCCGCTGGCCATGGGCTATGTGCCGGCCGCCTTCGCCCAGCCGGGCACCAAGGTCAAGCTGGTGGTCCGCGGCAAGCCGCTGGACGCCACCATCGTTGCCATGCCCTTCGTCGCCCACCGCTATTTCAAGGGAGTCTGACCGATGAGCGAGATGCGTTTCACCAAGGACCATGAATGGATCAAGGTCGAGGGCTCGACCGGCACCGTCGGCATCACCGACTATGCCCAGCACGCCCTGGGCGATCTGGTGTTCGTCGAGGTGCCCGAGGCCGGCCGCACCCTGAAGCAGGGCGACGAATGCGCCGTGGTCGAATCGGTCAAGGCGGCGTCCGAGGTCTATTCCCCGGCCTCGGGCACGGTGGTCAAGGCCAACGCGACCATCGCCGACCAGCCCGGCCTGGTCAATGAAAGCCCCGAGGACAAGGCGTGGTTCTTCACCATCACCCTGTCCGATCCGTCCGAGTTGGCCGGCCTGATGGACCGCGCCGCCTATGACGAATACGTCAAGGGCCTGGAGTAAGACGTCCATGCGCTATCTGCCCCATACCGAGTCCGACCGCCGCGCCATGCTGGCGGCCATCGGAATCTCCGACGTCGAGCAATTGTTCGCCGACGTCCCGGTTTCGGCCCGTCAGGCGGCCAGCTTCGACCTGCCGGCGGGCCAGGGCGAGATGGCGGTGGAGCGCGCATTCACCCGCATGGCCGGCAAGAACCTGTCGGCCGGCTGCGCGCCGTTCTTCATCGGCGCCGGCATCTATCGCCACCATGTGCCGGCGGCGATCGACCAGTTGCTGAGCCGGGGCGAGTTCCTGACCTCGTACACCCCCTATCAGCCCGAGGTCAGCCAGGGCACGCTGCAATATCTGTTCGAGTTCCAGACCCAGGTGGCGCTGCTGACCGGCATGGAGGTGGCCAACGCCTCGATGTATGACGGCGCCACGGCATGTGCCGAAGCCGCCGTGATGGCCGCGCGCATCACCAAGCGGCCCCGCGTCCTGCTGTCGGGCAGCCTGCACCCGCAATACCGCGAGACCACCGAGACCTTCCTGAAATATACCGAGCTGGAAGCCGAGGCCTTGTCGCCCGACCCGCTGGGGATGGAGGACCTGATCGGCCGCATCGATTCGCGCACGGCCTGCGTGGTGGTGCAAAATCCCGGCTTCTTCGGCGGCTTGCAGGATCTGCGGCCGCTGGCCGAGGCCTGCCACGCCGACGGCGCTTTGCTGATGGTGATGGTGGCCGAGCCGGTCAGCCTGGGCCTGGTGGAAAGCCCCGGCGCCATGGGCGCCGACATCGTGGTGGTCGAGGGCCAAAGCCTTGGCATGGGGATGAATTTCGGCGGCCCCGGCCTGGGCCTGTTCGCCACCCGTGATAAGTATGTCCGCCAGATGCCCGGCCGCATCGTCGGCCAGACCGTCGATCAGGACGGACGGCGCGGCTTCGTGCTGACCCTGTCGACCCGCGAGCAGCATATCCGCCGCGAGAAGGCGACCAGCAACATCTGCACCAATTCCGGCCTGTGCGCCCTGGCCTTCACCATGCACCTGACCCTGCTGGGCGAGACCGGGCTGGCCCGGCTGGCCCATCTGAACCATGCGCTGGCGGTGCGGCTGGAAAGCAAGCTTCGGGCGGTCAAGGGCATCAAGGTGCTGTCCCAGAGCTACTTCAACGAATTCGCCGTGACGTTCGCCGACGACATCGACGCGACCGCCATCGTCGAGGCGCTGGCCGCCAAGGGCATCCTGGCCGGCGTGCCGGCGGCCCGCTTCTTCCCCGGCTGGCCGGAGCTGCGCCCGGTGCTGCTGCTGGCCGTCACCGAGACCAACACCGAGGCCGACATGGACGCCCTGGTGTCCGCCCTGAACGAGGTGCTGTGACCATGTCCGACATCCAGACCATTTCGGGCCATCGCGGACTTTTGCTGGAAGAGCCGCTGATCTTCGAACAATCCTCGCCCGGGCGCGACGGCATCGACCTGCCCGAGGCCCCGCCGCTTGATCTCGACCGTCTGGGCGGGCTGGCCCGCAAGGCCCCCATCGGCCTGCCCGACCTGTCAGAGCCGCAGATGGTGCGCCATTACACCCGGCTGTCGCAGAAGAATTACGGCATCGATTCCGGCTTCTATCCGCTGGGTTCGTGCACCATGAAGCACAATCCGCGCCTGTCGGAAAAGGTCGCCCGCCTGCCCGGCCTGGCCGATTTGCATCCCTTTCAGCCGCAATCCACAATCCAGGGCGCGCTTGAGGTCATCGACCTGCTGGCCTTCTGGCTGAAGGGCCTGACCGGCATGCCGGCGGTGGCCATGAGCCCGGCCGCCGGTGCCCACGGCGAATGGTGCGGCCTGATGGCCATCCGCGCCTATCACGAGGATCACGGCCAGGGCCACCGCCGCCGCGTGCTGGTGCCGGAATCGGCGCACGGCACCAACCCGGCCTCGGCCGCCATGTGCGGCTTCACCGTCGATCCGGTTCCGGCCAACGCCTTGGGCCGCGTCGATGTCGAGGCCTTCAAGGCCAAGCTGGGCGACGACGTCGCCTGCATCATGGTCACCAACCCCAATACCTGCGGCCTGTTCGAGACCGAAATCCTGGAAATCGCCAAGGCCACCCACGAAGCCGGCGCCTTCTTCTATTGCGACGGCGCCAATTACAACGCCATCGTCGGCCGGGTGAAGATTTCCGATCTCGGCATCGATTGCATGCATATCAACCTGCACAAGACCTTCTCGACCCCCCATGGCGGCGGCGGCCCCGGTTCCGGCCCGACGGTGCTGTCGGACAAGCTGGCCCCCTACGCGCCGCTGCCCTTCGTGGTGCACGGCCAAAACGGCCTGAAGCTGATCGAGCACGCCGAAGAGGTCGAAGGCGCCAGGCCGTTTGGACGGGTCAAGGGCTTTCACGGCCAGTTCGGCGTGTTCATCCGCGCCCTGGCCTATATCCTGTCCATGGGCGGCGACGGCATGCGCCAGGCCAGCACCGATGCGGTGCTGAACGCCAATTACCTGCTGGCGCGGCTGAAGGACGTGCTGACCGCGTCGTTCGACGGCCCGTGCATGCATGAATGCCTGTTCGACGATCGCTTCTTGAAGGATACCGGGGTCAGCACCCTGGATTTCGCCAAGATGCTGATCGACGAGGGCTTCCATCCGATGACCATGTATTTCCCGCTGGTGGTCCATGGCGCCCTGTTGATGGAACCCACCGAAAGCGAGACCAAGGAAACCCTGGACGGCTTCATCCGCGTCGTGCTGGGCCTGGCCGCCAAGGCCAAGGACGGCCAGGTCGAGGATTTCAAGGCGGCCCCGCGCCTGACGCCCAGGCGTCGCCTGGACGAGACCCTGGCCGCCCGGACCCCGGTGCTGCGCTGGAAGCCCGGCGCCAACAGCGCGAGTTAAGCACAGATACCCCCTTGCGGTTGAGGACCCCCCGATGCATCCTGTGCAGATGCTCGGGACGATGGTCTCCCGGCCGCAAGGGGATCCGTGAATGCGTCGGCTGTGCGCCTTATTGTTGGTCCTGATGGTGCTGGCCGCGCCATGGCCGGCCGTCGCCGCAGGCAAGGAACTGGTGGTCGGCGTCGAGGAGCTGGAATATTACCCGATCTATGCCTTGCGCGACGGCGATTATGTCGGGGCGGCACGCGAGATTCTGGACGCGTTCGGCAAGGATCGCGGCTACCGCATGATCTATCGCCCGCTGCCGATCAAACGGCTGTTTGCCGAACTGATCAACGGCACCATCGACGTCAAGTTCCCCGACAATGCCCAATGGTCCGGCGACATCAAGCAGGGCACCAAGGTCCATTACAGCCAGCCGGTGATCGCCTATGTCGATGGCGTCATGGTCCGCCCGGCCAACAAGGGCTCAGGCGCCGATTCCGTGCGGGTGCTGGGCACGGTCGCCGGGTTCACCCCGTTCGCCTGGCTTGACCGCATCAAGAACGGCAAGACCCAGTTGAAGGAAAACCCGCGGATGGAACTGCTGCTGAAACAGGCGGCGGTCGGCCATATCGATGGCGCCTATGCCAGCGTGGCGGTGGCCAATTACGTGCTGGCGACGTCACTGGCGATGCCGGGCGCGGTGGTGTTCGATTCC
This sequence comes from Magnetospirillum moscoviense, assembly GCF_001650635.1. GTDB lineage: Bacteria > Pseudomonadota > Alphaproteobacteria > Rhodospirillales > Magnetospirillaceae > Magnetospirillum > Magnetospirillum moscoviense. The sequence goes on along the minus strand of NZ_LWQU01000125.1, from coordinate 4,971 downwards.
GACCTGCCGCATTCCCGCGATTTCTATCAATTGTCCTCGACCCGGCGCGCCGACGTGATCGCCGAGTTCGATGCCTGGATGGCGGCCAATCAGGCCCGGATCAAGTTCATCAAGGACTCCATGGGGGCCGAACGCGGGATCCACTGATCCCGCCCCGCCCTGCTACCTGGCCAGCAGGCGCAATGCCGGCGGCATGATGGTCGCCGTCAGCGAACCGGGCAGCCCGACCTCGACGGCGTCGTCGGCGGCGAACAGCAGCACCATGCCGTCGCGCAGCAGGTCGGTGGCGATCCGGCTGTCTTCCAGGAAGGTCGGCGTGATCACCGGCAGGGCGATGATGGTGTCGGCCAGCAATTCGGCGCCGCGTTCGCCGAACGGGGCCTTGGACAGCAGCTTGATCCAGCGGGTCCGCAGCCGTTCGGCGCCGTCGGCCAGGTCGGGCAGGCGCTTCAAGACGATACGCGTCTGCGCCAGCCAATAGGCGATCCAGGCGCCCTGGTCGCCATCCAGCCCGGCCGCCAGGGCACGGGCATATCCATCCTCGCCCATCTCGGCCGGGGTCAGCGGCAGCACCAGCGGCCCTTCGCGGCCGGCCGCCATCAGCGCGGCCAGCATCACCGCCATTTCGGCATTGCCCCAGCTCAAGGGCGACAGCGCGATGAATTCCAGGGCGGCGGCACCGGCATGGGCCGCGTCGATGGCCTCGGCCGCCGCGTGGCGCTGCGCCCATTCGGTCACCACGATGCGGGAATGATGGTCCAGGAAGGCATCGGCCGGATCGAAACGGCTGATCATCACCCCGTGCAGGCGCTCGATCAGTTCCGGCACCAGTTCCGGCGCCGGGATCACCGGGATTTCCGCCAGGACCTTCAGGCCGCGCGCCATGCTCCACAATCGGCGCCAGGTCGCCTGGTCCAGGTCGAGATCGGGACCATTGGGGCCGTCCAGCCGGGGCGGCAGGCTGCGGGCCAGCAGCGACCAGCCGGACAAGCGGGCGAGGACGCGGTCAAGGCCCGGGGGATGGCGCCGCCGCCAGGCCTGCCCCAATTCCTTGCATTCCCGCAACAACCCGCCCAGAAAATCCTCGATCACCGCGCTTGCTCCGTGGTCTGAGCTTTTCTTACGGCATTCCGGAAAGGCTGGCTACCGGTAACCCCACCGATCCGCCTTTGTTTCGCCATCACCCTTGCTTATGCTGGCTAGGTCTCTCTAGTAGCTCGGGACCGGTCATGAGAAGTTTGTCGCGCCGTCATGCCATGCTGGGATTATCGCAGGTGCTGCTGGCCCCGGCCCTGGCCGGCTGCCAGCTGTCGCCTGGCACCGGCGAATCGCATTTCAATTTCATGAGCGCCGACGAAGAGGCCGACATCGGCCGCAAGACCCATCCGCAGATCGTCCAGCATTTCGGCGGCGCCTACGACAATCCGGCCCTGCAGGCCTATGTCGCCGGGCTGGGCCAGCGCCTGGGCCAGGTCACCGAGACCCCGGCCGCCGATTTCCGCTTCACCGTCCTCAATTCCGACATCGTCAACGCCATGGCGGTGCCGGGCGGCTATGTCTATGTCACCCGCGGCCTGCTGGCGCTGGCCGCCAACGAGGCCGAGCTGGCCGGCGTCATCGGCCACGAACTGGGCCATATCCTGGCCCGGCATTCCGCCCAGCGTTACAGCCGGGCCGTGGCGTCCAACGTGGCGGCCACCATCCTGGGCGCGGTGGTCGGCATGCCCGGGGTGGCCGACCTGGCACAGATGGGGGCCGGCGCCTGGCTGCAGGCCTATTCCCGCGAGAACGAATTCGAGGCCGATTCCTTAGGTGTGCGCTACATGAGCCGGAGCGGCTGGAACGCGAACGCCATGGTCAGCATGCTGGGATCGCTGCGCAGCCATGCCCGCCTGGAAGCCCGGATGGCCGGCCGCGACCCCGACCAGGTCGATCAGTCCCATTTCATGTCGACCCATCCGCGCACCACCGACCGGGTCCAGGCCGCCATCGACGCCGCCCTGAAGGCGCCGCCATCCGGCACGCTGGGGGCCGACACCTTGCTCGACCGTGTCGATGGCATGGTCTTCGGCGACGATCCATCGCAGGGCTTCGTGCGCGACCGGGTGTTCGTCCATCCCGGCGAGGGTTTCCGCTTCGAGGTTCCGGCCGGCTTTCGCATCACCAATGGCGAGCGCGCGGTGCAGGCCCAGCACCCCAACGGCGCCGCCATCTTGTTCGACGGCGCCAAGGCGCCGGCCGGCGATTTCGACATGCTGGGCTATCTGACCCATAGCTGGCTGCCCAAGGCGCGGCTGGCCGGGGCCGAGCGCATCCAGGTCAACGGCATGGCCGGGGCCACCGCCACCACCACCGGGCGGACCCGCCAAGGCAATGTCGATGTCCGGGTGGTCGCCGTCCGCTTCGATTCCGACAGCATCTACCGCTTCACCTTCCTGACCCCGCCCCGCCAGACCACCGCCCTGGGCGAGGAGCTGCGCCGCGCCACCTACAGCCTGCGGCCGCTGTCGACCGAGGAACGCCGCGAGGTCCAGCCCTGGCGCATCAAGGTGGTCCGGGTCAAGGCCGGCGACAGTGTCGCCTCGCTGTCGGCCCGCATGGCCCTGGCCCAGTGGAAGGAAGAGACCTTCCGCCTGCTCAACCGCCTGGACGAGGATGACCGCATCGAACCGGGTCGCCGGGTCAAACTTGTCGTGTGATTTTTCATCGCCCCTCGCCGGGCGCCAGCTCCGCTGGCTTGGCCGCGGCCTCAACGGCCGCTGTCACCTGATGATTTCAGCGCGAAATCATCGGGCTCCCATCAACGAAAGGAGCCGCCCCGTGCCGCAAGGATTCACCCCGCCTTATTCGCCGACCGGCCGCTCGTCGTTGGTGCCGCCGCCGCCGTGGCATTATGCCGGGCAGATCCTGTCCCTGGCCTTCGCCGTCGATAAGGCCGCCGCCGAGAACTTCCTGCCCACCGGCTTCGGCACCGCGACCGGGCGCGCCGTCGCCCATTGCTGCGAATGGCAATCGACCACCGATGGCTGGGAATTGCTGGACCCGGCCTATGCCCAGTACCGCGAGTTCTTCATCCTGCTGGAAGCGATGCGCGACGGACAGCCGGCCCTTTATTGCCCGTTCATCTATGTCGACCAGGACATCTCGATGGCGCGCGGCTGGCTGCAGGGCTGGCCCAAGAAGCTGGGCAGCGTGTGGATGACCCGGCCCTACGACCTGGATCATATCGCTGCGGCACCGCGCCGCGCCGGCACCCGCCTGGGCGCCACCCTGGCGGTCAAGGATCGCCGCCTGATGGAGGCACGGATTACCCTGGACGGCAGCGAGGGCGCCCGCCTGGGCTTCTTGGCCACCCCCACCTTCGGCCTGATCGCCAGCCCGACCATCGTCGGCCAGCCCGATCCCGGAAAGCCGCAATTGGCCCGGGCCTTGGTCGAGAACTTCACCGCCGGCACCTTCCATGGCGGCACCGCCGAGCTGACTTTCCTGGCCTCGCCCCGCGACGAGTTGGCCGATCTGGCCCCGCAAGGCCCGGCCGTCGCCAGCCTGGCCAATGTCGCCTTCTCCATTACCGGAGCGGTGAAGGCCGACATGCCGGAATAAAGGCATTCCGGTAAGCCAATACCGATTTCACTTGACGGGAGCCTCGGCACCGGCTTCAAATCCCTGCGAGACGACGGGAAACCATCGTGCGGAGGGGGACATGAGCGTCAAGGATATCCTGGTTCACGTCGATGGCGGCGAGGGCGACAAGGCGACCATCGCCGCCGCCGTGGCGATCGCTGTTCGCTTCGGCGCGCGCCTGACCGGCCTGTTCGCCCGCACCGAGAATTCCGGCCCCAGCCTGGTGGCCCGCCAACCGAGTGACCAGTTCAAGGCCGCCGCCGCGTCGGCGCAGGCCGCGGTCGAGGCCGCCTGCCGGCAGGCCGGCCTGGTTTCGCGCTGGTGGCTGATTCCTCATGGCGGGGTGTCGGACCTGATCAGCGAGGTGCTGTTCTGCGGCTATTACGCCGACCTGGTCATCATCGGCCAGGATGCCGCCAAGGGGGTGCACGTCCACGACAGTTTCGCCGAGGCTTTGATCCTGAAATCGGGCCGCCCGGTTTTGATGATCCCCAAGGATTATACCGGCACGACGGTCGGCGCCCGTGTCGCCCTGGGCTGGCGGGCCGGCCGCGAGGCGGCGCGCGCCGTTGCCGATTCGCTGCCGTTCCTGGAAAGCGCCGACATGGTCAAGGTGTTAGCGGTCGGCCCGCGCACCCACGCGCCCGACTACCTGCCCCCGGTCAACGTGGTCGAGCACCTGTCGGCGCACGGCATCCAGGCCGAAGGCGAGCAGTTGGAAATCGAAGGCCTTGGCGTGATGGACGCCCTGCTGTCCAGGGCCTATGACCACAATGCCGACCTTCTGGTGGTCGGCGCCCATGGCGGCTATGTGCTGCCGCTGGGGCGCGGCTCGGCCACCCGTCACCTGCTGCGCCACGCCCAACTGCCGGTGATGTTCTCGCACTGAGACGGCAGGGCTCAGAACATCAAGACCGTGACGTCGTCATCCATGGTGATCTCGGCCCGCACCAGCTTGCCGTCATCATCGTATTGATAAGTGTGCGCCAGTTCGACGCCGCCATAGACCATCTTCTCGATCAGCACGACACGCTCGGCCTGGTCCAGCGCGGCGCGGACGAAGGTGTTGCGGTGGGACAACTCGTCCGCCGCCAGCGGCCCGACCAGCTTCAGCGGCAACTTGACGCCGCTATAGGTGGTGAAATAACGCCAGTCCCGTTCCATGCCTTACCCCCTTCGGTCACACCCGATCCGAATGATCCATTCAGATCGGGTATTCTCTATGTCTGCCCTCGCCGGGCGCAAACCTCCGGTTTGCTTGGCCGCGCCCGCAATGATGGGGTGGACGGCCCCTGCTCACCGGCGTCGCAATGCGCCAAAGTGGTCGTTGTTGAAACAGACCATAGA
>NZ_LWQU01000124.1 GCF_001650635.1 Magnetospirillum moscoviense | reverse complement strand
GGGAAACCAACCCTGTCAGACGGGAGCCTTCGACGTCACATCAGGCTCCAATACCGCGCCAGCGGTTTCGTTCAATCCCCCACGATTCATGGCGTTCGAAATCCGCTCTAATATCACTACCGCGGCGAAAGAAACAGGCGCGACATCACAATTTTTCATACCACTTTGATCTGACGAATACTTCCGCAATTCTCCGTATTGCGCGCCACGACACTCCCGGCGCCGACCCGCTGATGATCCCCGGCGATGCCGTGGACGTTGAGATCGTCGATTATCATTGAGGTCGCCATGACTTATCCCGCCATTGACAACCTGCCCCCGGTTCATCCCGGCGAAATCCTGAGGGACGAACTGGACGCGCTGTCCATGAGCGCCCGCAAGTTCGCAGTCCATATCCAGGTGCCGCCCAACGCGGTCACCGCCATCTTGAACAAAGAGCGGGGCATCTCCGCCAAGATGGCGCTTCGTTTGGGCCAGGCCTTCGGGACCGGCCCAGGCTATTGGATGCGCCTGCAAGACACTTACGACGAAAAATGCGCCCGGGCCGAGTTGGCTGGCACCCTGGACCTGATCACCCCCCTCGCCGGCGGCGAGGGGGGTGATCCCCTCACACGCTGAAATACTTCGCCTGCGGGTGCACCGTCACGATGGCGCTGGTGCTTTGTTCGGGCTCCAGCTGGAACTCGTCCGACAGCGTCACGCCGATGCGGTCGGCACCCAACAGCGCCAGCAATTGCGCCTGATCCTCGATGCGCGGGCAGGCCGGATAGCCGAACGAGAAGCGCGAACCGCGATAGTTCTGCTTCAACAGCTTGTCCATCTCGGCGGCGTCTTCCGCAGCAAAGCCCAGCTCGGCGCGGATACGCTTGTGGACATATTCCGCCATCGCTTCCGCCATCTCGACCGACAGGCCGTGCAGGTACAGGTAATCCTGGTACTTGTCGGCCTTGAACCATTGGTCGGCGATTTCGGTGGCGCGCTTGCCCATGGTCACCACCTGCAGGCCGATGACGTCGCGCACCGGGTCGGAAACCGGCCGGAAGAAGTCGGCGATGCACAGACCACCGTCCTTGCCCTGGCGCGGGAAGGCGAAGCGGGCGGCCTCGGTCTTGCCGTCTTCTTGGAACAGCACCACCGAATCACCGTCCGACGCCGCCTTCCAGTACCCATAGACGCCCTGGGCCTTCAGGATTTCTTCCTTGGCGCAGCGCTTCAGCAGGTCGAGCGCGATGGGCTTCAGCTCCTTGGCGCCCCAGGCCTTGAACTCGTCCAGCGTGCGGCCCTGCTTCTTATAGCCCCAGTGGAACTGGTACAGCATGGTCTCGTTCAGGAACGGAACCAGGTTCTGCAAGGGCACGTTCTCGATGACCTTGGCGCCCCAGAAGGGCGGCTGCGGCGCGGGCACGTCACGATGCAGCTCGGCACGGCGCAGCGCCACCTCGTCCCAATCGACCGGGCGCAGGGTGCTTTCCAGCTTGGGCTGGCCTATGCGCTTGGTATTGCCGGACTTGGGGCCATCGGCACGGGCCTGGACCATGGCGTCGAAGCTGCCATCGGCGACCTTGCTCATCAAATCCAGCCCGTCGAAGGCATCGCGGGCATAGGCGACCCGACCGGCACCATAGGCGGCCCGGCAATCCTCCTCGACATAGCGCCGGGTCAGGGCGGCGCCGCCCAGCAGGACCGGGATGTCGATGCCCTGATTGGTCAGCTCTTCCAGGTTGTCCTTCATGATGACGGTGGACTTGACCAAAAGGCCCGACAGGCCGATGGCGTCGGGCTTGTGCTCGCGCACCGCCTTGATGATGTCGCCGATCGGCTGCTTGATGCCGATATTGTGAACCTTGTAGCCGTTGTTGGTCAGGATGATATCGACCAGATTCTTGCCGATGTCGTGGACATCGCCCTTGACGGTGGCCAGCACGATGGTCGCCTTGGCACTGCCTTGGGCCTTGTCCATGTGCGGCTCGAGCCAGGCGACGGCGGCCTTCATGGTCTCGGCCGATTGCAGCACGAAGGGCAGCTGCATCTTGCCGGAACCGAACAGCTCGCCCACCACCTTCATGCCGTCCAGCAGCAGGTCGTTGATGATGGCCAGCGGCTTCCAGCCTTCCGCCAGGGCGCGGGCCAGGTCGTCATCCAGGCCGGTGCGGTCGCCGTCGATGATGCGGGCCTTCAGGCGTTCCTCGATGGAAGCCGGCAGTTCCTTCTTGTTGTCGGCCGCCTTGCGGTCGCCGAACAGGGCGATCAGCGCCTGCAGCGGGTCGTAGCCCCCCCCCTTCTCGTCTACGCCGCGGCGGTCGAAGATCAGATCCTCGGCGGCCTTGACCTCGTCGGCGGCGATGGTGTGCAAGGGCACGATCTTTGAGACGTGGACGATGGCCCCGGTCATGCCGCGCCGGACCGCATGGTCGCAGAACACCGAGTTCAGCACCTGGCGAGCGGCCGGCTTCAGGCCGAACGAGATGTTGGAAAGACCCAGGACGATGCCGCATTCTGGCAGTTCCTTGGCCAGGCGCTCGATGGCGTCCAGCGTCTCGACGCCCAGTTTGCGGTCGTCCTCGTTGCCGGTGCAGATGGTGAAGGTCAGCGGGTCGAACAGCAGATCGCTGGCCGGCAGGCCGTGCTTGACCACCGCGAAATCGTAAAGACGCTTGGCGATGCGAAGCTTGGCATCGGCATCCTTGGCCATGCCCTGCTCGTCGATGGTCAGCGCCACCACGGCGGCGCCGAACTTCTTGGCCAGGATCAGCCGGTTCTCGGCGTCCTTCTCGCCATCCTCGAAATTGATCGAGTTCAAGATGGCCTTGCCGCCGTAAAGCTTCAGCGCCGCTTCCAGCACCGGCAGCTCGGTGGAATCGACCACCAGCGGCGTGGTGACGGCGCCACGCAGGCGGCTGACCACCTCGGTCATGTCCGACACCTCGTTGCGGCCGACGAAGGCGGTGCAGACGTCCAGGGTGTGGCTGCCTTCCTTGACCTGCTCGCGGGCCATGGCGGTGATGCCGTCCCAATCCTCGGCATCTTGCAGGTCGCGGAACTTCTTCGAGCCGTTGGCGTTGCAGCGCTCGCCGATGGCCAGGAAGGCATTTTCTTGGCGCAACGGCACCTGCGAATAAAGCGACGCCACCGACGGCACCCAATGGAAGCTGCGCTTGGCCGGATTGGGGCGAGTGCCGTTGCCGACCTTCTTCAGCATGGCATGGGTGGCGGCGATGTGTTCCGGCCGGGTGCCGCAGCAGCCGCCCAGCAGGTTGACGCCCATGGAAACGAAACGCTCGTGCCACACCGCCAACTCGTCGGGCAGCAACGGATAGCGGGTCTGACCGTCGACCAGTTCCGGCAGGCCGGCATTGGGCTGGATCGAGATGAAGCCGGGCCAGTTTTCCACCAGCCACTTGACGTGCTCCAGCATCTCTTGCGGGCCGGCGGCGCAATTGAGGCCCATGCTGGGCACGCCCAGCGAATGGACCACGGTGGCGGCGGCGGCGATATCGGCGCCGACCAGCAGCGTGCCGGTGGTTTCCACCGTCACCTGCACCAGGATGGGGATGTCCTTGGCGGCCTGGGCGCAGGCGATCTTGCAGCCATTGACGGCGGCCTTGATCTGCAGCGGGTCCTGGCAGGTCTCGACCAGGAAGGCCGAGACTTGGCCTGCGATCTGGCCGGCCGCCTGGGTGACATAGGCGGCTTCCAACTCGTCATAGCCGATATGGCCCAGGCTGGGCAGCTTGGTGCCCGGCCCGATGGCGCCCAGCACGAAGCGGGCGCGGCCGTCGGCCTTGAATTGCTCGGCCGCTTCCCAGGCCAGCTCGATGGCGGTCTTGTTGAGGTCGAAGGCCTGGTCGGCGATGCCGAACTCGGCCAGCGTCACCGGGCTGGCACCGAAAGTGTCGGCCTCGACCATGTCGGCGCCGGCCTCGAAATACCTGGCGTGGATGCCGCGAATGACGTCTGGGCGGGACTTCACCAGGATCTCGGTGCAGTTTTCCAGCCCCAGGAAATCCTTGTCCACCGACAGGTTCATCGCCTGCACCAGGGCGCCGGTGCCGCCGTCGCACAACAAGACGCGGTCGGACAGATGGTCGAGAATATTGGTCATGGTCGGTTCCTTGCTCGTCACCTCCCCTCGCCCGCGTGCGGGAGAGGGGCCGGGGGAGAGGGCCTTTGCCGGATCGCCTCGGCGATGGTCAGCAAGACACCCTCGATGTTGTCATTCACGTCGTTATTCCAAAATCGAAGAACCTGATAACCCAGGCCCTCGAGAAAGACCGTCCGCTCGGCGTCGGCCGCCGCCTGGGCCTCGAAACCATGCTGCCCGCCATCCAGTTCGACGACCAGGGCCGCCTGCAGACACACGAAATCCACCACATAGGGGCCGATCGGATGCTGGCGCCGCCATTTCCGGCCCTCGAACCGCTTGGCGCGCAGATGGCGCCACATCAGTCTTTCGACGTCGGTGCCGTCGGTGCGTAGCCGGCGGGCCAGAAGGATGTTTCCACGCGGCTTCACTGTGCCTCCGGCCCTCTCCCTCCCCGCTCCCTCTCCCGCGAGCGGGCGAGGGAGAGCCTTTGGTCAGCCCCGCGGCCGAACGCCCAGGATATGCGAGATCGCATAAGCCAGGTCGGCGCGGTTCAGGGTGTAGAAATGGAAGTCCGAAACGCCGTCGGCGGCCAGCGCCCGGCATTGTTCGGCGGCGACGGTGGCGGCGACCAGGCGCCGGGTTTCCGGGTCGTTATCCAGGCCTTCGAACAAGGTGGCCATCCAGCCCGGCACCGAGGCACCGCAGGCGGCCGAGAATTTCTGCACCTGGGCGAAATTGGTCACCGGCAGGATGCCCGGCACGATCGGCACGGTGATGCCGGCGGCGACGGCACGCTCGCGGAAACGCAGGAACACCGCCGGGTCGAAGAAATATTGCGAGATCGCCCGGGTGGCGCCGGCATCGACCTTGGCCTTCAGATTGTCGAGATCGAAGGCGGCCGACGGCGCGTCGGGATGCATCTCGGGATAGGCCGCCACCGAAATCTCGAAATCGGCGATGCGCTTCAGGCCGCGGACCAGATCGACGGCATAGCCATAGCCGCCGGGCGTCGGCACATAGGCCCCCGACCCTTCCGGCGCGTCGCCGCGCAAGGCGACGATGTGGCGGATGCCTTCATCCCAATAGCGCCGGGCGATGTCGTCGACCTCGCCCTGCACATGACCGACGCAGGTCAGGTGGGCGGCCGGCTTCAGGCTGGTCTCGCGGGCGATGCGGACCACGGTGTCGTGGGTGCGTTCCCGCGTGGTGCCGCCGGCGCCATAGGTCACCGAGACGAAGGCCGGCGCCAAGGGCTCCAGGCGCTTGACGCATTCCCACAGGGTTTCCTGCATCTTCTCGGTCTTGGGCGGGAAGAATTCGAAGGAAACCTTGACCGGCTGGGCCGAGGCGACAGCGATGGGAAGGGGTGAGTTCACCGGTTATGCTCCTTGTTTCACGACTTGCCGGGGTTTCACGACTTGCCGGGATTTCACGACTTGATGGCCCGCCACAGGACCACGGTCAATGGGTCGCCCGCCAGGCGGGTCTGGCCGTCGGACCGAAGGCCGGCCGCACTCAGCCAGCCGTCCACCTCGGCATCGGAAAAGCCCAGGCGGCGATGGGCATGCTGGTCGCGCAGCAATTCCAACGCGTGCGGGGCCAGATCGACCAGAACCAGCAGGCCGCCGGGCTTCAGCACCCGGGCGGCTTCCGCCACCACGCGGGCCGGCTCGGCGGCGTAATGCAGCACCTGATGGATGGTCACCGCGTCGGCCGAGGAATCGGCCAGCGGCAATTGGGTGATGTCGCCCTGGCGGACCATGCAATGGCGGCAGCCGGCCCGTTCCAGATTGGCGCGCGCCACCGCCAGCATCTCGCGCGACAGATCGATGCCGACGCCGCGCTGGATGTGGGGGGCCAGCACTTCCAGGATGCGGCCGGTGCCGGTGCCCATATCGACCAGATCGGCGATCCGGCGCCCGGCCATGGTGGCGACCAATGCCTGCTCGACCTGGGCATCGTCGACCTGCAGCGAGCGGATCTGGTCCCAGCGCGAGGCGTTCTCGGTGAAATAGGTCTGGGCCCGGGCCGCCCGCGCGGCGCGCACCTGATCCAGCCGTTGACGATCCAGCGCCAGGGTGGTGTCGCCCGCCGGCAACATCGGCAGCAGCGAGCGGGCCAGGTCGGCGCCGGTTCCGGTGGCGGCCAGCCGGTAGAACACCCAAGCGCCTTCGGGGAAGCGGTCCAGCAGGCCGGAATCGCACATCAGCTTCAGGTGTCGGCTGACCCGGGGCTGGCTTTGGCCAAGGATGTGGGTCAGTTCGCTGACGGTCAGGTCGCCCTGGGCCAGCAACGACAGCAGCCGCAGCCTGGTGGGCTCGGCCGCAGCGCGCAAACCTGACAGGACACGTTCCACCCGACACCTCCGACCCTATCGTCAGAAAGATATAAACATATCTTTATGCGGAATAGAAGCGGAAATGCAGCTAAGACCCGACACGGCTGTTGCCAAAATGCATCGGTGTGGCGAGGGCCTGCCCGGAATCGACTCATCCCCCCTGGCGTTCGGGTTGGGAACGTGTTACCTCAATTGCGCCGGGAACCATTCGACGGCGTTCGCCTGCTTGTGCATTCGTGCACGAGTTCGTAAAACAAGAAGGTCAATCTAGGTATCCGAAGAATCGACATGCCAACCTTCATTCCTCGCGCCGCGCTCTCCCGTATCGCCGTTTCTCTGGTTTCGCTGGCCCTGGTGGCCGGCTGCGCCGCGCCGCCGCCCGCCGACGACAAGGAGGCCGTGGCCGAGTTCGAGCAGTTGAACGACCCGCTCGAGCCGATGAACCGTGCGATCTTCGAATTCAACCAGGTTGTCGACAAGGCGCTGCTGAAGCCGGTCGCCCAGGGTTACCGCCATGTCGTGCCGGCCTTCGGCCGCGACCGCGTCCGCGATTTCCTGAACAATCTCAGAAGCCCGATCATCCTGGCCAACGACCTGTTGCAGGGCCAGCCCGACCGCGCCATGCAGACGGCGATGCGCTTCGCCTTCAACACCGGTTTCGGGGCCGCCGGCCTGTTCGACGTCGCCGCCCCCGGCGGCCTGCCCTTCCATGACGAGGATTTCGGCCAGACCTTCGCGGTCTGGGGCATCGGCGAAGGCCCCTATCTGGTGCTGCCGATCCTTGGCCCGAGCAACCCGCGCGACACCGTCGGCCTGGCCGCCGAATGGCTGGTCGATCCGCTGAACCTGCATTTGGACCATGTCGGCCAGGATTGGGCGATCTGGACCCGTGCCGGCATGTACGGCGTGGACAAGCGCGAGCGTTATCTCGACAAGCTGGACGAGATCGAGCGTGGTTCGCTGGATTATTACGCGTCGCTGCGATCGATGTACCGCCAAATTCGCGCCACCGAGGTCAAGAACGGCACCGTCGATTTGAAGACCACGCCGTCCCGAGAGAAGCGTTGATCCGATGCTGAGCCGTCGTCACCTTCTGGCCGCAATCGTCAGCACTTTCGCCCTGGTGTCGTCGCCGGCCTCGGCTTTCGCCGACCCGGCGGCCGGAGACTTCATCACCAAGCTGGCCGACACCGCCATGACCACCGTGGCGGCGAAGGGCCTGTCGGATGACGAGCGCGCCAAGCGCTTCCGCACCCTGTTCATCGATAATTTCGACCTGCCCGAGATCGGCAAGCTGGTCCTGGCCCGCCATTGGTCGGCCCCCACCACCACCGACGAGCAGCGCACCGAATTCGTGCGTTTGTTCGAGGAAATCCAGGTCCTGACCTGGGCGCGCCGTTTCAAGGACTATTCCGGCGAGAAGCTGGAAATCCTGGCCATCGAACCGGGGACGACCGGCGACCTTCAGGTCGAATCGCGCATCAAGCGCGAGAAGCTTGACCCGATCATGGTCGGCTGGCGCGTGCGCAAGGCCGGCGCCATCTACCGTGTGCTGGACATCAAGGTCGAAGGTGCCTCGATGGCCCAGACCCACCGCGCTGAATATTCCTCGGTGATCCAGGCCAATGGCGGCACCGTCGATGGCCTTCTGGCCGCGATGCGCAAGAAGATCACCCAGCTTCAGGCCGAATCCAAGACCAACTGAGCGGCACGCCGCTTATCTCACCGTCAGGCGCACCGATCCGCGGTTGTTGTCGTAGAATCCCCAGGCATCGTTGGCGTAGGCGTAGAAATAGCCTGATTCCTTCGGCATATAGGTGCAGCCCGCGCCGATCTCGAAGGTCTCGTGCTGGACCGGGGTGCCGGGCTGGCTGCCATTGGCGATGGCCCCCATCAGACAGAACCACGGCGAGGTTTCGTGGCGGCGGGTGCCGCGGAAATCGGCGCTGGGATTGCCGGTCATCGACTTGAAGGCCTCTTCCGCCAGTCCCCACAGGCTGCCGGCGACATGGGCGATCTCGCCCAGTTGGAACTTGCCGTCATTGGTCCCGGCCGGCCCGGCGGTGACCTTGGCGTCCAGCCACTGCCCCTCGGCCGCGAAGGTGTATTTGCGGCCTTTTTCCAGCCAGATTCCGGTCTCGTTCCACGGCTCGCGGGCATAGATCGCAAAGGTCAGTGCATCGCCCGGCTTGAGATCGTGCTGCACCCGATAGGGGGCCTGCTCGATCGGCGGGACCACCAGGCGGTCCAGCGTCGATGGGTGCAGGACCGAATTGGTCGGTTCAAGGCGAGGGACCGCGCGCGGCTGGGTGCCCAGCAGCTTGAACACGCCGTCGCAGGAATCATGGATGACGTCCAGGTGGCTGGCGGTGATCTGCGCGCGCATCGGCGGGGCAAATTCCAGGCCGCACATTTCCGCCTCTTCGATCATCCACAACAGGGCGCCGTTGGCCAGTCCGGCCTCGCGGTACGATCCGCCCACATCGCTGTGCACGCCGGGGAACCACATCTCCGTGGCGTCCTGCTTCGGCGCCGCGACCCAGCGGGTCGGCTGGAAGGTGGCCCGCATCTCGTCCAGAGCGATGGCGTGGCGGGCGACCTCGATGTGGGGATTGAGCGCGGTGTCGTGGAAGGTGTAGTCCTTCAGCCGATCCAGCAGATTCAGGAAGGCCATGTCGTCGGGAATGCCCAGGGCGCCGACGGTGTCCCACACCCCCAGGAAGCGGATGGGAATGTCGGCCTTGGCGGGCTGGCTGCCGCCGGGGCCGTGGAACTGCCATCCGGCGGTGTCCATGGTGCCGCCCTTGCGATAGCCGGTGTCGAACAGGTGTTGCACGCGCCGCCAGGCCACGTCGTCGGCCAGGCCGGACGTATCCAGCAGGCCGCAGCGATTGATCAGGCCAGACAGGCTGCGCACCGTATAGGCGCCGCGGCTGAAGCCGAACAGGAAGATGGAATCGCCGGGCCGATAATGATCGCACAATTCGCGATAGGCGCTTTGGACGTTGCGGTCCAACCCGGCCCCGGCCCCACCGCCCATGGCCTTTTCCCACCAGGTGCCGTCGGTGCCGACGCCGGGATGGTAATATTTGTGCTGGGCGACGCCATTCTTGTCGGCCGGCGCCAGGGCATTGAACAGGCGGACCACGTTGGTCGGCACCGGCACGCCATCGACCCGCTGGTCGGGAGTGTTCCAGGTTCCATCGCAACAGATGACGATATTCTTGCCCATAGCACCCTCCCCCAGCGCATGACAAACAGTCAATGCGCGTTTAGAGGGCCAGCGTATCCCATTACAACCCGCAATGGAAGCGCCTAGCCGCCAAGGGCCGCCAGGTCTTCGGGAGTATCGATGTCGGCCAACACCGCTCGATCGGTCATCTCGACCAGGATGGTATGGGGGCCGCCGATCAGGGCGCGCGCGCCCTGGTCGCCGGACAACGCCGCCAGAGCGGTGAAATGGCTTTTGTCGAACAAGACCGGATTGCCGCGCCGCCCATTGAACACCGGCGCGGCGATGGTGGGGCCGCAGGCATTGTCCAAGGCGGCCATCAGTGCGCGCAAATGGTGCGGCGCGACCAGCGGCATGTCGCCCAGCAACACGAACAATCGATCGGCCCCACCGACAGCCGCCAGCCCACACACCAGCGACGAGGCCTGGCCGTCGCCGGGACGGGGATTGACCATCACCCTGGCTCCGGCCGACAGCAGGGCCGAATCCAGATCGCCGCTTTCCGGGCCGACCACCGCCACCACCGGATCGCAACCGGCCTCGATTGCCGCCATCACCGGCCAGACCGGCAACGGCCGGCCGTTCCATTCCACCATCATCTTGCCGCCGCCCATGCGGGTGCCCAGACCGGCGGCCAGGACCAGGGCGGCGGTCTTCATGACGTCCGCTGCGACGGCTTGCCCCGTCGGGCGGCGATGATCTGGGCCAGGACCGAGACGGCGATTTCTGCCGGATTGGCCGCGCCGATATCCAGGCCGACGGGGGCATGGATGCGGGCCAGCGCTTCCGCGCCCACCCCCAGCCCGGCCAGGCGTTGCAGACGCTTGGCGTGGGTGCGGCGACTGCCCAGCGCGCCGACATAGAAGGCGTCCGAATCCAGGCCGCGGATCAGGGTGGCATCGTCCAGGGCGGCGACATGGGCCAGGGTGACGATGGCGGTGCGGGAATCGAGGATCAGCTCGGGCAGCGCCTCTTCCGGCTGACGACTGATCAAGGTGGCGCCGGGGAAGCGTTCCGGCGTCGCGAACGAGCGGCGCGGATCGACCACCACCACCTTGAAGCCGACCAGTTCGGCCATGGCCACCAGCGACTGGGTGACGTGGACGGCGCCGACCACCACCAGCACGGTGGCCGGTTCGTGGATGCGGGCGAACAGTCCCTCGCTCGGGCAGCCCGACTGGCCACTCGCCAAACGCTGGCCGATATCGGCCATCACCTCGGGCGACAGTGCCAGATGCCCGTGATTGCCGACGGGGTCGACCAGGGTCTGCTGGCCGCTGGCGAGGTCGATCACCAGGGCTGCCGGCTGGCGCTGGGCGGTGCGCTGGGCCAGACGGGCCAGCAAGACGGAATCAGGCCTGATCAGCGCCACCACCACATTGCCGCCGCACGGCAGGCCGGCGCGCCGCGCGGTATCGTCGTCGATGGCGAAATCCATCACCTGGATCGGCCGGCACAGGTCTTGCGCGGCCTCGACCACGGCGGCCTCGATGCAGCCGCCCGAGACCGAGCCGGCAAACAGCCCGTCCTCGCGCACCGCCATGTAAGACCCGACACCGCGCGGCGCCGAGCCCCAGGTCGAGACCACCACCGCCAGCACCACCGGGTTGCCGTCGGCCAGCCAGCCGGCCGCCGCGTCCAGCACCTGTTGGTCATCGGAAGGGGCGTGCCCGATGGCGGTCAGCGACATGATCTCAGTCTTCCCACAACCGGTCGATCAGGCGCTTGGCCAGGCCTTGCGCCACCCTGCGGCGGTACTTGGCGCCCATCACCGTGGTCTTCAAGACCAGGCTGGTCTTGCGCACGCTTTCGGTCAGGACCTTGGCGGCGTCGGCGTCCCAGGCCTTGCCGATCAATCCGTCGGTGGGAACCATGACCGGGGCCGAGTTGGTCCCGGTCACCGCCACCTTAAGCGCGGCGATGGTCGCGCCATCCTTGCGCAACGACACGGCGATGCCGGCCAGCGGGAAATCGACGGCGTCGCGCACCCGGGCCTTTTCATAGGCCGAGCGCAGGCCATCGGCCGGCGGCAGTTGGATGGCGCAAACGATCTCGCCGGGATTGAGCGACAGGTGCTGCGCCCCGGATTCGACGAACAACTGGGCCAGCGGCAGCGTGCGCTTGCCGATGGGGCCTGCGATTTCGGCGGTGGCGCCCAGCACCATCAGGGCCGGGGCGACATCGCCGTGATAGGTGGCGTAGCAGCGGTCGCTTTTGACCACCACATGGCATTTGTCGCCCTTGAGCTTCAGGCAATAGCCGTTGCCTTCCCGCCACCATTCGCTTTGGTTATAGAAGACGCAGCGGGTGTCCTGGCACAGATTGCCGCCCAAGCTGGCCGCCGCCCGATGGGTCGGCCCGGCCACCCCCAGCGCCGCCTGGGCCAGGCCCGGATAGGCGGCCAGCACATCCGGGTTCTCGGCGATGGCTTCCAGGGTGGCGCCGGCGCCCAGCCGCAGGCCGCCATCGGCGGTGGGTTCGATGGCGGCAAAGCCGTCCAGCGCGGTCAGATCGACCAGAACGGCCGGTTCCAACAGACCACGGCGCAGATTGGGCACAAGGTCGGTGCCGCCGGCCACCGCGTGGGCGCTGCCTTCGGTCAGGGCCTTGCAGGCCTCGGGCAGGCTGGCGGGGCGGACGGTCTTCAGGTCGGGCATCAGGTTCATTGGGCGGCCTCCTGGGCGGCGTCCAGCCATTCGGTGATCCGGTCGGGCGTCAACGGCAGGGTGTCGGGGCGGATGCCGACGGCGTCGTACACCGCGTCCATCACGGCGGGCAGGAAGCCGGCCAGCATGCCCTCGCTGGCTTCCTTGGCGCCGAACGGGCCGTTGGGGTCGATGCTTTCGACGATGAACACCTCGATGTCCGGGCTTTCGGCCATGGTCGGCACCCGGTAATCCAGCAGATTGCCGTGCAGCATGCGGCCTTCGTCGTAGCGGGTTTCCTCGCTCATCGCCTGGCCCATGCCCATCCACACGCCGCCCTGGACCTGGCCTTCCACCGCCAGCGGGTTGAGCGCGCGGCCGACATCGACCGCCACCCACACCTTGTGGGCGGTGACCTTGCCGGTCACCTCATCGACGCTGGCCTCGACCACCTGGGCGGCATAGCAAAAGCCCATGGTGGCGCCGATGGCGCTGCCCCGGATCTTCTTGTCGCCCATGAACTCGGTCGGGCAGGTGAAGGTGCCCTTGACGGTCAGGGTGCCGGTGTCGATCAGCGCGGCCTTGACCACCTCTTGGAAGGCCAGGCCCGGGTCCTGGCCGCCGGCGACGCGATAAAGCTCGCCCTCGACCTCGATGTCGGCGGGATGGGCGTCCAGCTTCCTGGCCGCCGCCTCGACCAGCACCTTCTTCAGGGCGCTGGCGGCGTCGATGCCGGCATTGCCGACCATGAAGGTGACGCGCGACGAGTACGACCCGTTATCCTTAGGCGTCAGCGCGCTGTCGGCGGAAATCACCTTCAGGCGGCCCCAATCGACGCCCAGCACCTCGCCGACCACCTGGGCGACCATGGTGTTCGAGCCCTGGCCGATATCGGCGGCGCCGGTCAGGATGGTGATACCGCCGTCGAAATCCAGCTTGAGGTTGACGGTGGCGTGCGGCTCGCCGGTCCAATGCTTCGGCGTCGAGGTGCCCGAGACGAAGTGCGAGCAGGCCAGCCCCAAGCCCCGGCCGCGCCCCAACTTGCCGCGCCGCTCGGCCCACCCCGACGCCGCCACCACCTTGTCGATGCATTCCGGCAGGCCGTAGCTCATCACCTTCTGGGCATAAAGGGTGGTGTAGGGGATGGCGCCGATCAGATTGACCCGGCGCACATCGGCCGGGTCCAGCCCCAGTTCCACCGCCATTTCGTTCATCAGCGCCTCGAAGGCGGCGCGGGGGTCGACGGTGCCGTGGCCGCGCTGGGCGCCGCAGGGCGGCGTGTTGGTATAGACCCGCCAGCCGTCATGCTTGATGTTGGGGATGTCGTAAAGACCGTGCAGCAGCGCGCCGGAATAAAGGATGGTGATGATGCCATAGCCGGCATAGGCGCCGCCGCGCTGGATCACCTCCATATGGCAGGCGGTGATGCGGCCGGCTTCGGTCAGGCCCAGCTTCAGCTTGATCTCGGTGTCGGGGCGGCCGCGATGGGCGATGAAGGTCTCCTCGCGCGTTTGCA
Organism: Magnetospirillum moscoviense; assembly: GCF_001650635.1. Lineage (GTDB taxonomy): Bacteria > Pseudomonadota > Alphaproteobacteria > Rhodospirillales > Magnetospirillaceae > Magnetospirillum > Magnetospirillum moscoviense. The sequence continues at coordinate 39,159 of NZ_LWQU01000124.1, read as the reverse complement.
TCAGCCGGACCGTGCCTTGCGCCTTGCGGGCCAGCAGGGCCGCGATGATCTCGTGGTGCAAGGTCTCGGTGCGTGCGCCGAAGCCGCCGCCCAGGAACGGCTTGATGACGCGGATGCGCGCGGTGTCCATCTCCAGGCATTGGGCCACCTTCAGGTGGACGTAATAGGGAACCTGGGTGGTGGTGGTCAGCGTCAGGGTGCCGCGTTCGGCGTCGAACTCGGCCAGGGTGGCGTTGGGCTCGATATGGGCGTGGTTGATCTCGGCGAAACGGAAGCTTTTCTCGCGCACCAGATGGGCGGCCTTGAATCCGGCCTCGGCATCGCCGAACTCGTTGTGGACGTCGCGCAGCACATTGTTGGGCTTGTCGTCATGCAGCACCGGCGCGCCCGCGGCCATGGCCTTCCTGGCCTCGAACACCGCCGGCAGCGTCTCGTACTCGACGCGGATCAGCTTCAGGGCGCGGGCGGCGGTTTCCTCGTCGATGGCGGCCACCGCCGCCACCGGGTCGCCGCGGTAACGCACCTTGCCCTTGGCCAGCGGATATTCGTTCTCGGCGATCGGCAGCACGCCGTAAGGCTTGTCGCAATCATCGCCGGTGCAGATGGCCACGACGCCGTCCAGGGCCAGGGCGGCCGACAGGTCGATCGACTTGACCAAGGCATGGGGATGCGGGCTTCGAAGAATGCGCCCGACCAGGGCGTCGGTGGCCTTCATGTCGCCGGTATATTTGGCCTTGCCGGTGACCTTCTCGATGCCGTCGATCAAGGGCGTCGGCACCCCGACATTGCCGGTGCGCGCGGCCTTTTCCAGTTTGCGGGCGGTCATGGGCTGACCCCCTTGGCGGCTTCCACCGATTCGACGATCTTCACATAGCCGGTGCAGCGGCACAGATTGCCGGCCAGGGCCGCCTTGATCTGGTCGCGGCTGGGATCGGGGTTTTTGCGCAGCAGGGCCTCGGCCGCCATGATCATGCCGGGCGTGCAAAAGCCGCACTGGGTGCCCAGCTTCTCGTGGAAGGCCTGCTGCAGGGCGCTCATCCGGCCCGAGCGGGTCAGGCCCTCGACCGTCTCGACCCTTTTGCCCGCCACCTGATGGGCCAGGGTCGAGCAGGCCAGGCGCGGGCGGTCGTCCACCAGCACGGTGCAGGCGCCGCACTCGCCGCCGTCGCAGCCCTGCTTGGTGCCGGTCAGGCCGGCGAAATCGCGCAGGTAATCGATCAGCAGCATACCGTCGGGGATCAGGTCCTCGCGGCGGCGGCCATTGACGGTCAGGGCCAGGATGGATTTCAAAGCGCGCTCTCCTTGGGTTGTCAGTCGGCCAGCTGGATCAGCAGGCGGGTCAGTTCCTGGCGATCCTCGGGCGTCAATTTGGCGGCCAGCTCGGCCTCGTGGGCCAGGACCAGCTGCTCCATGCGGGCCAGCTCGGCCCGCCCCAGTTCGGTCAGTTCCAGGCAATGCGAGCGGCGATCGACCGCCGACGGCTCGCGCACGATCAGGCCGCGCGCTTCCAGCTGATCGACCACCTTGACGATGGTCGAACGCTCGACCTCCATCGCCTCGGCCAGGCGGCTTTGCGCCAGGCCGGGATTGGCGGCGATCACCTGCAGCATGCCGAACAGGCCCGGCGTGATACCCGCCACCTGGCCGACCGTGCGGGCGAAATGCTTGAACAGCGACACCTGGGCGCGACGCAGGTGGAAACCCAGCAATCCCGGCAGCATGCCGTAGGACAGCGATCCGGTTTCGATGATGGCGGGCTTGCGACGGGCGGTCATGGGCGGCTCCTGGGTGCGAGGATATTGTTCACCAAGGAAACAAAAGCCGTCAAGGAATTTGTATCCCAGGTGAACAATGCCCTTCAAATTTCCCTGGCCGTGCTATGGCCAAGGGAATACCCTTCCGGATGTATGGCGGCGTAGGGGCGTCACGATGGGTATGCGGCCAATGAAGGGACTGTTGGCGGCTTTCGCCATCTTGGCGATGGCGGCCTTTCCATGGCCCACTGGCGCCGCGCCGGCCTCGATCACCGTGGTGATGGACGACAATTATCCGCCCTATGTCTTCAAGGATGGCGGCGGCAACCTTCAGGGCATCCTGGTCGATGTCTGGGCGCTGTGGTCCAAGAAGACCGGCATTCCGGTCACCCTGCGCGGCCTGGATTGGGGCCAGGCGCTGGCCGAGTTCAACGATGGCAAGGCCGACGCCATCGACACCATCTTCCGCAATCCGGCGCGCGAGAAGATCTACGATTTCTCAGGCCCCTACGCCACCATCGACGTGCCGCTGGTGTTCGACGCCCATCTGTCGGGCATCAAGGACGCCTCGACGGTCAAGGGCTTCACCATCGGGGTCAAGACCGGCGACGCCTGCATCGACGTCCTGGCGGAAAGGGGCATCGACACCGTCAAGCCCTATCCCAGCTACGAGGCGATGGCCGACGCCGCCGCCGCCGCCGAGTTGAAGGTGTTCTGCATCGACAAGCCGCCGGCGATCTATTTCCTGACCAAGAAGGGGCTCGAGCGCCGATTTCTGACCTCGCCGCCGCTTTACACCGGCCAGTTCCATTGGGCGGTCCGCAAGGGCCAGACCGCGACCTTCCGCCTGATCGAGCAAGGCTTCGCCCAGATCACCGCCGCCGAACGGCAAGAGATCGACAAGCGCTGGCTGGGCCAGGGCCTGACCAGCGCCGAGGACGAGGAATGGCAGCATCAGGTGACCGTCGCGGCCGTCGTGGCGGTGGCGGTCGGGCTGGGCCTGGCGGCCTGGGCGTGGTCGCTGAGGCGCCGGGTCCGCATCAAGACCGCCGAGTTGCGGGGCGCCCTGGATCGGCTGGCGATGTCCGAGCAGCGCTTCCGCACCATTTTCGACAACATCAGCGACGCCATCTTCATCCACGATGCCGATACCGGGGCCATCTTGATGGCCAACCAGCGGATGCGCGACATGTACGGCGTGCGCACCGTGGCCCTGGCCGACATTCGCGTCAACGACCTGAGCGAAGGCAACCCGCCCTATGGCGAGGCCGAGGCCATGGCCTGGATCGCCCGCTCGGCCGACGGCCCGCAATGTTTCGAATGGTACGCCCGGCGCCTGGACGGCAGATTGTTCTGGGTCGAGGTCAGCATGCGCCGCGCCTTCATCGATGACGGCCCCGAGCGGCTGCTGGTGGTGGTGCGCGACATCGACGAACGCAAGCAGGCCCAGGACCAGCTGACCCGCACCATCGACGCGCTGAGCCGGTCGAACACCGACCTGGAACGCTTCGCCTATGCCGCCTCGCACGATCTGCGCGAGCCGCTGAACACGGTGGTCCGCTTTGCCCAGTTGCTGGAAAGTCGCTACGCCCCCCAATTGGGCGAGGACGGCGCCGACATCATCGGCTTCGTGGTCCGGGGCGCCAAGCAGATGGTGGCGCTGGTCGATGGCTTGCTGGACTATTCGCGCGTCAACGCGCTGGTCGAGCATTTCGAGCCGGTCAGCCTGGACAAGGTCCTGGCGGTGGTCGGCGACAATTTACGGGCCGCCATCGCCGATTCCGGGGCGCGATTGACCATCCCGGCGCTGCCGGTGGTCACCGGCGACGAAATCCAGCTGATCCAGCTGTTCCAGAACCTGATCGGCAATGCCATCAAGTACCGCAATCCCGAGGCGGCCCCGATCATCGCCCTGGAATGCCGGGCCGAGGGCTTAAGCTGGCATTTCAGCCTGACCGACAACGGCATCGGCATCGCCCCGGAATTTCGCACCCAGGTCTTCACCATCTTCAAGCGGCTGCACACCCACAGCGCCATCCCCGGCGTCGGCATGGGCCTGGCCATGTGCAAGCGCATCGTCGAACGCCACGGCGGACGCATCTGGGTCGACGAGGCGGCAAGCGGCGGCACCGTCTTCCATTTCGTGCTGCGGGCGGAACTGGATCAGCCCGCGCCGCGCGCCTTCGCGTAAAGACCGGGATCGGACAACAGCCGCCGCGCCACGTCCTGTTCCAGACTCTGACCGGCCCGGTTCGACGCCGGGCAATGGCTGCGCTGCTCCAGCCGGGCCACATCGCTGCCCAGGGCGGCCGCGCGCGCTTGTCCGGCCCGGCCATCGTCCAGTTGCGCCAACACCTCCGACACCGTCGAGGCATTGGCGGTGCACAGCGTCGGGATCATCCCGATACCATCGACCCGCCGGCCGTCTGCCGCTTCGATCCGGCCGGTGGTCAGGCGAACCGAGCCATAGGCCCCCATCGGCAACATATCCTGGATGATCGCCTTGGCCGCCGTGGAAACGCCGATCCCCACCGCGCCGGCCTTGGCCTGCAAGTGATCCGCCAACAACTCGCATCCGCCGGCGGTGTAGCGGTCCACCAGCACCACCAGCGGCACGCCACGCCCCAGCCCGGCCAACGACCCGTTTGTCGGCGATGCCGGCCAGGACTGCCTTTGTCGCAGCACGAAGGGCGAAATTCCCGGTTCGAACATGGCGGCAGCGGCCCAAAGATCATGAAGCGAGCCCCCCGCGCAGCCCCGCAGGTCCAGAACCATGCCGTCCGATTTCGGCCCATTGTCCGGGATCGCTTTCTTGATCGCCCCACCGATTGTATGCACCGATCCCTGCTGAAAGGCCTCGGCCGTCACCCAAACCAGGCGATCACGGACATCGACATCGATGGACGCACCATACGCCCGAACCAGCCCGATATTGACCGAGCCTCCGGTCTTGGCCAGCTGGACCGTCAGCGTCACCGTACTCTGAGGCTGGCCGCGCAGGCGGGCTGCCACCTCTTCCCCGGTCCGCCCGCCGACGGGAACGCCGTCCACCGCGACGATCCGATCGCCGGGCGACAATCCGGCCCGGGCCGCCGGCGAACGCGGCTGAACCCGAATGATCAATCCCCCCGTCTGCGTCTGGTCCAGCGCCACACCGACAATTCCCGCTCCCGCCATTTGCTGGACCGAGACCGGAACGAAGCGCGAGCCGGACCCCAAGCCGGACAGGGCCTTGTCGGCCATCTTGGCGAACAAGTCCGTCGGCTCTTGGGCCTTCAATCGCGGCGACGAGGAGATCGCCGCATTGATCGCCGGCTCCCACTCGAGCGGCTCGAGCGGGCGCCCATCCAGTCGCAAGGACGGATCAAGGTCACTGAGCCCGGCCAATCCGTCCGCCACGAAGCGATCCGCCGAGACCGGCTCGAGGTGGATACGAAGAACCGTGTGCATCATCTGGACGAAGTCGCGCCCGATAGTCTCGCGCAGGGCCGGCCGCGTCCTGGGCGCGGGATGGGCGACGGCCTCGAAGACCGGCTTCGGCGCCGCCCCGGCCGCAGCGGGCTTCTCCACCGGAAAGTCCAACCGCGCCACCGGAGACGTGCTGCCAGCGCACGGCAAGGATTGCGGCGGATGGGCGGCCAACATGGCATCGACCATCACTTGCTGGATACGCTCGGGAGGGGCGGCATCTACCGCGCCGGACAGCCGCGCCGCCGACCGAACCAATTCGGCCGAAATCTCTCGCCAGGACGTTTCCCCCAAGCCGCCGACCGCGTTCTTGTCAAAGGGCGGCTTGCCCTTGACCTCGACGCGGACATGATCGCGGGTGCGCGTGAACGACAGATCGGGATCGATCTCGGCCAGCCCATTCAAGCCGGCCAGCGCCAATTGCTCGGCCCGCACCGCCGTCCCATGCGCGCGGACCGTCAGTTCCAGCGCCTGCCCGAACGCGGTGCCCCTTCCGGGCGACGTATCGAAGCAGGCAAGCGGTACCGATTTCTGCGCGCAACCGGCTTGCAGCAAAACCACCAGGAACAGTGCGGCCCGAGAAACGTTCGCCATCGATGCCCCCACGACCGATCCCGGCCATGACACGCATCCGTCAGGCGAATGTCAACAGGGGAACAACCCTTAATGATCGGAGCCGTGCAGGATCTTGTCGGCCAGGCCGGTATCGTAGTCCTGGCCAGCCTTGGTCAGGGTCAGGGCATAGGGGAAGGTGCCGCGGATCAGGCCCTTCCTTTCCAGCGCCACCCACACCGCCTGATTGGCAAGGCCGGTGGCGTCGGCGGTCATCACCACCTTGCGCCCGACATGGAAATGGTTGCCGTGCGGCTGCGGCAGGGTGGTCAGCACCTTGTCGCCGCTTTCCAGCGTGTTGCTGGTCTCGTCGGACCTGGCCAGTTCCTGGAACAGCACCAGGGTCTTGCTCTGCAGGGGATTGAGCTTCAGCGGATTGATCTTCGGCGGCATGGGAATCTCCGGGTCGGGGGTGCGGATTATGCCCCTCTGGGCGGCGTCCGCCAATCCCCGACGATGGCCTGAACCACCGCCAGGGCGGCGATGGCGGCGGTTTCGGCCCGCAGGATGCGCGGCCCCAGCGACACCGGCCGGGCAAAGGCGCAGGTGGCCAACAGGGCGCGTTCCTCGGGGGCGAAGCCGCCTTCCGGGCCGACCAGCACCGCCAGCGGGCCGGATTGCGGCAAGGCCTGGGCCAAGGGCGGGCCCGACCCGCTTTCATCAAGGAACATCAAGGTGCGCGCTGGGTCCCAGCCGGCCAGCACCTTGTCCAAGGCCGCCGGCTCCGCCAGGTCGGGAACGGTCAGGCGCTCGCACTGCTCGGCCGCTTCCATCAGGTGGGCGCGCAGGCGGTCGGTATTGACGCGGGCCGCCACGGTGCGCCGGGTGAAGACCGGCCACAGGCGGCTGACCCCAAGCTCGGCCGCCTTTTCGGCGACCAGATCGGTGTTGTCCTTCTTCAACGGCGCCGCCAGCAGCCACAGATCGGGCTCGGGTGGCTGGGGGCGGGTCTGCGCGCCGATGACCAGCCGCACCGCGTTCTTGCCGACATCGGTCAGTTCGCCCTGCCATTCGCCGTCTCGGCCGTTGAACAGCAGGACCATCTCGCCCAGCTTGGCCCGCATGACATTGGCCAGATAGTGCGACTGGTCCTTGCCCAAGGTCAGGACGGCGCCCGCGGCCAGGTCGGCGGCAACGTACAGGCGGTTCATGCGTCGGCAGCCGTGACGTGCAGGCAATTGCCGTCGATGGCGGTGACCACCACCTTGGTCCCGGCCGGCAGATCGGGGCCGGCGACGCTCCAGGTGGTGTCGCCGATGGTCATGCGGCCGCGACCGTTCTGCAGGGCGCCATCCAGGACGTGGCGGCTGCCGATCAATTGCTCGCCCCGCTTGTTCAGCAGCGGCTGGTCCGAGACCGGCTGGCGCAGGCGAGCGTACAGCCGCCGCCCCAGGACCGCCGACGCCACCGTCAGCACGGCGAAGACCACCCCGTGCACCTCCCAGCCCAGACCGGGAGCCACATAGGCGAGGATGCCGGTCAGGAAGGCGGAGATGCCCGGCCACAGCAGGAAGGTGCCCGGCACCATCGCCTCGAGGGCGATCAGGGCGCTGCCCAGGATCAGCCAGTGCCAGAAGACCGGGACCATCGCTATTCCCCGGCCGGCAGGATCGGACCGCGCGACAGGGACTGCACCGGCCCCGGCTTGCCCAGGGCGTCCTTGGCCAATTCGGCGATGCCGGCGATGGCGCCGATGACGCCCGAGGCCTCGAGCGGCATCATCACCAGCTTCTGGTTGGGGGCGGCGGCGACCTTCTCCAGCGCCTGGACATAACGCTGGGCGACGAAGTAATTGACCGCCATGCCCTGGCCGCCGCTGATGGCTTCCGAGACCATGGACACCGCCTTGGCCTCGGCCTGGGCCTCTCGCTCGCGGGCCTCGGCATCGCGGTAGGCCGCCTCGCGGCGCCCTTCGGCGGCCAGGATCTGGCTTTGCTTCTGGCCCTCGGCCTTCAGCACCTCGGCCTGCTTCAGTCCCTCGGCCTCGAGGATGGCGGCGCGCTTGTCGCGCTCGGCCTTCATCTGACGGGCCATGGCGTCGATCAGGTCGCGCGGCGGGGCGATGTCCTTGATCTCGATGCGGGTGACCTTGATGCCCCAGGGCTGGGTCGCCTCGTCCACCACCACCAAGAGCTGGGCGCTGATGCGGTCGCGCTGCGACAGCAATTCGTCCAGGTCCATGCCGCCCATCACCGTGCGGATGTTGGTCATGATCAGGTTCAAGATCGCCACCTGCAGGTTGGACACCTCATAGGCGGCGCGGGCGGTGTCGAGCACCTGGAAGAACACCACCCCATCGACGGTGACCATGGCGTTGTCGCGGGTGATGATTTCCTGGCTGGGGACGTCGACCACCTGTTCCATGACGTTCAACTGGCGACCGATGCGGTCGATCAACGGGATGATCAGATGCAGGCCCGGCGACAGGGTGCGGGTGTAGCGCCCGAATCGCTCGACGGTGAATTCGAAGCCCTGCGGCACCACCTTGACCCCCAGGACCACCAGAACGACCGCCAGGACCACCACGGCCGCGGTGAAGAGTGCCAAACCGGACATGATTTCCCCCCGATGATCGCGCTTATCGCGAGTATAGGGATAAGTCCGAACTTTTGTCGCCGCAAGTGTTGCCCGCCGGACCGGCTCGGGGCATAACCCAGGCAGGGATCACGGAGGAACAGCATGGACAGCATCGGCATCGTCGGCGCGGGCGCGTGGGGAACGGCTTTGGCGGCCACCATCCGCCGGGCCGGGCGCAACGTCGTGCTGTGGGCGCACGAGGCGGAAGTCGTGGCCGGCATCAACGCCACCCGCACCAACGCCACCTATCTGCCCGGCATCGCGCTGGAATGCGGCATCCGCGCCACCATCGACCTGGCCGAGATCGCCGCCCAAGGGGTGGTGCTGCTGGTCACCCCGGCCCAGCACCTGCGCGCCACCGCGCGCGCCCTGGCGCCGCTGTGGCGCCCCGGCACCCCGGCGGTGATCTGCGCCAAGGGCATCGAGCAGGGCACGCTGGCGATGATGACCGAGGTGGTCGAGGCCGAACTGCCCACCGCCGCCATCGCCGTGCTGTCGGGTCCGACCTTCGCCATCGAGGTGGCGCGCGGCCTGCCGACGGCGGTAACCCTGGCCTGCGCCGACCAAGTGTTGGGCAAACGTCTGGTGGAGGCGGTCGGCACGCCGACCTTCCGCCCCTATCTGGCCGACGATCTGGTGGGCGCCGAGATCGGCGGCGCCGTCAAGAACGTGCTGGCCATCGCCTGCGGCATCGTCGAGGGGCGCGGCATGGGCGACAATGCCCGCGCTGCCCTGATCACCCGCGGCCTGGCCGAGCTGACCCGGCTGGCGGTGGCCAAGGGCGGCCGGCCCGAGACCCTGATGGGCCTGTCCGGCCTGGGCGACCTGATCTTGACCGCGTCATCGACCCAGTCGCGCAATTACTCGCTGGGCTTCGCCCTGGGCGAGGGCCGCTCGCTGGCCGATATCCTGGCCAGCCGCCGGGCGGTGACCGAAGGGGTGTGGAGTGCCGGCGCGGTGGTCGACCTGGCCGGCCGCCTGGGCATCGAGATGCCGATCTGCGCCGGCGTCGATTCGGTGATCAATCGCGGCCAGGACCTGGACCAGGCCATCGCCGCCCTGCTGAACCGGCCGTTTCGGGCCGAGACCCGATAAAACCAAGGAGAGCCCCCATGTATGTCGTTCATTGCCAAGACAAGCCCGGCGCCCTGCAGCTGCGCCAGGACAACCGCGCCAACCACCTGGAATACCTGAAGGCCCATCCGGACAAGGTGGTGATGGCCGGCCCGGTGCAGACCGAGGACCGCACCGGCATGGTCGGTTCGGTGCTGGTGCTCGATTTCGCCAGCCGCGCCGAGTTGGACACTTTCCTGGCCGGCGACCCCTATGCCAAGGCCGGCCTGTTCGAGACGGTCACCGTTCTGCCCTACAAGAAGGTCCTGCCCTGATGGCCCGCTGGCTGGTCAAGTCCGAACCCGGCGCCTGGTCGTGGGACGATCAGGTGCGGGACGGTGTCACCGCCTGGACCGGCGTGCGCAATTACCAAGCCAGCAATTTCCTGAAGGCGATGAAGGTCGGCGACCTGGCGTTCTTCTATCACTCGGTCGATGAGAAGCGCATCGTCGGCATCGTCGAGGTGGCGCGCGAGGCCTATCCCGACCCCACCGCCGAAGACCCGCGCTGGGTGTGCCCGGACCTCAAGGCGGTGCGGCCGGTCCCCCACCCGGTGACCCTGGCCGCCATCAAGGCCGACCCCCGCCTGGCCGACCTGGCCCTGATCAAGCAATCGCGCCTGAGCGTCATGCCCATCGACGACCAATCATGGGACATCCTGTGCGGGTTGGGGGGCGTGGGTCCGTGATCCTGTGCGCCCTGGCCGACCTGCCGAAGAAGGGCGCCAAGGGGCCGTTCCGCCTGACCATCAACGGCCAGGTCGAGGCGGTGTTCGTGGTCCGCCAGGGCCCATCCGTCACCGCCTTCGTCGATCGCTGCCCCCATGTCGGCGCGCCGCTGGAAATGGAACCCGACCACTTCCTCGATTTGTCCAAGACCGAGATTCTATGCTCGCTGCACGGCGCCCGCTTCGACCCGGCCACCGGGCTGTGCCGTCTGGGCCCCTGCAAGGGCCGCTCGCTGGTCGCCGTGCCGGTTTCCATCGAGGATGGAATGGTGGTCGCCCCAGAGTGACCATCCGCTGACAACAGCGTTACAATGTTGCGCTGCAGCACAAGGGAATCTGTCGTTTGTTGCGTCCAGGGGGTTGAGTCATTCCAACAACTTGACCATAATCCCCGCCTGCACCGGGGTTAACAACAAAGCCCGCCTCCCCCTTCCTACGGGCAAAACCATAATCGAGTGGAGACAAACCGACATGGCCGACCTTTTTCCGGTTCCCGCGGAATTCGCCAAGAATGCGCTGATCAACGAGAAGACCTACCAGGAGTGGTATGACCGGTCGGTCAAGGACCCCGATGGCTTCTGGGGCGAGCACGGCAAGCGCATCGATTGGATCAAGCCCTACACCAAGGTGAAGAACGTCAGCTATTCAGGCGACGTCAGCATCAAGTGGTACGAGGACGGCACCTTGAACGTCGCCGCCAACTGCCTGGACCGCCACCTCGAGAAGCGCGGCGACCAGACCGCCATCATCTGGGAAGGCGACGACCCGAACGAATCGAAGCACGTCACCTACCGTGAACTGCACGAGCAGGTGTGCCGCCTGTCCAACGCCATGGAAGGCCTGGGCGTCAAGAAGGGCGACCGCGTCACCATCTATCTGCCGATGATCGTCGAGGCCGCCGTCGCCATGCTGGCCTGCGCCCGCGTCGGCGCCATCCACTCGATCGTGTTCGGCGGCTTCTCGCCCGACGCCCTGGCCGGCCGCATCCAAGATTGCGACAGCTCGCTGGTGATCACCGCCGACGAGGGTCTGCGCGGCGGCCGCAAGGTGCCGCTGAAGGCCAACGTCGACAAGGCGCTGGAGACCTGCTGGTCGGTCAAGAACGTCATCGTCGTCAAGCGCACCGGTGGCAACATCCACATGGTCACCGGCCGTGACAGCTGGTACCACGACCTGACCGAAAAGGCCGCCCCCACCCACAAGCCGGCCGAGATGAGCGCGGAAGATCCGCTGTTCATCCTTTACACCTCGGGTTCGACCGGTAAGCCGAAGGGCGTGCTGCACACCACCGGCGGCTATCTGGTTTATGCCTCGATGACCCATCAGTACGTCTTCGACTATCACGAGGGCGACATCTATTGGTGCACCGCCGACGTGGGTTGGGTCACCGGCCACTCGTACATCGTCTACGGCCCGCTGGCCAACGGCGCCATCACCTTGATGTTCGAAGGCATCCCGACCTACCCGGACGCCTCGCGCTTCTGGCAGGTGTGCGACAAGCACCAGGTCAACATCTTCTACACCGCTCCGACCGCCATCCGCTCGCTGATGCGCGAAGGCGAGGAACTGGTCAAGAAGACCAGCCGCAAGAGCCTGCGCCTGCTGGGCTCGGTCGGCGAGCCGATCAATCCGGAAGCCTGGCTGTGGTACCACCGCGTCGTCGGCGACAATCGTTGCCCGATCGTCGATACCTGGTGGCAGACCGAGACCGGCGGCATCCTGATCACCCCGCTGGCCGGCGCCACCGCCCTGAAGCCGGGTTCGGCCACCCGTCCGTTCTTCGGCGTCAAGCCGCTGATGGTCGATGCCGAGGGCAAGGTGCTGGAAGGTGCCGTCGAAGGCAATCTGTGCCTGGCCGAGCCGGGCTGGCCGGGCCAGATGCGCACCATCTACGGTGACCACGAGCGCTTCGGTCAGACCTATTTCTCGACCTATAAGGGCCTGTACTTCACCGGTGACGGCGCGCGACGCGACGCCGACGGCTATTACTGGATCACCGGCCGCGTGGACGACGTCATCAACGTGTCCGGTCACCGCATGGGCACCGCCGAGGTCGAATCGGCCCTGGTCGCCCATCCGAAGGTGGCCGAGGCCGCCGTCGTCGGCTATCCGCACGAGATCAAGGGCCAGGGCATCTATGCCTATGTCACCCTGATCCAGGGCGAAGAGCCGTCGGAAGACCTGCGCAAGGAACTGGTGGCCTGGGTCCGCAAGGAAATCGGCCCGATCGCCAGCCCCGACCTGATCCAGTGGTCGCCGGGCCTGCCCAAGACCCGTTCGGGCAAGATCATGCGCCGCATCCTGCGCAAGATCGCCGAGAACGATTACGGCACCCTGGGCGACACCTCGACCCTGGCCGATCCGACCGTCGTCGATGATCTGATCGACAACCGCATGAATCGCGGCTAAAACGGTTCCGATGACTGGGAAGGGCCCGCCGCATCGTCGGCGGGCCCTTTTCTTTGAACGGACCCGATGAAAAGGACGCCGTGGGTGATCGTCGAAATCCTGGTGGCGCTGGTCGCGGGTTACCTCGTGCTGGTCGCCGCCACCGCCTTGTTTCAGCGCTCGATGATCTATCATCCCGGCCGCACCCGGCCCGAGCCGGCCGCGGTCGGCCTGCCCGAAATGGTGTCGCTGCAGGTTTCGTCGGCCGATGGCTGGCTGGTCACCGGCTGGTACGCGCCGCCCACCAAGCCCGACCGCGTCACCATCGTCTTCTATCACGGCAATTCGGGCACCATCGCCGACCGCGCCGCCAAGGCGCGGCGCCTGCTGGATGCCGGCCATGGCGTTTTGTTGGCCGGCTATCGCGGCTTTGGCGGCAATCCCGGCAATCCCACCGAGGCCGGGCTGGTCATGGACGGCCGGGCCGCCCTGCACTGGCTGATCGGCAAGGGCATCCCGCAAAGCCGCATCGTCTTGTACGGCGAATCCCTGGGCACCGGCATCGTCACCCGCCTGGCCGGTGAGCTCGAGGACTTGGCCGGCGTGATCCTGGAAGCCCCCTTCACCTGCCTGCCCGACCTGGCGCCGTCCTATCTGCTGCCCGGCCTGGCCCGGCTGCTGATGGCCGATCGCTTCGACAACCGCGTGCAGATCGGTGCCGTCACCGCGCCCTTACTGCTGCTGCATGGCGAGCTGGACGATCTGGTGCCGGCGAGCATGGGCAAGGAAATCCTGGGCCGGGCGCAGTCGGCTCGCGAAAAGCACGGCCTGTTCCTGCCCGAGACCGGGCATAACGACATCTGGGACAAGGGTGGCGCCGACGCGGTGATGGAATTCCTGGCGGAATTGACCCGGTGGTAGCGAGAAGTCGCCGCTGGCCTAGCCTTTTGTATCATGCCATAATTTATTGTGATTTCAGTAGGGAGTGGCCATGGCGGCTGGCGATCTGGCCCGCTCGCGCGAGATTTACGTAGCCTTCGCTTTCGCAGCTGCCGATCTGCTGCTCGAAGTCGACGAATACGGGCGCATCACCTTCGCCGTCGGCGCTGCCATGGCACTGACCAGCAAGCCGGCGCGGGCGTTGACCGACCTGCAATTGGTCAACCTGTTCATCCCCCAGGACAACGAACGCGTCGATCGCGCCCTGGTCCGCATGGACGAGGGCGAGCGGGTCCGCCATCTGCTGCTGCACACGCCCGGCGACCAGAACCGTCCGCCCAAGCCGGTGGCGCTGGCCGGCTATCGTCATCCCGACCAGCCCGGCGCCCGTCTGATCGCCCTGACCCATGCCGCCGCGCTGGAAGTCCCCGACGAGAACCGCAATCCGGTCAGCCGGCTGCTGGGGCGCGAGGATTTCTCGGCGCTGGCGCGGCGGATGATGGACGAAGGCAGCATGGGCGGCGACCCCGACCAGTCCTATCAGCTGACCATGGTCGAAGTGCCGCATGTCGAGCAGGTGCGAGCCGCCGTCGGCACCGTCAAGGCCGACGAATTCGTCGCTGAGTTGGGCGAAAGGCTGAAGGCGGCCTCGGTCGGCGGCGACGCGGCGGCCGAGTTGGGCGAAGGACGCTTCGGCATCATCCATTCGCCGCTGGTCAGCGCCGGCGCCATCGAGAATGCCGTCACCGATCTGGTCAAGGCTTTCCTGCCCGACGACAAGGTCCAGCCGATCCAGGCCATGACCCTGGCTCTGGACGCCGCCGGCATCTCGTCGGAGGAAGCCACCAACGCCCTGCTCTATTCGCTGAACCGTTTCGCCCAGGGCGAAAGCATCAGTCTGGACAGCATGGCCCGCGACGTCCGCACCAGCCTGTCCGACACCGTCAGCCAGATCCGCCAGATCAAGGAAACCATCGACCACGGCCGCTTCGAATTGGTGTTCCAGCCGATCATCGATCTGTGGACCGACGTGGTGCACCATTTCGAATGCCTGGTCCGTTTTCCCGGTCAGGCCTCGCCGTTCGAAACGGTGACCTTCGCCGAGAATGTCGGCATCGTCGGCACGCTGGACATGGCCATCCTGAATCGGGCCATCAATTTCATGCGCTCGCCGCAGGGCCGCCACGACGCGCTGCGCTTCGCCGTCAACCTGTCGGGCCGCTCGCTGTCCCATGCGCCCACCGCCCGGCGCCTGCTGGACGTGGTCGCCTCGTGCGCCGACCTTAGGGGCAGGCTGCTGTTCGAGCTGACCGAATCGGCCGAGGTCGATGATCTGCCGTCGGTCAATGGCGTGCTGCAGACCCTGCGCCGACAGGGCTTTCCGGTCTGTCTCGACGATTTCGGCGCCGGCTCGGCCGCCTTCCATTACCTGCGCGCCTTGCAGGTCGATCACGTCAAGATCGACGGCAGCTATATCAAGGACATCACCGACGAAAGTGCGGCAATGCCGTTCCTGCGCTCGATCGCCGCCTTGTGCGGCGAATTGAAGGTCGGCACCATCGCCGAATATGTCGAAACCCCCAAGACGGTGGCGCTGCTGCGCCTGTTGAAGGTCCGTTTCGGCCAGGGCTACATGTTCTCGAAACCGATGCAGCCGGCCCACGACGATGCCGCCCCCACCAAGGGCTGGGCCATCAACAATCTGGTCTGGCACAACGGCTTGCTGGTCTACCGCCCACCGCCACCGCCGAAGAAGGACCCCGCCAAGACCAATGGCGGCGCCGCCTGATTTCGGCTATTGCTTGGCGCCATGAATGCCCCCGTCTCCCTGAATGGCGACATCCCGGTCGGCAACTGGATCGACCGCTGGATTCCCGCCCCGGCCCGGCCCTATTTGCGGCTGATGCGGCTTGACCGCCCGATCGGCACCTGGCTGTTGCTGTTTCCCTGCTGGTGGAGCAGCGCGCTGGCCGCCGAGGGCTGGCCGGACATCCGCCTGTTCATCCTGTTCGCCGTCGGCGCCGTGGTGATGCGGGGCGCCGGCTGCACCGTCAACGACATCGCCGACCACAAGTTCGACGCCCTGGTCGCCCGCACCCAAGGCCGCCCGATCCCCTCGGGTGCGGTCAGCGTGCCCCAGGCATTGGCCTTCCTGGCGCTGCAATTGCTGGTCGGCCTGGCCATCTTGCTGCAATTGCCGCCCTTCGCCGTGATGGTCGGCGCCGCCTCGCTGCTGTTGGTGTTTCCCTATCCGCTGATGAAGCGCATCACCTGGTGGCCGCAGGCCTGGCTGGGCCTGACCTTCAATTGGGGGGCGCTGCTGGGCTGGGCGGCGGTCACCGGCGAGATCGGCCTGCCCGCCTTGGTCCTCTACGCCGCCGGCATCCTGTGGACCCTGGGCTACGACACCATCTACGCCCACCAGGACAAGGAAGACGACATCATGGTCGGCATCAAGTCGACGGCCTTGCGCCTGGGCGATTCCACGCCCGCCTGGCTGGTCGGCTTCTATGGCGGCACCCTGGCCCTGGTCGGCGTTGCCGGCTGGCTGGCCGGGCTGTCCTGGGCCTTCTGGCCGGGATTGGCCCTGGCCGGGCTGCAACTGGCTTGGCAGGTCCGGACCGTCGATATCGACGACGGCGCCGACTGCCTGGACAAGTTCAAGTCCAACCGCTTCTTCGGCTGGGCGCTGCTGGCGGCGATCATCGGGGGCAAATTGGCATGAGCCTGGACATCGACCATTGCCGGGCCTTGATGGCGTCCGATCCGGCCGCCTTCATCCGCGAGGTGACAGGGGTGGCCAGCCCGCCGGCCTGCCCGGAAATCAAACTGCACCTGGCCACCGAGATCACGCCCTTGTGGCAGGCCACCGAGGACGCGCTGGACGGCATGAACGTGCCGCCCCCCTATTGGGCGTTCTGCTGGGCCGGCGGCCAGGCCCTGACCCGCTATGTGCTGGACCACCCCGAGTTGGTGCGGGGCAAGCGGGTGCTGGATTTCGCCGCCGGCTGCGGGGTGTCGGCGGTGGCAGCCGCCATCAACGGCGCGGCCCAGGTCGAAGCGGCCGAAATCGATGCCCTGGCCGGGGCGGCCATCATGAACAACGCCCGCCTGAACGGCGTCGAGGTGGCGGTGGTGCTGGACGATCTGGTCGGCCAGGCCAATCGCTGGGACGTGGTGGTGGCCGGCGACGTCTGCTACGAAAGGCCGATGACCGAGCATATCTGGCCGTGGCTTCGAAAGCTGGCCGCCGAGGGTGCCATGGTGCTGATGGCCGATCCCGGCCGGGCCTATCTGCCCAAGATGGGCCTTCTCGAGGTCGATCGCAGGAACGTCCAGACCAGCCTGGAGTTGGAAGACAAGACCTCACGCGAGGTGGTGGTCTACCGCATCGTGGGGTAAGATGGCGCCAAGCTCCGCGCGAGGCCGCCCATGTCCCATCTGACCATCGAGCAGATCGCCGTCCTGTCGGACAATTACATCCACCTGCTGCACGAGCCGGAAAGCGGTGCTACGGCGGTGGTCGATCCGGCGGTCGCGCCCCCGGTCCTCGAATTGCTGGCGGCCAAGGGCTGGGGCCTGACCCACATCCTTTGCACCCACCATCACGGCGACCATACCGGCGGCAATCTGGACCTGAAGAAGGCGACCGGCGCCCAGGTTGTGGGCGCGCGCAAGGATGCCGAACGCATCCCCGGCATCGATCTGGAAGTGGGGGAAGGCGACACCTTCCTGCTGGGCCACGCGGCGGCGATGGTGTTCGAGACACCGGGCCACACCAGCGGCCACATCGCCTTCTGGTTCCCGGATTCGGCGGCACTGTTTTGCGGCGACACCTTGTTCTCGCTGGGGTGCGGCCGCCTGTTCGAGGGCACCGCCGACCAGATGTGGGCAAGCCTGGCCAAGCTGCGCGACCTGCCCGATCACACCAATATCTATTGCGCCCACGAATACACTGCCGCCAATGGCCGTTTCGCCAAGGTGCTGGATCGCGACAACCCGGCCTTGAAGGCCCGTATCGAGCAGGTGGCGCGGCTGAACGCCCAGGGCCGGTCCAGCATCCCGACCACCATGGAAGACGAGCGCGCCACCAATCCGTTCCTGCGCGCCGACCGCGCCGACATCGCCCAGGCGGTCGGCCTGCCCCCCGGGACCCCGCCAGCCCAGGTATTCGCTGAGTTGCGCCGCCGCAAGGACGTGTTTTGATCTGACCTCTCGGAGAACCGATGATGAAGCTACGCTATTCCCACACCTCTCCCTACGCCCGCAAGGTGTGGATGACGCTGATCGAGTGCGGGCTGGACCACCGGGTCGAGATGGTCCCGACCAACGCCTGGGCCTCGGAAGCCGATCTGACCGCCGACAATCCGCTGTCGAAGGTGCCGGCGCTGATCCTGGAGGACGGCCAGGCCCTTTACGATTCGCCGGTGATCTGCGAGTACCTGGATTCCTTGCATACCGGCCACAAGCTGTTCCCGGCCGACGGCCAGGAACGCTGGCGCCAATTGAAGATCCAGGCCCTGGCCGACGGCATCCTGGACGCCGCCGTGGCCATTCGCGTCGAAGAGACGCTGCGCCCCGAGGATAAGCGCTGGAGCGGCTGGATCGATCGCCAGAAGGCGGCCATCACCCGCTCGCTCGATCATCTGGAAAAGGATATCGGCCACTGGAGCAGCGTCTTCCTGATCGGGCCGCTGACCGTGGTGGCGACGCTGGGCTATCTGGACTTCCGCGGCGCCGTCGGCGATTGGCGCGCCGGCCGTCCGCACCTGGCCCATTGGTACGCCACCACCCATAACCGCCGTTCGGTCCAGGAAACCGAGCCGAAGGAATGAGCGACCAGGCCGATGCCATCATCGCCCGGCTGGGGCTTCGGCCCCACCCCGAGGGCGGTCATTACGCCGAGACCTTCCGCGATGTCGGCACGAACAGCGGGCGCGGCGCCTGCACGGTGATCCACTTCCTGCTGAAGGCGGGCGAACGATCACACTGGCACCGCGTCGATGCCGCCGAGATCTGGGCCTGGCACGCCGGCGGGCCGTTGAAGCTAAGGATCGACGGCACCGAGCTGATCCTGGGCGGCGACGTGCTGGCCGGCCAGGTGCCCCATGCGGTGGTGCCGGCCCATTCCTGGCAGGCGGCCGAGCCGCTGGGCGAATGGGCGCAGGTGTCGTGCGTGGTGGCGCCGGCCTTTTCCTTCGACGGGTTCGAGATGGCGCCGCCGGGGTGGGAGCCTTAGCGCCTGTCTGAGTTTGGCAGAATCCGACTTTCCTCTCGTCACCCTCGGGCTTGACGGGTGGAGGAATTGTGCCCCAGCCTAGACCAAACAGCCCCTAAAGCGGCAAAAGCCCGCGCCGCGCCGCTGCCAGGATGGTCTGGGCCTTGGCGGTGGTGCCCAGTTTTTTGCCGCAATTGGCTAGGTGGAATTCCACCGTCTTGGGCGAGATCCCCAGGATCGAGGCGGTTTCCCACGCAGTCTTGCCCTGGGCCGCCCACAGCAGCACCTCGCGCTCGCGGCCCGACAGTTCGGGCGCGGCCTGGGCGCCGCCCGTATCCGCCTCGCGGGTGGTGAACACCTTCATGATGCCGCCATCGGCCATGGCCCGGCCCTGGACCCGGATCAGGGTGCCGTCGGGCCGACGCCGGGCATAGCTATCGGTCAGGCTGGCCAGACGTTGGCGCACGATCAGCCGGCTCTCGCCGCTGCCATGCTCGCCGCGCGCGATATTGAACTCGACGAAGGCCAGGAACGGCGTGCCGGGAACCATCATCTCGGTCGGAAAGCCCATCATCTCGATCAGGGCGCGGTTCCACGCCACCAGCCTCAGCTCGGCATCGAAGCGGATGATGCCGACCTCCAACTGGTCCAAGGTGTCTTGCAGGATATCCATCACCATCTGCCTCGGAATCCCCCGGGTGGGCTCGGCCCCCATGGTGGCGCAAACTTGTCCGCGTTGCAAAGGAGGCCCGCGATGAAATCCTCGCCCCAGGTCGGTGACCTCTTCACCTTCGCCTTCACCGTCACCGATGCCAAGACGGTGCCGGCCCTTTACCCGGAATCGCGTTCGTTCACCGCCATGCCCGGGGTGTTCGCCACCGGCTACATGGTGGGATTGATGGAATGGGCCTGCATCGAGGCCTTGGCCCCCCATCTGGACGAAGGCGAGGGCTCGTTGGGTATCGCCATCGCCGTCGACCACACCGCCCCCACCCTGCCCGGCCAGACGGTGACGGTAACCGTCACCTGCGACAGGGTCGATGGCCCCCGGCTGGGCTGGAGCGTGGTGGCCCGTGACGAAATCGACCAGATCGGCGCCGGCCGTCACGACCGTGCGGTGGTGGCGTGGGACCGCTTCAACGGCCGTCTGGCGCAGAAGCGGGCGGCCCTTTCGTCCTGATCCGGGCGCCTGATCCCAGGGCGGCGCCGCCGACGATCAGGGCGGCGGCCGTCATCACCCGGGCGTCCAGCTCCCCCTGGCCGAACAGGGCCAGCAGCAGCGTCGAGGCCAAGGGCGTGCCATAGGCGAGCGTCCCCAGGGTGCGGACGTCGCCATGCTTGACGCCGTAATCCCACACGAAGAAGGCCGCCCCCACCGGGCCGGCCCCCATCAGCACCAGCACCAGCCATTCCGTGCCGGAAGGCGCCACCCAGCTTTCGAAGGCCAGGTGGGCGATGGCGGCCAGCAGGGCGGTGGCGGCGCAAAAGCCGGTGACGGCGTCGGACGGCACGGCAGCATAGCGCCGGTTGGCCACCGAATAGCCGGCCCACACCACGGCGCAGGCCAGGGCGGCCAGATAGCCCGGCCAATGGGCCGGATCGAACGAGGCACCGGTCGTCAGCAGGCCGATTCCGGCAAAACCGGCCAGCGCGCCGGCCAGATGGCGGCCCGACAGGCGCTCGCCCGGCAGCAGGGCCGAACCCAGCACGATCAACAGCGGCCACAGATAATTGATCAGATTGGCCTCGATCGACGGCGCCGTCTTCAGGGCCAGGAAGTAAAGGGCGTGATAGCCGAACAGCCCGCCCACCGACAACAGCCAGGCGCCGGCCGGCTGACGCAGCCGGGCCAGCGGGTCAAGGCCGCGCGCCAGCTGCACGGTGATGCCGATCAGGGCCGCCAGTCCGAAGGTCACCGCCACCATCTGAAAAGGGGGCAAGGCGCCGCTGGCGGCGGTCAGCAGCGCCAGGCTGGACCACAGCGCCAGCGCCGCCGCGCCGACCAGGGTGGGGTTCAACGGCCCAGAAGCTTCAAGATCGCCGCCACCGTGGCGGCGGCGCCGTCGGCGATCTGGCCGATGCTGGCATCCAGCATGTAGCAGGGCGAGGTCACCACCTTGTGGGTCTGATCGACCACCACCTCGGCATGGGTGGTCGGGCAATGGGTGGCGCCCATGGCCTCGATGGCGGCGGCGGTACCCTGGTCGGACCCGATGGTCAGCGACACCTTGCCGCCCAACACCTTGGCCAGCACGGCGGGCGCGATGCACAAAGCGCCGATCGGCTTGCCGGCCTGATGCATGGCATTGATGGCCGCCGCGACATCGGCATCGACCGAACAGCCAGGCCCATCGACGGCGAAGCTTGACAGGTTCTTGGCAGCGCCGAAGCCGCCGGGAAAGATCAGGCCGTCGAAATCGGCGGCCTTGAAGGCCGACAGCGGCGAAATCTTGCCGCGCGCGATGCGGGCCGATTCCACCAGCACGTTGCGGCTTTCGGCGGTGGCCTCGCCGGTCAGGTGGTTGACCACATGCATCTGGGCGCGGTCGGGGGCGAAGCAGGCATACGCGCCGCCGGCCCGGTCGATGGCCAGCAAGGTCAGGACCGCCTCGTGGATCTCGGCGCCGTCATAGACGCCGCAACCCGACAGAACCACGGCGAAATTTGGTTTGGTCATGGACTTGCCCCGTTGCCATCTGTACGAAGGAAGGCAGTGTAGCCAAGGAGCCCCCATGTCCGCCACCCCCGCCACTGGCCGTCTGGAAGCGATTTTCGACAAGGCCGCCACCCTGGGCGAGGCGTTGGCCGTGCTGTCGTGGGACATGTCGGCGATGATGCCGGAAGGCGGCGCCCAGGCCCGGGCCGAGCAGATGGCCCTGATCAAGACCATCATCCACCAGACCGTCACCGCGCCCGAGGTGCAAGACCTGCTGGGCGCGGCCGGATCCGAGGCGCTGGACCCGTGGCGGGCCGCCAACCTGCACGAGATGCACCGCGACTGGGTCCATGCGGCGGCGGTGCCGGCCGAGTTGGTCGAGGCCTTGTCCAAGGCGGAATCCACCTGCGAGATGGTATGGCGCGACGCCCGCCCGGCCGCCGATTTCCAGCGCGTGCTGCCGACCCTGAAGCCGCTGCTGGCCCTGGTCCGCGAGGCCGGCCAGGCCAAGTCCGAGGCCCTGGGGGTCGGCATCTACGACGCCCTGCTGGACCAGTACGAGCCCGATGGCCGCTCGGCCGACATCGACCTTGTGTTCGCCGACCTGGAGACCTTCCTGCCCGACTTCATCGAGCGGGCCTTGTCGGTCCAGGCCGCCCGCCCGGCCGCCCTGGCCCTGCCCGGCCCCTTCCCCACCGCCGCCCAGAAGGCGCTGGGCAAGACGATCATGGAGGTGCTGGGCTTCGATTTCGGCCATGGCCGGCTGGATGAAAGCCTGCATCCCTTCTGCGGCGGCATCCCCGCCGACGTCCGCCTGACCACCCGCTATGACGAGGCCCAGTTCACCAAATCGCTGATGGGGGTGATCCACGAGACCGGCCACGCCCTGTACGAGATGGGCCTGCCGGCAGCACCCTGGCGGCGCCAGCCGATCGGGCGGGCGCGCGGCATGCAGATGCACGAAAGCCAAAGCCTGCTGATGGAGATGCAGGCCTGCCGCAGCCGCGAATTCCTGACCTTCGCCGCCCCCTTGCTGCGCGAGGCCTTCCAGACTGAAGGCCCGGCCTGGGAGCCCGACAATTTGGCCCGCCACTTCACCCGGGTCGAGCGCGGCTTCATCCGCGTCGATGCCGACGAAGCGACCTATCCCGCCCACGTCATCATCCGCTATGGCCTGGAAAAGGCCCTGATCGAGGGGCGGATGGAACTGGACGACCTGCCCGAGGCCTGGGACGCGGGCTACCGGCGCCTGCTGGGCATCACGCCGCCCGACGACCGGCTGGGTTGTCTGCAGGATATCCACTGGTTCGGCGGCGCCTGGGGTTACTTCCCCACCTACACCCTGGGCGCGATGACCGCCGCCCAATTGTTCGACGCCGCCAAGAAGGCGGTACCGGGCATTCCCGCCGCCATCCAGCGGGGCGACTTCGCGCCGCTGCTGCTGTGGCTGCGCGAGCATGTCCACGGCAAGGGCTCCAGCCTATCGACCCGGGGCCTGTTGACCCAAGCCACCGGCCGGCCGCTGGATGCCAGCGTGTTCAAGGCGCATCTGGCGGCGCGCTATCTGGTTTAGGGTACGGTCCGATCGGACCAGGGCGTCGTAGAACCCATAGGCATGATGAACCGCAGCGGAGTGTCGGCTTGGTTTTGGCCATGGCAGCGGGCCTATTCAGGCGCGACAACATTCGTTTCCGAGAAATGGGCGTCAATGTCGCGGTGGCCTTCCAGAATGTTCACCACCTCCAACCAGTCCTCGACGTACCGGAAGAAGATGACGTAGCCCTTGTGGGCGATACTGCGGATATCCGTTCGCAGTTCGGGCCGGGCGCGACCGAGGGTGCCGGGCTTGGAGGCGATAGCGTGGCACCGACCACGAAGCTGGGTGATGACCCCCTGGGCGACGGCCACGCTGCCACTCTCGGCGGCGACATAATTCAGGATATCGAGCAGGTCCTGTCGAACCGAGGCTAGATAGACCAGCCGCCTCACGCCCCAATACCCTTGCCCTTCAGCTCCTCGCTGCGGACCGCAATGGCCTGATCCAGTTCGTCCTCGGTGACCTCACCACCTGCGGCAATGGAAGCGTCAAGGGTGGCACGCAGCGCCTTCAGCTTGGCTTCGCGCTCTTCCACCAGCCGCAGCCCTTCGCGCACAACTTCGCTCGCCGAGCTGTAGCGCCCGGCCTTGACGGCTTGCTCCACGAACTGTTCCCAGCGGTCTCCAATGGATACGTTCATTCCAGCGCACTCCTCGAATGGCACGGAGCCATGATAACATATAATGCGCAGATTGTGTTATCGGGCGCGATGGACATGCCCTCGCGCCGGGACGGGTTCGCGCAGGCACACGGCACTGACAGCTCACTTCCGGCCTTGTCTGCCGCAAGCGACACTGCACTCTAACATATTGAAACGATTGCAGTTCCGGTGACAGCGCACTTAATTGACTCCCTTCCCCCTTTCCGCGACACTGGGGAATGAGCCGTCTTGCCCGCCTCGTCGTTCCCGGGCTGCCGCACCACGTCACCCAGCGCGGCAATGGCCGCGCGCAGGTATTCTTTGGCGACGACGACTACGCGTTCTATCGCGCCCTGCTGGAGGAATCCTGCCGCGCCGCCGAAGTCGAGGCGTGAGCCTGGGTGCTGATGCCCAACCACGTCCACCTGATCCTGGTGCCGACGGACGGGGACGGTCTTCGTAGTTCGCTCGCCCCGGTGCATCGCCGCTATGCCGGCCACGTCCATGCCCGCCTGAAACGCACCGGCCATTTCTGGCAGGGCCGCTTCGGCGACGTCGTCATGGACGAGTCCCACCTGGAGGCGGCGCTGCGCTACGTCGCCCTCAATCCCGTCCGCGCCGGCCTGGCCGAACGACCGCAGGATTGGTCATGGTCCAGCGTCCACGCCCACCTGTCCGGAAACGACGACGGCATCACCGCAATCACCCCCATCTTGAGCCGCATTCCGGACTTCAACACCGTGCGCGAGCTGCTGGGGCACTCGGACTACCAGATGACGCTCCGCTACGCCCACCTGGCGCCCGAGCACAAGGCAGCGGCGGTGGCGAAGCTGGTGGCTGAACCCAACGGAGACTCGGGTAATGCGACCAACTCGTGATACAGTGCAACCCAAGGCCCGGACTGTCGAGGGAGGCCCCATGGCCATCGCCGACCTTATTTATGAGCAGAGCAAGAAGCTTCCCGAGCATCTGGCGCGGGAGGTGCTGGATTTCGTCGGCTATCTGGCGGAACGCCAGGAGCGCGACCAGGGACGCGACCTGATCAACGCCCAGGAATCCGCTCTGAAAGCGGTTTGGGATAATCCCGAGGATCAGGCTTGGGATCGTGTTTGAGCGCGGCGACCTTCTTCTGATCCCGTTTCCCTTCTCCGATCTATCGGCGACCAAGAAGCGGCCGGTGCTGGTGCTGACCCGACCGGACGCCTATGGCGACTTCATTGCCCTGGCGGTGACCTCCCGCCCGCAAACCGACCATGGCATCGCGCTGGCCGCCACCGACCTCGTTCAGGGGAGCCTGCCCCTCGCCAGTTGGATTCGCACCGACCGGGCGGTGATCCTCAACGCCAGTCTGGTGGTCAAGGGGTTCGGGCGGGCTTCGGAAAGGGTCATCGCGTCAGCCTTGGCCCGCCTCTGCGCCTATGTCGAGCAGGGCGGCCCGGAGGCTCAGCCCTCCTCGTCTTCGTAGTCCTCGTCATCCTCGGGCGGGTATTGCGGCGGGGCCTTGCCCTTGCGGGCGGTGACGCGGGGATACTTGCCACCGGCCTCCACCTCTCCGAAGCCCAGCACCTCGACGATGAAACGGTGATCATCGCCGTAATCGAACAGGAACTGCCACTTGTTGCCGGGTGCGGTGAATACCTGCCCGACCTTGGTTCGCTTGACGCTTTTGGCGGGCGGGCCGTCATCCATGAAGCCACCATCGCCCATGTCGGCGAACAGCTCATAGCGCACGGTACTGTCGTGAATGTGATAGCCCAGCGCGTCATAGAACCCATAGGCATGGCCGCCAACTGTTCCGGCAGCAGGATCGCCGCTTCGGTCAGGTGTCTATATCGACTACCTTGTAGTTCCGATCTTCCTCAATTTTTGACCCAGCGTCGTCAAGATCGACGCCGCCAATCCATGCGTACTTTCTAGATCCGATGCGGTAATCAACGTTCGAAGTACGGAGAGAGAGTGCGCGGTTTATAGTGCGGCGATAGCGCGTGCCTTCGCCGCGCGTAGAGGGGTACACGTCCTCGCCGGGCAGGGCGCCGAGTTCGTGGCGCAGGAGAAGTTGGTCGGCGGTGCGCTGGATAAACCCCCGCGTCTGGTCGTCTACGGCGAGCAAGGCGTCGATGTCCACCTCCGCAACAGCAGGGTCGTTAGTCCGCAAGCTGACCGGGGTGATGTGTGCCTTACCGAAGATGGCGACCAGATCGGTGGGAACGCGACGCGCGTAGTAGTAGACGCCTCTACGCTGTCGGAGGTTTTTCAGCCCACGTTTCGCCATCTCTTCCATGCCCAATGTGTAACACCAATGTGGCACACACGGAACCTGGAACCGGCAGAAACCCTAGGGCCCTAGGCGTGGAGCGCCTTTGGGGGTGGGTTGGTGGGCCCGGCAGGACTCGAACCTGCAACCAGACCGTTATGAGCGGCCGGCTCTAACCATTGAGCTACAGGCCCCACCGAATTAGGGTACCTTAACGCGAAGCGGCCGGGCGTCAAGCCCGGCCGATTTACGTCAGGACACCCCTAGGTGTCGAGGAAACTGCGCAGCTTGCGCGAACGGCTGGGGTGCTTCAGCTTGCGAAGCGCCTTGGCCTCGATCTGGCGGATGCGCTCGCGGGTCACGGAAAATTGCTGGCCGACCTCTTCCAGGGTGTGGTCGGTGTTCATGCCGATGCCGAAGCGCATGCGCAGCACACGCTCCTCGCGCGCGGTCAGGGACGCCAGCACCCGGGTGGTGGTCTCGCGCAGGTTGGCCTGGATCGCCGCGTCCAGCGGCAGAACCGCGTTCTTGTCCTCGATGAAGTCGCCCAGGTGGCTGTCTTCCTCGTCGCCGATCGGAGTTTCCAGCGAGATCGGCTCCTTGGCGATCTTCAAGACCTTCCTGACCTTCTCCAGCGGCATCGACAGCTTTTCCGCCAATTCTTCCGGGGTCGGCTCGCGGCCGATCTCGTGCAGCATCTGGCGGCTGGTGCGGACCAGCTTGTTGATGGTCTCGATCATGTGCACCGGGATACGGATGGTGCGGGCCTGGTCGGCGATCGAGCGGGTGATCGCCTGGCGGATCCACCAGGTGGCGTAGGTCGAGAACTTGTAGCCGCGGCGGTACTCGAACTTATCGACCGCCTTCATCAGGCCGATATTGCCCTCCTGGATCAGGTCCAGGAACTGCAGGCCGCGATTGGTGTACTTCTTGGCAATGGAAATCACCAGGCGCAGGTTGGCCTCGATCATTTCCTTCTTGGCCTTGCTGGCCTCGCGCTCGCCACGCTGCACGGTCTGGACGATGCGGCGGAATTCGGAAATCGGCAGCGCCGCTTCGTTGGAAATGCCGCCGATCCTGGTCCGGATCTCGCCGATCTCGGTCTTGTGCTTCTCGGAGAAGTCCTTCCACTGCTTGGACTTGACCGAAACGGTGGCGATCCAGTTGGGGTCCAGCTCGCTGCCGAAATAGCTGTCCAGGAAGTCCTGGCGCTTGACCCGGCACGATTCGGCCAGGCGCAGCAGGCGGCCTTCCTGCATCATCAGCTTCTTGTTGAGCCCGTTCATCTGCTCGACCAGCGATTCGATGCGGGCGTTGTTGAGGTGGACGCCTTCCATCAGGCGGACCATCTCGGTCTTCAGCTTGTCGTACTTCTTCTCGATGCTGGCCGACACCGTCTCGCCCTTGGACAGGGCGGCCAGGCGGTCCTTTTGCACCTTCTCCATCTTCTGATGGGTGGCGGCGATGGCCTCGAGGGTTTCCAGCACCTGCGGCATCAGCTGGGCTTCCATGGCGGCCAGCGAAATACCGCTATCCTCGCCCTCGCCTTCCTCGCCTTCGCCCTCGGCCTCGCTTTCCGGCGCCTCGGGTTCGTCCTCGGCGCCCTCGGCGGCCTCGCCCTCGGCGGGGGCCGCCTCTTCCTCGGGGCCGCGTTCCAGGTCCTCTTCGGTCAGTTCGCCGCCGGGGCCGCTGCCGTAGGTGGCGTCCAGGTCGATGATGTCACGAAGCAGCATGCGGCCGGCCTGCAGGGCATCGTGCCAGTCGACCAGGGCGCGGATGGTGATCGGGCTTTCGCAGATGCCGCCGATCATCATCTCGCGGCCGGCTTCGATGCGCTTGGCGATGGCGATTTCGCCCTCGCGGCTCAAAAGCTCGACCGAGCCCATCTCGCGCAGATACATGCGGACCGGATCGTCGGTGCGGCCCAGATCCTCTTCGTCGACATTGCCGCCGGAATAGGCCTCGGTCTCTTCCTCGTCGGCCTCGGCCGGGGCGGCTTCCTCGCCTTCCTCGCTTTCCACGACGTTGATGCCCAGCTCGGACAGCATGGCCATGGTGTCTTCGATCTGCTCGGACGACACTTCGTCGGGCGGCAGGGCGGCGTTCAATTCGTCATAGGTGACGTAGCCGCGTTCGCGGCCCCGCGCGACCATCTTCTTGACGGCGACACCCAAGGTGTCGAGCAGCGGACCGTCCAGGGTCTCTTCCTGGGTCTCGCTGACTTCCGTCGTATTCTGAGCCTTGGTCGCCATGAACTGCCTTGCTCCTGATCTTTGTCCGCTTATGTCCCGACCGGGTCAGAACCCCTGCCGGTCGTCGTCGTCGTCGTCCTTGTCCTCGGCGATGCCGCTGCCCACCTGCTTCAGGGCGGCAAACCGATCAAACGCGCCGGCCGACATGTCCTGGCCGAGTTTCTCGGCGGCCTGGCCGATGTCGTTCGCCAGGCCTCGTTTCCATGCATAGCGCTTGAAAAGACGATCCCAATGCTGCTTGGCCTCGATGATCGTTTCCGGGCGGCCGATCCTGTATTCGTCGGTGTCCAGCAGATGGTCCAGCACCGGGGTTAAACCGTCCGCCCTCAAATGGTCGCAAAACGCATCCGAGTCAAGGTCGTGGACAGTCTGCAGGTGCTTTAGAATCCCGCGTCGAAGGTTGTCAAGGGCGTTGTCCGAAAAGCCGGTCTCGCCCAGGCTTTCGCAGACCTGTTCCAGCAGGGGCGGCTGGTGCAGCAAAAGCGCAAGCAATTGTATCTCGCAGCTTTTCAACCACAAGGGGTCGCTGTCGCCCGCCGGCGGACGCGGCTTGCCGGCGCCGGGCAGACGTCCATCGGGGGCGCGCAGCGGCGGATCGTTGGGCCGACGCTTGAATTGGGCGCGTTGGCCCATGCCCGGTCCGGGATTGGCCCGCTGCGGCCGCAATATCTCGCGCAGGCGATCGCGGAAGGCCGACAGGTACTGCCAGCGCACCGTCTCGTCGGCGATGGCGAAGGCCTTGTCCTTCAAATCCTTCTCGATGGCGGCGCGTCGTTCCGGGGTATCCAGCGGCCGGCCGGCCACCGTCAGGTCGAACAAAACCTCGAACAGGCCGCGCGCCTGGTCCAGCACCGATTGCATGGCGGCCGGCCCCTTGGCCTTGATCAGCGAATCCGGGTCCTCGGGGTGGGGCAGCAATGCGAAGCGCAGGGACTTGCCGGGCTTCAGGATCGGGACCGCCCGCTCGGCGGCGCGGCCCATGGCCCGCTGACCGGCATTGTCGCCGTCGAAGCACAGGATCGGCTCGTCGGCCAGGCGCCACATTTCCTCGATCTGGGCCTCGGTCAGGGCGGTGCCCAAGGGCGCGACGGCGAAGGTGAAGCCAGCCTGGTGCAGGGCGATGACGTCCATATAGCCCTCGGCCGCCAGCACCACGCGCTTCTCGCGCGCCGATTCACGCGCATGGGCCAGGCCGTACAGGGTCGAGCCCTTGTGGAACAGCGGCGTGTCGGGGGAATTCAGGTATTTCGGCTGGCCGTCGCCCAGGGTGCGGGCGCCGAAGGCGACGATGCGGCCGCGGCGGTCGGTGACCGGGAACATCACCCGACCACGAAAGAAATCAAACGCAGCCCCGTCACCCTCGGGCTTCTTCAGCAGCCCGGCCTCGGTCAGCAGCGATTCCGGCGTCGCCTCGCTCATCAACGCCTTCTTCAAGGCTTCCCGCGAATCAGGGGCCCAGCCCAGGCGGAAGCGGGCGATGGTCTCTTCCGACAGGCCGCGATCGCGCAAATAGGCCAAGCCGTCGCGGCCGGCCGGCCCGCGCAGGGATTTCTCGAAGAATTTGCAGGCCGCTTCCATGACGTCGTGCAACGAGGCGCGTCGCGCTTCTTGCTGGCGTTCCTGCGGCGTCGCCTTGGGGACCTCCAGGCCGCATTCGGCCGCCAGCTTCTCCACCGCCTCGGTGAAGGACAGGTGGTTCGCCCGCATCTCGAAGCCGATGGCGTCGCCATGGGCGCCGCAGCCGAAGCAGTGGAAAAACCCCTTTTCCTCGTTGACGGTGAAGCTGGGGGTCTTTTCGTTGTGGAACGGGCACAGGCCCTGTTGCTCGCGGCCCTTGCGGGTCAGCTTGACGCGGCGGCCGACCACGCCGGTCAGCGGCACGCGGGCGCGCAACTCGTCCAGGAACTGGGGCGGGAAGGCCATGATCCGTCAGCCCCCGAACCGGCGAGGGGCTGGGTTCAGCCCCCCAATTCCTTCTTGGTGGCGGCGCTGGCCTTGGTGAAGTCCATGCTGCCGGCGAAGCGTTCCTTCAAGGCGGCCATCACCCGCCCCATATCCTTCAGGCCACCGGCGCCGACCTCGGCGATCACCGCGCGCACGGCGTCCAGGGTCTCGGCCTCGGACAGCTGGCGGGGCAGGAACCGCTCGATGATGGTGATCTCGTCGGCTTCCTGCTGGGCCAGCTCAAGCCGGCCGCCCTGTTCATAAAGGCTGATGCTCTCGCGCCGCTGCTTGATCATCGATTGCAGCATCGACAGGATCTCGTCCTCGGTGATGCCGTCCATGACGTTGCGCGAACGCGCCGCGATATCGCGGTCCTTCAGCGCCGCCAGGATCAGCCGCACGGTGGAAACGGTCCGCGCGTCCTTGGACAGCATGGCGGACTTCAACGCGTCGTTGAGCTGCTGGCGCAGCATGGGACCTCACGGATGAAACTCGGGAAAGGGGTCAAACTAGCCTGAATCGGCCTTTCTGGCAACACCTTTAATTGCTTGAAAACACTCGATTTTACGCAGGGCAGGGAAGTCTTGACTTGGGCGCCGGTTTTCTATAGACCACGCGAAATTTGCCTGCCGCTTCCCGGGCCGCCGGGGCTCCCGCCGGAGGACGTCGCGTCGAGAAAGACACGAGTCCTTGCGCCCGAGTGCGACCTGTAGGCACCCTTGGATTTCCGCCCTGACCGGGGCCTGCTTTTAGGACCGCCATGACCCGACCGCCCGCGCCGAATTTCGACATCCCCCGCCCCCCCCATGCCGATGCCGCCCTGGTGCTGGCCGACGGCACGGTGCTGTGGGGCAAGGGAATCGGCGCTGCCGGCATGAGCGTCGGCGAAGTGGTGTTCAACACCGCCATGTCGGGCTATCAGGAGACCCTGACCGACCCGTCCTATGCCGGCCAGATCATCACCTTCACCTTCCCGCATATCGGCAATGTCGGGACCAACGGCGAGGACATCGAGACCATCACCCCGGCGGCGCGCGGCCTGATCATCAAGGCCGACATCACCGAGCCGTCCAACTGGCGTTCGGCCCAGCACCTGGATGCGTGGCTGAAGTCGCATTCCATCACCGGCCTGGCCGGCATCGACACCCGGGCCCTGACCCGGCGCATCCGCTCGAAGGGTGCGCCCAACGGCGTGGTGGTCCATGCCCCCGGCGGCGTGCCCGATCTGAAGGCGGCGTGGGAGATGGCCGCTGTCTGGCCCGGCCTGGAAGGCATGGATCTGGCGAAAGAGGTCTCTTGTCGCCAGACCTATGGCTGGGACGAGACCGAGTGGGCCTTGACCACCGGCTATGGCCGCCAGGACAGCCCGCGCTTTCATGTCGTCGCCGTCGATTTCGGCGCCAAGCGCAACATCCTGCGCTGCCTGGCCAGCACCGGCTGCAAGGTGACGGTGGTTCCGGCCGACAGCACCGCCGAAGACGTGCTGAAACACGCCCCCGACGGCGTGTTCCTGTCCAACGGCCCCGGCGACCCGGCCGCCACCGGCGAATATGCGGTTCCGATGATCCAGGGCGTGATCAATGCCGGCAAGCCGGTGTTCGGTATCTGCCTGGGCCACCAGATGCTGAGCCTGGCCCTGGGGGCCAAGACCTTCAAGATGGACACCGGCCATCGCGGCGCCAACCACCCGGTCAAGGACCTGGAGACCGGCAAGGTCGAGATCACCAGCCAGAATCACGGCTTCGTCGTCGATGAGAGTACGTTGCCGGCCGGCATCGAGGTCACCCACCGCTCGCTGTTCGACCAGTCGGTGGAAGGCATCAAGGCCGTCGGCAAGCCGGTCTTCTCGGTGCAGTACCACCCCGAGGCCAGCCCCGGCCCGATGGACAGCCATTACCTGTTCGACCGCTTCGTCGAGATGATCGCGCGTTCGAAGTAACAGCCGCCCTTTTCCCGGCGCCGGCCCCTGCCGCGCCGAACCAGAGAATTCTTGGAAGCCGCCACCATGCCCAAACGTACAGACATCCAGTCCATCCTGATCATCGGCGCCGGCCCCATCGTCATCGGCCAGGCGTGCGAGTTCGACTATTCGGGCGTGCAGGCCTGCAAGGCGCTGAAGGAAGAGGGC
Organism: Magnetospirillum moscoviense; assembly: GCF_001650635.1. Lineage (GTDB taxonomy): Bacteria > Pseudomonadota > Alphaproteobacteria > Rhodospirillales > Magnetospirillaceae > Magnetospirillum > Magnetospirillum moscoviense. Next base: position 6,892 of record NZ_LWQU01000124.1, on the reverse strand, counting down.
TACCGGGTCATCCTGGTCAATTCCAATCCGGCCACCATCATGACCGACCCCGGTCTGGCCGACGCCACCTATATCGAGCCGATCACCCCGGACATCGTCGCCAAGATCATCGAGAAAGAGCGCCCCGACGCGCTGCTGCCGACCATGGGCGGCCAGACCGCGCTGAACACCGCCATGGCTTTGGCCGATCAGGGCGTGCTGGAGAAGTTCGGGGTCGAGATGATCGCCGCCAAGCGCGACGTCATCGCCAAGGCCGAGGATCGGCTGCTGTTCCGCGACGCCATGGACAAGATCGGCCTGGACAGCCCGAAATCGAAGGTGGTCAAGACCCTGCAGGAAGCCCGCGACGCTTTGGATTTCGTCGGCCTGCCGGCGATCATCCGCCCAAGCTTCACCCTGGCCGGCACCGGCGGCGGCATCGCCTATAATATCGAGGAATACGAGACCATCGTCTCGGGCGGCCTGGCCGCCAGCCCGGTCCATGAAGTGCTGGTCGAGGAATCGGTGCTGGGCTGGAAGGAATACGAGATGGAGGTTGTCCGCGACAAGAAGGACAACTGCATCATCATCTGTTCCATCGAGAACGTCGATCCGATGGGCGTCCATACCGGCGATTCCATCACCGTCGCGCCGGCGCTGACGCTGACCGACAAGGAATACCAGATCATGCGCAACGCCTCGATCGCGGTGCTGCGCGAGATCGGCGTCGATACCGGCGGCTCGAACGTGCAGTTCGCGGTCAACCCGAAGGACGGCCGCATGACCGTCATCGAGATGAATCCCCGCGTGTCGCGCTCGTCGGCGCTGGCCTCGAAGGCCACCGGCTTCCCGATTGCCAAGGTCGCCGCCAAGCTGGCGGTCGGCTATACCCTGGACGAGCTGGCCAACGACATCACCGGCGTCACCCCCGCCAGCTTCGAGCCGACCATCGATTACGTCGTCACCAAGATTCCGCGCTTCACCTTCGAGAAGTTCCCCGGTGCCGACCCGAACCTCACCACCTCGATGAAGTCGGTGGGCGAGGCGATGAGCATCGGCCGCACCTTCCAGGAAAGCCTGCAAAAGGGCCTGCGCTCGATGGAGACCGGCCTGACCGGCTTGAACGAGGTGGAAATCCCCGGCGCCTCGGCCGCCGACCGCAAGGACGCCGTCAGGAAGGTGCTGGCCCGGCCGCGCCACGACCGCCTGCTGGTCATCGCCCAGGCCTTCCGCCTGGGGCTCACCGTCGCCGAGGTGCAGTCGGCCTGTTCCTACGACCCGTGGTTCCTGGAGCAGATCAAGGCCCTGGTCGAGGCCGAGGAAGAGGTCCGCGCCAAGGGCCTGCCCATCGACGCGCCGGGCATGCTGCGCCTGAAGAAGATGGGATTCTCGGACCAGCGTCTGAGCCAATTGTCGGGCAAGACCCTGGTGGAAACCACGTTCCGCCGCGAGGTGTTGAACGTCAAGCCGGTGATGAAGCGCATCGACACCTGCGCCGCCGAGTTCCCGTCATCGACCGCCTATATGTATTCCTGCTACGAGGGCGACGGCATCAACCCGGCCGAATGCGAATCCGATGTCTCGGACCGCGACAAGGTGATCATCCTGGGCGGCGGGCCGAACCGCATCGGCCAGGGCATCGAGTTCGATTATTGCTGCGTCCATGCCGCTTACGCCCTGGATGATGCCGGCAAAGAGACCATCATGGTCAATTGCAACCCGGAAACGGTATCCACCGACTACGACACCTCGGACCGCCTGTATTTCGAGCCGCTGACCGCCGAAACGGTGATCGAGCTGGTTCGCAAGGAACAGACCCGCGGCCGGGTGCTGGGCTGCATCGTCCAGTTCGGCGGCCAGACGCCGCTGAAGCTGGCCCATGCGCTGGAGCAGGCCGGCATCCCGATCCTGGGCACCAGCCCCGATTCCATCGACCTGGCCGAGGACCGCGAGCGCTTCCAGCTGCTGCTGCAGGAGCTGGGCCTGAAGCAGCCGCCCAACGGCACCGCCCGCTCGCTGGACGAGGCCAAGGCGGTGGCCGACCGCATCGGCTATCCGGTGGTGATTCGTCCCAGCTTCGTCCTGGGCGGCCGCGCCATGCAGATCGTCTATGATCACGAGGCGCTGGAACGCTATATGAAGGAAGCGGTGGTGGTGTCGGGCGACGACCCGGTGCTGATCGATTACTACCTGAAGGACGCCATCGAGGTCGATGTCGACGCCCTGGCCGACGGCACCGACGTCTATGTCGCCGGCATCATGCAGCATATCGAGGAAGCCGGCATCCATTCGGGCGATTCCGCCTGCTCGCTGCCGCCCTATTCGCTGGACGCCAAGACCCAAGCCGAGCTTGAGGCCCAGACCATCAAGCTGGCCCGCGCGCTGAACGTGGTCGGCCTGATGAACGTGCAGTACGCGGTCCAGGACGGCACCATCTACATCCTGGAAGTCAACCCGCGCGCCAGCCGCACCGTGCCCTTCGTCGCCAAGGCCACCGGCATTCCGATCGCCAAGATCGCCGCCCGCGTGATGGCCGGCGAGACCCTGGCCAGCTTCAACATCAAGAAGGAAAAGCTGGATCACGTCGCCGTCAAGGAAGCGGTGTTCCCGTTCGCCCGCTTCGCCGGCGTCGATATCCTGCTTGGCCCGGAAATGAAGTCCACCGGCGAGGTGATGGGCATCGACCGCGATTTCGCCCTGGCCTTCGCCAAAAGCCAGCTGGGTGCCGGTTGCGTGCTGCCGACCAAGGGCTGCGCCTTCATCTCGGTGCGCGAAGGCGACAAGCCGGCCATGGTCGAAGTGGGCCGACGCCTGCTGGCCATGGATTTCTGCCTGATCGCCACCGAAGGCACCGCCAAGTATCTGCGCGGCCACGGTCTGACGGTGGATATCGTCAACAAGGTGCTGGAAGGCCGGCCCCATTGCGTCGATGCGATGATGAACGGCCAGGTGCAATTGGTGGTCAACACCACCGAGGGCAGCGTGGCGGTGAAGGATTCCTTCTCGATCCGCCGCACCGCGCTGCAGCTCAACATCCCGCACTACACCACGGTCGCCGGGGCTCGGGCGGCGGTCGAGGCGATCGAGGCGCTTCGCACCGGAGCGCTTGATGTCGCGCCGTTGCAATCGTACTTTAAAAGCTCGTTCTGACGCGGGGGCTTTGAGACGTATGGAAAAAATTCCGATGACTCCGGGTGGGCTGATCCAGCTGGAGGACGAATTGCGGACCCTGAAGTCGGTGGAACGGCCGGCGGTGATCAAGGCCATCGCCGAGGCGCGTGAGCACGGTGACCTGTCGGAAAACGCCGAGTACCACGCCGCCCGCGAGCGCCAGAGCTTCATCGAGGGCCGGGTCGCGGAACTGGAAGACATCATCAGCCGCGCCCAGGTGATCGACGTCACCCAATTGTCGGGCGATCAAGTGCGTTTCGGCGCCACCGTCACCCTGGCCGACGAGGATGCCGAGGACGAGGTGGTCTACACCATCGTCGGTGCCCACGAGGCCGACATCAAGTCGGGCCGCATGAGCGTGCACTCGCCGCTGGCCCGCGCCTTGATCGGCAAGCATATCGGCGACACCGTCGAGGTGACCGCGCCGGGCGGCTCGAAGTCCTACGAAGTCATCGACGTCAAGTTCGTCTGACGCACCTGCGATCGAGGGGCGGGGGATCATGAAGCCCGAAGAGATTTTTGGCAACCTGACGGCGTTCCAGCATGCCCTGGCCGGCCATTTCGATTGGCTGCACCGCTGGTATCAGGCGATCCTGCACCGGGATTCCGGCGCCACCATCCCTGACGCCGCCGCCGCCGTCTGCCCGTTCGACCAGTGGCTGCGCCGGGCCGAGCGGACCGAGTTCGCCGCCTTTCCCGGTTTCGTCAGCCTGGGGGTCCAGCACGAGGCGGTGCACGACAAGGCCGAGCAATTGTCGGTCCGCGCGCGGGCCGGCCAGACCGTCACCACCTCGGATTACGAGACCTTGATGGTGTCGGTGCTGGATTTCGGCGCCACCGCCCAGGCGCTGGAACGCGAGGTATGGACCGCGCTGGCCACCGTCGATCCGCTGACCGGGCTGGGCAACCGCCAATCGATGCGCACCCACCTGATCGGCGAGCGCGACCGCGCCATCCGCCAGAAGCAGCCGCTGTCCCTGGCGCTCACCGACATCGACCATTTCAAGCGGGTCAACGACACCTTCGGCCACGCCCAGGGTGACAAGGTCCTGCGCGAGGTGGCCCAGGTGCTGCGCAACACCGTGCGCCCCTATGACGTGGTCTACCGCTATGGCGGCGAGGAATTCCTGATCTGCCTGCCCGGCACCAGTGTCGAGGTCGGCGCCCAGGTGCTGGAACGCATCCGCACCAACATCGAAGCCCTGCAACTGGACGACGACAAGGGTGCGCCCATCCCGGTCACCGCCACCTTCGGCATCGCCGCCATCACCGCCGAGACCTCGATCGAGGACGCCATGGAGCAGGCCGACAAGGCCCTGTACGACGGCAAGCGCGGCGGCCGCAACCGCGTGGTGATCTACGACGGCGACTGACCATCCGGTCCTTGCCGTGGCGGCGGGAATTGCCTACCCTTTGGTTGCAGGACCAAAGGAGCGGGTGTATGGAGTGGCGGAATCTTGATCTGTGGGCCGGGCTGAACCTGCCAGACGACCATCCTTTGCGACGATTGGTCGTCAGCGTACTGGAAAAGGCCGTCCCGGTCGCCGATGCGCAGATCCTTGACGACTTCACATTGCATGATTCCGGCCATGCCGCCCGCGTGGCGGCCCGAATGTGGCAGTTGATGCCTCCGGCCACGCAGGCCGGCCTGCACGCCGAGGAACGCGCCCTGCTGCTGTTGTCGGCCTATCTGCACGACATCGGCATGAGCCCCAATCACGGGCTGGTGCGCAGCCTGTACAGACATCTTCGCGACGGCACCGACGCGCCCGAGGACGAGGCTGACGCCCTGCGTCGATGGATGGACGAACACGCCCCGGACGAGGAAATCCCGCTGATCGAAAAAGAGGGGGCCTCGCCCCTGGACCGGGTCGCGCTGCTGGTCACCCATTACTGCCGCTCGCGCCATGTGGCATGGAGCGAGACATGGATCGCCGCCCACGTCACGGACTGCGACTTCGCTCCCGGCTTTCGCGAGGCACTGACCAAATTGTGCGCCAGCCATCACTGGGACGGGGCCGAAGTGGTCAGCCTGGACCCGCTGCCGCTGCCCGGCGAAGGGGCTCGCCAGGCCAATCTGCGCTACATGGCGACATTGCTGCGGGTGGCGGACGTGCTAGAGATCAGCCCCGACCGCGTCCCGCCGGTGATCCGCGACCATAACGCCATCTCGCCGGGAAGCGCGCTTTACTGGGCCAAGGACCTGTGTTCCGCCGTCACCTGCCGGCAGAGCGAGACCGGGGCCGAGGTGGTGTTGGCCGCCAATCCCGACCATGCCCGCGTGCACCGGGCCATCCTCGAGACCTGCGACCAGATCGACACCGAATTGGCGCAGGCCAAACGGCACGCCGATGGCGGCGAACTGACCGCCAAGCTGACCGACGCCCCCGGACGCTATCAATGGCCATGGCCGCTGGCCACCACCCGGCAGATCCATCCTTTGCGCGATGCCTATCGCTATATCGACGGCAGTTTCCGGCCCGATGTGCCGCGCCTGCTGTGGATTCTGGCCGGGACCGATTTGTATGGCGACCCGCTCGCCGCCATCCGCGAATTGCTACAAAACGCCTTCGACGCGGTGCGCTGGGCCATCGCCCAGACGGTGTGCGACGGACTGGATGCCGATCCCGGACTGAACGCCGAGGAAGAACGCGCCAACCAGGCCGCCGCCCATCGGGTGACGCTGAAACTAGAGGGGGGTGGAAAGGACCCACTGTGGCTGGTCTGCACCGATGACGGCATCGGCATGACCGCCGATCAGATCGAACGCCGCCTGCTGGTCAGCGGCTCGGCCCGCCGCCCGGACCAAAGCGCGCTGGAACGGCGTTACCGCGCCCACGGCTTCTCGGCCGAACTGACCGGCCAGTTCGGCATCGGCGCACTCAGCTATTTCATGCTGGCCGACCGGGTCGAGATCACCACCCGCTCGCTGGTCAGCGCCACCGGCGCCTGGACCTTCGTCACCGAAGGGATCGGCGATTTCGGCGAATTGCGCCCGTCGTCCCGAACCGCCATCGGAACCGAGGTGCGCTTGCGCCTGCGGCAAAAGCTTACCCGTGACGGCGGCGATGTCCCCCTTACCGACGCGACCACCGTCGCCGCCGCCATCGGGACCTATCTGTTGGAAACGGTGATCCACACCCCATGCGCCGTCACCTGCCCCGGACAGGACGGCAAACCGCGGCACGCCCGCCCCGGCTGGTTCCGTCCACTGGATTGGTATGGGCCGACCGTGGTTTCACATTTTGATGATGTCGGTCCATTGTTCGACGCAAATGACAATGATGGAAGTCCCCGTGCGAGCGAACGCCGCGAGGCCATCAGACTCATGCGCCAGCGTGTGTTAGCGGGCCTGACATGGGAGGAGGAATCGTGGGCGATCTCCAGTGCTGAACACGGTGTAGCACTGAGAATCCGAGCTTTGCGACCTATGTTCCAGTCGTCGGCGGGACCAATTCCCGTTTGGATTGACGAAGAGGACGACATTGTCCTTGACTATCGACACATGACGCCAACAGCAACGGTATCAACCGCTTGGCGCGGGATGGCTATCGCTTCCATATGGGAACAAGACGGGGATGGAGATGACTATTTGGACGAGTGGTGGCACCTAGCAGCCTGTCGGACTCGAGCTTTCGGCGGAGTACGTGGGGCGGTAGTTCCGTTGGATCGCCTGGGACTGGGGCGTGACCGTCTGGCCGGGTGGATGCTGGGGAGATCGCCCGGCGCGCCCGGTTTTGTA
>NZ_LWQU01000123.1 GCF_001650635.1 Magnetospirillum moscoviense | reverse complement strand
CAAGTCATGAAAAACGCTATTCTGATGCCGCACGGTGTTGCTCCAATTCGTGTCCAGGAGACGCGCCAAACGTCTGAACACGAGTAGAATCAACGCCGTGCACTCAGTCCACTAAATTAAACCGGACAGCAGTGGGTCAAGCCCGGCCATGACGGGTGGAGGAATTGTGCTTCAGCCTAACCGACTTAATCCGCCTTGTCGGGGCTGTAGTCGCTGACCACCCAAATCCCGTCGGCGCCCTTGCAGGCGGTGACGTCGCGGGCAGTCCAGCCGGTGCGTTCCTGCTTCAGGCCGCGACACGGCCGGCCGGCGCGGTCGGCATATTGGGTGGCGGCGGGGATCACCGAGCCATAGGTCCGATCCGATACCTTCCAGGTCACCGGCTTGCCCTGCTCGGCGGCGGCGACGGTGGCCAGGGCGTGCTGGTCATCCGACCGGAAGTTGAAATGAGCCGGAGAATCGCCCGACATCTCGGCGTTGGGCCACGGGCGGTCGGCGCAGGCGGCCAGGGCCAGCATGGCGGTGGCAACGGCGATCGAACGGATCATGATGTCGGTCCTTTCCCTGGGACCTTGCCTTCTGCAAGGTCCGTCTGGTCAGGACTCTTACCAAATGGTTAAGACCTTGGGAAGGATGGAATCGCAGGGGCTATTGGCTGAAGCCCGCCGGGGCGGGCGCCTGGGCCGTTGAGGCCCCGCAGAGTCGGCGTGACGCGCAGCGGAACGCGCATAACGGAGCGTAGCCAAGCGACCGGAGGGAGCGCCCGGCGCCTGAGGGGCATGAACAAAATCCGTTCAGCGCCCGGCGATGGTCAAGCCGTCGACCCGCACCGTCGGACAATCGACGCCATAGCGGAACACCAGATCGTTGGCCGGGGTCAGATTGAGGAACATGTCCTTCAGGTTGCCGGCGACGGTGATTTCCGACACCGGAAAGGCGATCTCGCCGCCATCGATCCAGAAGCCGGCGGCCCCGCGCGAATAATCGCCGGTCACCCCGTTGACGCCCTGGCCGAACAGTTCGGTGACGTAAAAGCCCGAGGGGATGTCGCCGACCATTTCCGCCACCGTCAGGGCGCCGGCTTCCATATAGACGTTGCTGGCCGACGGGCTGGGCGGCGAGGCGGTGCCCCGGCTGGCATGGCCGGTGGTCTTAAGACCCAACTGGCGGGCCGAGCGGCAATCCATCAGCCAGGTGGTCAGCACGCCGTCCTCGATCAGGTCCAGGCGGCGGGTCGCCACCCCCTCGCCATCGCACGGGCGCGAGCGCGGGCCGCGCAGGCGGTGCGGATCGTCGACGATGCGGATGCCCGGGGCGAAAATGCGGCTTCCCATCTTGTCCTTCAGGAACGAGGTGCCGCGCGCCACGCCGGCCCCGTTGATGGCGCCCAAAAGCGAGCCGACCAGGCCGCGGCTGACCCGGGGGTCGAACACCACCGGGACCTGACAGGTCTTCATCTTGCGTGCGCCAAGCCGGCGCACCGCGCGCTTGCCGGCCTCGTGGCCGACATCCTCGGGCGCGCGCAGGTCGGCCATGTGGACCGCCGAGGTGTAATCGTAATCGCGTTCCATGCCGGCATCGCCGCCCCCGGCCAGCACGGCGGCCGACAGCGAGCCCGAGGTCACCGCATAGGAATGGGCGAAGCCGTTCGAGCCGACGAAGGCGACCTCGGACCGGCCCCAGCCGGCGTCGGCCCCTTCGGAATTGGTGACACCGGGCACGGCGCGCGCCGCATCCTCGGCCCGGTGCACCATGTCCAGCAATTGCTCGGCGCTGGGTTCGAAGGCGTCGCAGGTGTCGAGATTGGGAAACACCGTGGCCAGTTCCGACGGATCGGCTAGGCCGGCATAGGGGTCTTCCGGGACGATGCGGGCCATCGACACCGCGCGCTCGACCAGTTCGGCCAACGCCTGGGACGAGCGGTCCGACGACGACACCATGGCCTGGCGCTTGCCGATCAGCACCCGAAGGCCGAGATCGCCCGATTCCGAGCGCTCCAGCCGCTCCATCTTGCCCAGGCGCACCCCCACCGACAGGCTGACCGAATCGATCTGCACGGCATCGGCGGCGTCGGCGCCGGCCTTCTTGGCCTGGGCGACCAGATCCTGCAGCAGGGCGACCGTCTGGGAAGGGGACATGGGGTTCCTCCGATGCGCTTGGACCGAAAGGCTAACCCGGATCGCGCGCCCTGTCAGGACCTATTCATCATCCTCGCCGGCACTGGCCCATTCCTGCAGGCGGGCCAGGTGGTTGGTGTCGCTGAAACGCGGCGCCCGGTCGGGATGAGGCCGGGCCTCGTAAGGCGTCGCCGGGTCGTCGAAGGCGGCGACCAGGGCGGCCAGGCCATCCAAAGCCTGGTCGGCCAGGCTGGCGGGATCGTCGCCGGCTTTCTTTTCCTCGCCGCCGGGGCTGCCACCCTTCAGGCGCCAGAACAGCATCTGCCCGACCGGAGCCGGAGCCACCCCGTCGAAGCCGCCGAAACGGGCGATGGCCGCCTCCAGCGACAATTGCGGGGCATAGCCGGCCGCGACCTCTTTCGCCGAGGGCGGCTGGCCGGTCTTGTAATCGATCACCGCCAGGGTGCCGTCCTTCAGGCGATCGATGCGGTCGGCGCGGGCATGCAGCAGGAAGGGACCACCCGGAGCCTCGATCTCGATGCCGCCCTTGACCTCCGAGAAGGTGGCGGCGATGTCCGCCCGCCGGGCTTGCTCGTGCTCGACCAGCCAGGCGGCGACCCCGGTGAAGCGCGGCCACCAGAACGCCCACAGGCCGGGCCGGGCCAGGGCGGCGGCGAAGATGTCGGTGCCGATGGCTTCCAGGCGGGCCAGGGCGTCCAAGGGCAGCGGCCCGCTCGGATGGGCCTTCAGGAAGGTCTCGATGGCCTTATGGACCAGCGAGCCGTAATCGGCGGCGCCGGGATCGGCGTCGATGGGGTCCAGCTTGCGCAAGCCCAGGACATGCTTGGCGTACAGCGCGTAGGGATCGCGCATCCAGGTCTCGATCTCGGTGACCGACAGCTTGCGCGGCCGGGCCGCCACCGGCGGCCGGGGCGCCGGCCGTTCGACCGGGGCACGCGCCGGCGGGCGGTCCAGCCCCTCGTGCCAGGCCAGCCAGCCGGCGCTTTCGGCATCGAAGGACAGACCGGCCGCTTGGGCCACCGCATCCAGCCGCATCAGCCAGCGCGACGGCACCGTCGGCGCCCCTTCCACCCGCACCGAACGGGTCAGCACCACCCGGGCCGCCCCGAAACCCTGGGCGAAATCGTGGGCGGCCTGGCCGATGCGCCGCTCGGGCGCCGGCAGGCCGAATTTGGCCCGCATCGGCCGGCTCATCCACGGGTCGGCATCGGCGATGGCGGGCCAGGTGCCCTCGTTCAGGCCGGCCAGGATCATCAGGTCGGCCTGTTGCAGGCGGGCTTCCATCGGCCCCAAGATGGACAGGCGCGGATGGCGGCCCCAACGCGGCCGCACCACCTGACCCGACAGCAACTGGTCGAACAGGGCCGGATAGCTGGCAGGGGCAATGGAAGGAAACACCGTGCCGACCGCCGCCGCCGCCTCGGCCAACTGGCCGGCGAAACGACCCAGCGCCTCGCCCGCCTCGCCCCGCCACAGCATTTCCGGGCCGGCCAGCGCCTCGGCCGCTTCCATATGGGCGGCCAGCAACTCGCCCAGGCTGGCCTGATCGCGGCCCATCACCGCCAGGAACGGCGCGAGCGAGGCCTCAAGGCCCTCCAGCCAGCGGACCAGGGAGGCATCGCCGCCCACCGCCAGGCGCAGGCCGGCGATGCCGGCGGCCGGACGCGGCCCGCGCAGACACAACCGATCCAGACGGCGCACCTGATGGCGAAAATCCGGCCCGGCCGCCAGCGGATGCTTCAGGCAGGCCAGCACCGCGTGGGGGGCGAAATGGTCGGCCACCATCTCGGCCAAGAGCCGCAGGAAGGCGCCGGGCTCGGTCAGCGCCAGCGGCCGCCCGGCGGAATCGTCGATCAGGATGCCCCAGCGTTCCAGCTCGGCCGCGACCCGGCGGGCCAGATCGCGGTCGGGGGTGACCAGGGCGGCGGTGCGGCCGTCTTGTTCCAAGGTCTCGCGCAGCATCAGGGCGATGGCGCCGGCTTCCTCACGCGGCGTCGGCGCGTCCAGCCGACTGATTCCAGCCAGGGTGGCGGCGGGAAATTCCGGCAGGTCCTTCCAGGCCTCGCAAGTGGCTGCCGGGCGCAGCGCCTGCGATAAAAGCGCCAGGCGGGCGGCGCGCGGATCGGGGTTGGCGGTCAGTTCGCCCACCTGCTTGCGGGTCAGGCCCAGCACTTTCAACAGCCGGGCCAGCATGAATTGCGGATGGGTCTCGTCCAGGGCCGCCCACGAATCCTCGTCCAGGCCCTTGTCCAGGCCGGGCAGCACCACCATGCCCTGGGGCAATCCGGCGATGGTCGCCAGCAAATCCAGGGTGGCCGGGCGCGAACCGGTCGAGCCGGCGGCGATCACCGGATAATCGGGCGGGTTGGCCCGCCAATGGGCGGCCTGGGCATCCAGCACCCGGTTGACCCGGGTCTGATGATCCAGCCGGCCGCCCAGCAGGGCCGGCCAATGTTCGGTGACGATCTTCAGGAAATCCAGCGTCACCTGCCAGTGGGCGGCCAGCTCGTCGGGGACCAGTTGGCCCAGGCGGTCGAAGCCCACCCGCTCGATGGCGGCGCCGTCCAACAGCTTGCCCAACTCGGCGGCCAGGCGGGCGGCCTGATCGGGCGATGGGGCCCGCCCGCCCCGGGCCGCCCCCGCCCCCAGCACCAGCCGGGTCAGGATCAGCAGACGCTCGGTCGGCGGCACCGGCTCGGGAAGGTCCGGATCGCCCTCGCCCAGCAGGGTCAGGACGTCCTCGTCGGCCTCGTCCGGCTCGATGGGCTTCAGGCGCGGCAGCAGCAAGGGCCGCCCGCCCGAGGCCCGCAGGAAGGCCTGTTCCAGGGTGCGGCAGGCGCGGCGATTGGGCAGCAGCACCACCATCTCGGCCAGCTTCAGCGGATCATGCTCGGCCCGCGCCAACAGGTGGCCGGCCAGGACGTCGGCGAAGGCCAGTCCGGCGGGGATGGTGAAGACCTTGCGCGCCGGACCGCCTGACGTCATTCGGGCTCCTGCTCGATCAGCGCCGCCTCGACCGCGGGCAGCGCCTCGGGGGTGCCGACATGGTACCAGCGTCCGTCATGGAGCAGACCGAACAGGCGGCCGTCTTCCAGGGCGCGGTCATACAGCACGTTCAACGAGAATTTGCCCGACGGGCAGCCGCCGAACAAGCGCGGATGCAAAATCTGCACCCCCGAGAACAGGGTCGGCGCCACTTCCTGGCCGCGCCGCCGCCACGGCACCCCATTGGCATCGATGAAGAAGTCGCCGGGACCGTCATAGCCGACGGCGCGCGCGGTCGGCACCAGCAGCAACAGCGCATCCATGCGGGCATCGTCCCACGCCTGGGCCAGCCGGGTCAGGGCCGACACGGCGCCATCGGTCCAGATGATGTCGGAATTGACCACATAGAACGGGGCTTCGCCCAACAGCGGCAAGGCCCGGGCGACGCCGCCGCCGGTTTCCAGCAGCTCGGTCTCGGGGCTTAGGCTGATGTTCGGGCGGCCGGCCAGATGGGCCTCGATGCAGTGGGGCAGCCAATGGGTGTTGACCACCAGATGGCCGACCTCGGCCGCCCCCAGATGGTCCAGCGCGCGGTCCAGCATGGTCCGCCCGGCCACGGCGACCAAGGGCTTGGGGATGGTCAGCGTGATCGGGCGCATGCGCAGGCCCAAGCCGGCGGCCAGGACCATGCCGTGGGTCGGGCGCGTGCTCATGGGGTCGGCACGCCCCGGGCCTGGAGCGGGATGTGGCGGTCCAGCCAGCCCTTCATCCGCGCCAGGGCCGGGTGGGCGCAGGCCCCGTCCAGCAGGCGCCAGACGCGGGGGATGTGGACCAGATAGCCGGGCTTGCCGTCGCGCTTGCACAAGCGGGTGAAGATGCCGATCACCTTGGCGTGGCGCTGCGCCGCCAGCACCGCCCACGACGCGGCGAAGGCGTCGCGGTCGAGAGCGGGAAAGCGGGCCAGATAGCGGTCGATCATGGCGGCAACCAGCTGGGGCGACAAATCGCGCCGGGCGTCTTCCAGCAGGCTCATCAGGTCATAGGTGACCGGGCCGGTCACAGCGTCCTGGAAATCCAGCAGGCCGCAGGCGGCCAGACCCTCGCGCGGCAGCTTCATCAGATTATCGACGTGGAAGTCGCGCAGGACCAGGGTATCGGGCACCGCTTGGGCCACCGGGATCAATTCGCGCCACAGCGACAGATATTCCGCCCGGACCGCCTTGGCGGTCTCGGCCCCCAGCATGGCCGGCATGTACCAGTCGGTGAGCAGGGCCGCCTCGGTCAGCAGCTTGTCGTCGTCGTAAGGGGCCAGGCCCAGCGGGATGGCCTGTTCACCCTGGCCGTGCAGGTCGGCCAGCAGATCGACCGCCAGGGCATACAGCGCTTCCTCGTCGCCGCCATTGTCCAGCAGGCGGGTATAGGTGTCGTCGCCCAGATCCTCCAGCAGCAGCAGGCCGTTATCCAGATCGACCGCCAGAAGGCGCGGACTGGAATAGCCCAGCCGTTCCAGATGCATGGCGATGCGCACGAACGGGCGGACATCTTCCTTGGGCGGCGGAGCGTCCATCAGCACCGCGCGCCGTTCGCCATCCTTCAGGCGGTCGTAATGGCGAAAGCTGGCGTCGCCGGCCAGCCGGCCGCGCTCGGCAGCCCCCCAGCCGGCCCGCTTCAGGAAGGCGGCGATCAGGGCGTCACGGTCTGTCATGGATCAAGGTCTCCCAAGCGGTCGTCCCATTGATGGACGGGGGTCAGGGTGGCGCGCCGGCTGCCTTCGGCTTCGCCGGATTCCAAGGTCACCTCGAGCCGGCGGCGCGGCACCAATGGCCCCAGCCGGTCGGGCCATTCGATCAGGCAGATGCCGTCGACGAAGGCGTCCTCGATGCCCAGTTCCCAGGAATCATCCGGCTTTTCCAGTCGGTAAAGGTCGAAATGCCAGATTTCGCCCGCGTCGGATTCGTAGGTCTGGACCAGGGTGAAGGTCGGGCTGGGGACTTCCTCGAAGGGGTCGGTCAGGGCGCGAATGAAGGCCCGCGCCAGGGTGCTCTTGCCGGTGCCCAGGGTGCCGGCCAGCAGCAGCACGTCGCCGGGACGGGCCAGCCGGGCCAGGGCGGCACCCAATTTGACGGTGTCGGCCTCACAGGCCAGCTCGAACACCCGGTTCATGGCCCCGTTCATGGATTACGCGCCCGCGGATGGGCGTCGCGATAGGCCCGGGTCAGCCGTTCGGCATCGACCTTGGTGTAACGCTGGGTGGTCGACAAGGTGGCGTGGCCCAGCAATTCCTGGATGGTGCGCAGATCGCCGCCGCCGGCCAGCAGATGGGTGGCGAAGGAATGGCGAAGGGCGTGCGGGGTGGCGCTGTCGGGCAGGCCCAGAAGCGGGCGCATCTTGCGCATCTGCCGCTGCACCACGCCGGGATTCAACACCTTGCCGCGCGCGCCGACGAACAGCGGATCGTCGGCGCCGATGGCGAACGGGCATTGGCCGACATAATCGTCGATGGCCTGGCGCACCAGCGGCAGCACCGGCACCAGCCGCTGCTTGCGGCCCTTGCCGGTGATGACCATGGCGTCGGCTTTCGGCCGGTCGCGCCCGGTCATCGCCAGCGCCTCACCCAGGCGCAGGCCGCAGCCGTAAAGCAGCGTGAAAAGCGCCGCGTCGCGGGCCGCCAGCCACGGCTCATCCTGCAAAAGCGCCGCCTGATCCAAGGTCTCCAACGCGGCGTCGGCCGACAGCGCCTTGGGCACCGATTTGGGCGGCCGGGGCGCCTTGACCGCGCCGATCGCCGGATTATGACCGTAATCATGGTTGTCGAGGAATTGGAAGAAGCCGCGCAACGTGCTCATCTGCCGCGCCATCGACGAGCGCGACAACCCGTCATGCTGGCGCGCCGCCAGGAAGGCGCGAAAGTCGGCCGGGCTTAACGCCATCAGGGCGGCCAGGTCGGCCTCGCCGCCCAGATGGCCGATCAGGAAGGTGAAGAAGGCGGCGAGGTCGCGGCCATAGCCATCGATTGTGTGTTTGCTGGCCCGCTTCTCGCCCGACAGCCAGCCCTGCCAATGCTCGACCGCCTTGGCCAGATCGGGGGCGGCGGCGAAGTGGATGGGAGCCTTGGTCATAGCGTTACAATGCCGTGACCCGGTGGCGCCATTCCGAATCGGCGACGCGATCGTGGAACCGCCGGTCGGCGGTGACCATCGGGCAATCCAACTGCTCGGCCAGGGCCAGGTAGAAGCAGTCATAGGCCGGGTGGCCCAGCGCGCAGGCCATGCGCAGGGCCGGGCCGGACAGTTCGTCATGGGCGTAGACACGGTCCAGCATGGCGCGACAGCCCTGCCACGCCGCCTGGGCGGCGGACTCACCCAGCCGGTTGGCGGCGACATGGCGCCACAATACGTTGGTCAGTTCGGCGCCGATCAGATCGGGGGCCATCAGCGGCGCAGAGCCGACCAACTGGATCGCTGCCGCCGAACCGCTTTCCTCGATGACCCATTTGATGGCGACGCTGGCGTCGATGACCAATCCGCTCATCGCCTGTCGCGATCCTCGCGGATCAGGTCGGCGCTGTCGGGCGCGCCCTCGGGCAACCTGATTCGCACGCGGTCAAGCAAGGCCAGCTTCTGCTCGGGCGACAACGGCGCCTGAGCCGCCAGCGCCTCGCGCAGTTCGGCTTCCAGCGAACGGTTGTTCAGCCCCGCCTTGGTGCGGAACTGATTGATCAACGCGTCGTCTAGATTACGAATCAGGACCGATCCCATGGCCCATGCCTCCGGTGGATGCTATCAAAGATGATAGCACCGGCCGTCACCGTTCGTCCATCAGCCGACGAAACGGCGGACCGACAGGGCGGCGACCTGGGCCAGGAAGGCGATCAGTTCGGTGCCCTGGCCGGAATGAAAGGTGCGGCCATGGCGCGAGCCCAGGGCCAGCAGGCCGGCCGGGCAGCGTCCGCCGGCATCCAGGCGGACCAGCGCCGACGACGACACCAGATCCGCCCCTTCGCCGAATACCAAGGGATCGCCCGGCATCTGCTCGGCCAGGGCGCAGGCGCGGTCGGGACCGCCCAGCACCCGATCGACATGGCCGGGCGGCAGGCGCAAGATGGCGGCGGCGGCCAACTCCGGCAGCGCCTCGCCGCTTTCCTCGAAGGCCAGGGTGGCGACATCGACGTCAAGCATCGGCGCCAGATCGTCGGCGACGGCGCCGGCCAGTTCGGCCATGCTGTCGGCCGACAACAGCGCCAGCACCGCCTGGTGGGTGCGGTTCTGGGTGCTCATGTTCGAGCGGCTGGTGTGGATCAGATGCTCGGCGGCGCCGCGCACGCGATCGACTTCTTCCTGCAGGCGCTCGATCATGAAGGTCTGCAGATCGACCACCGCTTCGGAGCCGGGCCAGCGCGACGGCGGCGCCAGGAAAGCGGCCAGTTCGGTGTGGCGCAACAGGAAGTCGGGGTGGCGGCGCAGATAATCGGCCACCTGCTGGTCGGACAGCGGCGGAGCGGCGTCGGCTTTATCGTCGTGCTTGCGCACCATGCAGGGCAGGTCCCATAACAGAAGCGAGCCAGACAATAGACCATGCTTTCCGCCGCCGCCAACCCCGCCCGACACTTTTATTGCGATTCGCGTGTCGCGGTGCTGCTGCCGCTGCCGCTGGCCGGCGCCTATGACTATCGCGTCGGCGCCGATCCGGTGGCCCAGGGCGACGTCGTCGAGGTGCCGCTGGCCGGCCGCACCAGCCTGGGGGTGGTGTGGGGACCGGGCAGTGCCGCCACCGATCCCGGTAAGCTCAGGACCATCCTGCGCCGTCTGCCGGCGAAGCCAATCCCTGAGGCGCTCTGCCGTTTCGTCGATTGGGTCGCCGCCTATACCCTGGCCCCGCCGGGCGCGGTGCTGAAGATGGCGATCAGCGTTCCGGCGGCGCTGGAGCCGCCCGCCCCGATCTGGGCGGTGCGCGCGCGGCCCATCCCGGACGGCCTGAAACTGACCGCGACGCGACGCAAGGTCCTGGAGACCGCCGCCGCCCACCCGCCCCTGACCATGGCCGACCTGGCCCGCGAGGCCGGGACCGGCGACAGCGTCGTCAAGGGCCTGGTCGAGGCCGGCGCATTGGAAAAGGTGGCGCTGGCGCCGCCTGCCCCCTTCGCCGCCCCCCAGGCCCATCGCGACGGCCCGGCCCTGTCCGAGAGCCAAGCCCAGGCGGCGGCTGCGCTGGCCGAAATCGCTGGCTTCCATGTCTGGCTGCTGGACGGTGTCACCGGATCGGGCAAGACCGAGGTCTATTTCGAGGCGGTGGCCGCCGCCCTGAAGCGCGGCCGCCAGGTGCTGGTGCTGCTGCCCGAGATCGCCCTGTCGGCGCAATGGCTGGGACGTTTCCGCTCGCGCTTCGGGGTCGAGCCGGCGGTGTGGCATTCCGAACTGTCCGACGGCAAGCGCCGCGCCACCTGGCGGGCGGTGGCCGACGGCACAGCGGCCGTGGTGGTCGGCGCCCGCTCGGCGCTGTTCCTGCCCTTCCCCGATCTGGGCCTGATCGTCGTCGACGAGGAACATGACGGCGCCTTCAAGCAGGAAGACGGCGTCTGCTATCACGCCCGCGACATGGCGGTGGTCCGCGCCCGCATCGGGGCGTGTCCGGTGATCCTGGCCTCGGCGACGCCGTCCTTGGAAACCCTGGCCAACGTCCAGGCCGGGCGCTACCACCGCCTGCACCTGCCCGACCGTCATGCCGGCGCGGTGCTGCCCGAGATCAGTATGGTCGACCTGCGCCGCACCCCGCCGCCGCGCGGCTTCTGGCTGGCCCCGCCGCTGGTGGCAGCCATCGAGCGCACCCTGGCCGAGGGCGAGCAGGCCATGCTGTTCCTCAATCGCCGGGGCTATGCGCCACTGACGCTGTGCCGCAAATGCGGCCACCGCCTGCAATGCCCGCACTGCACCGCGTGGTTGGTCGAGCATCGCCAGGCCGGCCGCCTGATCTGCCACCATTGCGGCCACGCCACCCGCCTGCCCTCGGTCTGCCCGGAATGCGAGGCCGAAGACAGCTTCGCCGCCTGCGGCCCCGGCATCGAGCGCATCGCCGAGGAAGCCACCCACCGCTTTCCCGGCGCCCGGGTGGCGATGATGGCGTCGGACACCGTCTCCGGCCCCCATGCCGCCGCCGAGTTCGTCCGCCAGGTCGCCGACCACGAGATCGACCTGCTGGTCGGCACCCAGATCGTCGCCAAGGGCTATCACTTCCCGATGCTGACCCTGGTCGGCGTGGTCGATGCCGATCTGGGGCTGGAAGGCGGCGATCTGCGGGCCGGCGAGCGCACCTTCCAATTGCTGTCGCAGGTGGCCGGCCGCGCCGGCCGCGCCGAGCGGCCCGGCCGGGTGCTGCTGCAGACCTTCCAGCCCGACCATCCGGTGATGCGGGCGCTGGTGGCGGGCGACCGCGATTCCTTCATCGCGGCGGAAGCCGAATGCCGTCGCGACGCCGGCATGCCGCCCTTTGCCCGCCTGGCGGCCTTGATCGTCTCCGGCCCCGATGCCGGCGCCGTCGACGATTATGCCCGCCGCCTGGCCCGCACCGCCCCCCACACCGAGGGGCTGGAGGTGATCGGCCCGGCACCTGCGCCCATGGCCCTGCTGCGCGGCCGCCACCGCCGCCGCTTCCTGATCAAGGCGGCGCGCACCGTGGCGCTGCAGGCAGCGTTAAAGGAGTGGCTGGCCATCTGTCCGGCGAAACAGCCCCTGCGGGTGCAGGTGGACATCGATCCGTACTCTTTCGTTTAGGGTAGTGAGTCGGGTGGAAAGGTCACCGCCCGACCGGGTGGGGCGACTTTCTGGCCGCGCTTGCACAAAAGGCACTCGAGTCGTCTTGCAACGCAGCAACCGATGTGCTAGTTAACCGTCGCGCTTGCGGGTGGGTCAGCCCTCGCCCGAGGCGCAATATTTTTATACTTCAATGCTTTGTAGGCTGCCGGCGAATTCGTTTTCGACCTGATCCGAAGGACTTGCCCAGGTGCCATCCGAAACCATTGGCGTGATCGCCGAACGCTACGCTACCGCGCTCTTCGAGCTGGCCGAAAGCCAGAATGCTCTCGATTTGGTGGCGAGCGACCTCAAGAGTCTGAAGGCCATGATCCGCGACAGTGCGGACTTCAATCGCCTTCTCGACAGTCCCGTGTTGACCCGCGCCGAGCAGGGCAAGGCCGTTGCGGCCCTGGCCACCGCCGCCAAGTTCAATACGCTCACCGCGAATTTCCTTGGCCTGGCCGCCACCAACCGCCGCCTGTCCTCCCTGCCCGGCATCATCGAGTGCTTCCTTGGCCTGCTGGCCGCGAAGCGTGGTGAGATTGCCGCCAAGGTGTTGTCGGCGGTCGAGTTGACCAAGGGTCAGATCGCCGCGCTGGAAGCCTCGTTGAAGACGGCTTTCGTTGGAAATGTTGCCGTTGACGTCACCGTCGACCCCAGCCTGCTGGGTGGCCTGATGGTGAATGTCGGCTCTCGTATGGTTGACAGCTCGTTGAAGACGAAGCTGCAGCACCTCAAGCTTGCCATGAAAGGGGTTGGATAATGGAAATCCGCGCGGCTGAGATCTCCGCGATCCTCAAGCAACAGATCGCCAATTTCGGAACCGAGGCGGAAGTCGCCGAGGTCGGACAGGTGTTGTCTGTCGGTGACGGTATCGCCCGCGTCCACGGCCTCGACAAGGTCCAGGCCGGCGAGATGGTCGAATTCCCCGGCGGCATCAAGGGTATGGCGCTGAACCTCGAATCCGACAATGTCGGCGTCGTGATCTTCGGTGACGACCGCAACATCAAGGAAGGTGACGTCGTCAAGCGCACCGGCGCCATCGTCGACGTCCCCGTCGGCAAGGGCCTGCTGGGTCGCGTCGTTGACGCCCTGGGCAACCCCATCGACGGCAAGGGCCCGATCGCCTCGGACCAGCGTTCGCGCGTCGATGTCAAGGCGCCGGGCATCATTCCGCGCAAGTCGGTGCACGAGCCGATGAGCACCGGCATCAAGGCCGTCGATGCCCTGATCCCTGTCGGCCGCGGCCAGCGCGAGCTGGTCATCGGTGACCGTCAGACCGGCAAGACCGCCATTCTGATCGACACCATCATCAATCAGAAGCGCTGGCACGACGCCTCGGACGAGAAGGCCAAGCTGTTCTGCATCTACGTCGCCGTCGGCCAGAAGCGCTCGACCGTCGCGCAGATCGTCAAGACGCTGACCGACTACGGCGCGATGGATTACACCATCGTCGTGGCCGCCACCGCCTCGGAACCCGCCCCGCTGCAGTTCATCGCCCCCTATGCCGGTTGCGCCATGGGCGAGTACTTCCGCGACAACGGCATGCACGCCCTGATCATCTATGACGATCTGTCCAAGCAGGCCGTCGCTTATCGTCAGATGTCGCTGCTGCTGCGCCGTCCGCCGGGCCGCGAAGCCTATCCGGGCGACGTGTTCTATCTGCACTCGCGCCTGCTGGAACGCGCCGCCAAGATGGGCGACGCCGCCGGTGCTGGAAGCTTGACCGCTCTGCCGGTCATCGAGACCCAGGCCAACGACGTCTCGGCCTACATCCCGACCAACGTGATCTCGATCACCGACGGCCAGATCTTCCTGGAAACCGACCTGTTCTATAAGGGCATCCGCCCCGCCGTGAACGTCGGCCTGTCGGTGTCGCGCGTCGGCTCGGCCGCCCAGATCAAGGCGATGAAGCAGGTGTCCGGCTCGATCAAGCTGGAACTGGCTCAGTATCGTGAAATGGCCGCCTTCGCCCAGTTCGCCTCGGATCTCGATCCGGCGACCCAGAAGCTGCTCAATCGCGGTGCGCGTCTGACCGAACTGCTGAAGCAGCCGCAGTACTCGCCGATGCCGACCGAGGAAGAAGTGATCGCCATCTATGCCGGCGTGAAGGGCTACCTCGACAAGCTGGACCTGCGCGATGTCGGCCGCTTCGAAACGGCCATGCTGTCGGAGATGAGGGCCAAGCACGCCGACATCCTGACCGCCATCGCCACCGAAAAGCAGATTTCCGCGCAAACCGAAGAGAAGCTGAAGGCGTTCTTCGACGCCTTCTCCAAGACCTTCGCGTAATCGGAAGGGGTCTGAAACCCGATGCCGAGCCTTAAGGACCTACGGCTGAGGATCGTCTCCGTCAAATCGACGAGGAAGATCACGTCAGCCATGAAGATGGTCGCCGCTTCCAAGCTCCGCCGCGCCCAGACGGCGGCGGAGTCGGCGCGACCCTTCGCCGAGCGCATGGAGCGCATGCTGGGCACTCTGGCCGGCTCGCTTGCCGGCCAGTCGGGTGCACCCCGCATGCTGGCCGGAACCGGCAAGGACGATGTCCAGCTGATCGTCATGGTGACCGCTGATCGCGGCCTGTGCGGCGGCTTCAATTCGTCCATCGTGCGTAACGTCAAGCAGCTTGCCGGTCAGCTTCTCAAGGAAGGCAAGACCGTCAAGATCCTTCCGGTGGGCCGCAAGGGCCGCGAACAGATCCGCCGTGATTTCGGCCCGCATCTGATCGAAGGCTTCGAGGGCCTGGGCCGCAAGGGCATTTCCTTCGCCGAAGCCGATCAGGTGGCGACCCGTATCACCCAGTTGTTCGACGAGAACGAGTTCGACGTCTGCACCGTGGTGTACAACCGCTTCCAGTCGGCCATCGCCCAGGTGGTGACCCGCCAGCAGCTGATCCCCTTCCCGGTGCCCGCCGAAGGCCCGGTCAAGGCTGACGCCGCGGCCAAGGCTCTCTACGAGTTCGAACCGAGCGAGGAAGACATCCTGAATTCCCTGCTGCCGCGCAATCTGGCGGTGCAGATCTTCCGGTCGATCCTGGAAAGCCAGGCGTCGGAACAGGGTGCCCGTATGACCGCCATGGACAATGCCACCCGCAACGCGGGCGACATGATCAACGGCCTGACCATCAAGTACAACCGGTCGCGTCAGGCTCAGATCACCAAGGAACTGATCGAAATCATCTCCGGCGCTGAGGCGCTGTAAGGAAGACTAGGAGCTCACAATGGCAAACAAGAACGTCGGCAAGATCACCCAGGTTATGGGCGCCGTCGTGGACGTGCGCTTCGAGGGCCCGCTGCCGGCCATCCTGAACGCGCTCCACACCCAGAACCAGGGCCACACCCTGGTTCTCGAAGTGGCTCAGCATCTGGGCGAAAACACCGTCCGCACCATCGCCATGGACTCGTCCGAAGGCCTGGTTCGCGGCGCCGAGGTGACCGACACCGGTTCGTCGATCCAGATGCCGGTCGGGCCGGAATGCCTGGGCCGCATCCTCAACGTCATCGGCGAGCCGATCGACGAGCGCGGCCCGGTCGGTCACAAGACCACCCGCCCGATCCACGCCGATGCCCCGGAATTCGTCGATCAGGCCACCGAGACCGAGATCCTGGTCACCGGCATCAAGGTCATCGACCTGCTGGCCCCGTATGTGAAGGGCGGTAAGATCGGCCTGTTCGGCGGCGCTGGCGTGGGCAAGACCGTGCTGATCATGGAACTGATCAACAACGTCGCCAAGGCCCACGGTGGTTACTCGGTGTTCGCCGGTGTCGGCGAGCGTACCCGCGAAGGCAACGACCTCTATCACGAAATGATGGAATCAGGCGTCATCAAGACCGACGGCCCGGGCTCGAAGGTGGCCCTGGTGTACGGTCAGATGAACGAGCCGCCGGGCGCCCGCGCCCGTGTCGCCCTGTCGGGTCTGACCGTCGCCGAATATTTCCGCGACGAAGAAGGCCAGGACGTGCTGTTCTTCGTGGACAACATCTTCCGCTTCACCCAGGCCGGTTCGGAAGTGTCGGCTCTGCTGGGCCGCATCCCGTCGGCGGTGGGCTATCAGCCCACTCTCGCCACCGACATGGGCACCTTGCAGGAACGCATCACCTCGACCAAGAAGGGCTCGATCACCTCGGTGCAGGCGATTTACGTGCCGGCCGACGATTTGACCGACCCTGCGCCGGCCACCTCGTTCGCCCACTTGGACGCCACCACCGTTCTGTCGCGTCAGATCGCCGAGCTGGGCATCTATCCGGCGGTGGATCCGCTGGACTCGACCAGCCGTGCGCTGGACGCCCGCGTCGTCGGTCAGGAACATTACGGCGTCGCCCGTGAAGTGCAGCGCATCCTGCAGACCTACAAGTCGCTGCAGGACATCATCGCGATCCTGGGCATGGACGAGCTGTCGGAAGAAGACAAGCTGGTCGTTGCCCGCGCTCGTAAGATCCAGCGCTTCCTGTCGCAGCCCTTCCACGTTGCCGAAGTCTTCACCGGTTCGCCGGGCAAGCTGGTGTCGCTGGAAGACACCATCAAGGGCTTCAAGGCCATCGTCGCCGGCGAATACGATCACCTGCCGGAAGTCGCCTTCTACATGGTCGGCGGCATCGACGAAGTGGTCGAGAAGGCCAAGAAGCTGGCTGCCGAAGCCGCGTAAGGACCTTTGGGGCAAGGTGCCGCGGCACCTTGCCCCGCCATCCTTTGAGGACATTGGCTCATGGCCGACAAGATCAAGTTCGAACTGGTGTCGCCCGCCAAGCTGCTGATCAGCTCGCCGGTGGACATGGTGATTGTTCCCGGCACCGAAGGTGACTTCGGCGCCCTGGCCCAGCATGCGCCGATGATCACCACCGTCCGTCCCGGCGTCATCGACGTCCATGACGGCGGCAAGGTGTCCAATCGCATTTTCGTGGCCGGCGGCTTCGCCGAGGTCAATGAAGAGCGCATCACCGTCCTGGCCGAAGAGGCTTTGCCGGTGGCCGACATCACCCACGACATGTATTCGGCCCGCCTGCAGGCCGCCAAGGAGGCTTTGGCCGACGCCAAGACCGATGGCGCCCGCATCGCCGCCGAGCAGCTGTTGTCGATTGCCCAGGCCATGCAGGCCGCGGCGCCCCGCCACTAGTGTCCTGCCCCCGAAATTCGCAAGGCGAATTCCGGGGATAAGCAGGCCACTAATTGGTTGAATTGTGTGGTGATTCTGAAATTAGCATGGTCGTGCGAATTTCAGAATCACCACACTAGGATCAGCCGCACGAATCGTCGGGGGCCGGCCCATTGGTGCCGGCCCTTCGTCGTTTCATTCTGCTTGATTGCCGCCGCGCCGCGGGCAAGATATCCGCCCACGGATTTCATAAGGGACCACACCATGCCGCATTGGACGCCTGACGACATCAACTGGGCCGCTTTCGACGCTTCGAAGCTTGACCCGGACACGCTGATGGTGGTCAAGGCGGCGGCGATGGTGGAACGCAATGCCGGCGACTACACCGCCTATCTGTCGACGGTGTTCAAGGGCGACGACGAATTCCTGTCCATCGCCGCCGAATGGCAGATCGAGGAAGTGCAGCACGGCGACATGCTGGGCCACTATGCCGAGCTGGCCGACCCGAATTTCAATTTCGCCGCCCGCTTCAAGAAGTTCACCGACATCTATCAGGTGCCCCAGGATGTCGCCGCTTCGGTGCGCGGCTCGCGTACCGGCGAATTGCTGGCCCGCTGCATCGTCGAGACCGGCACCTCCAGCTTCTATTCGGCGCTGCGGGACGCCACCGACGAGCCGGTGCTGAAGGATTTGTGCCACCGCATCGCCGGTGACGAATTCCGTCATTACAAGACCTTCTACGTCTTCATGAAGCGCTATATCCAGCAAGAAGGCGTCGGCATCTTCCGCCGCGCCATGGTCGCCGCCGGCCGCATCAAGGAAACCGACGACGACGAATTGGCCAGCGCCTGGCACGCCGCCAACGACCCCGAGGGCATGGAATATGACCTGGCCCGCTGCAATCGCGAATATGCCGGCCGCGCCTATGCCGTCTACCGGCAAAAGCACGCCGAGCGCGCCGTCAACATGGTCCTGAAGGTGGTCGGCTTCGATCCGCAGGGCTGGCTGGGGGCCCGGGCCAAGGCCTTCGCCGTCAAGAAGATGCAGTCGCGCGTCGCCCAGATGAAGCCGGCCGCCTGATCTTGGCCAGAAAGCGCAAGGGCCAGCCGGTCCACGGCTGGATCGCCATCGACAAGCCGGAAGGAATCGGCTCGACCAAGGTGGTGTCCGACGTGCGCCGTCTGTTCGACGCCGCCAAGGCCGGCCATGGCGGCACGCTGGACCCGCTGGCCTCGGGCATCCTGCCGATCGCCTTGGGCGAGGCCACCAAGACGGTGGCCTATGTGATGGACGGGGCCAAGACCTACCGATTCACCGTCCAATTCGGCGAGGCCCGTTCGACCGACGACCGCGAGGGCGAGGTCACCGCCACGTCGGATGTCCGCCCCGACGATACAGCCATCCGCGCCGTGCTGCCCCGCTTTGTCGGCGAGATTTCCCAGGTGCCGCCGGCCTTTTCCGCCCTGAAGATCGACGGCGAGCGGGCCTATGACCTGGCGCGCGCCGGCGAAACGGTCGAATTGGCGGCCCGCACCGTGCGCATCGACCGCCTCGAGCTGATCGAACGCACCGGCCCCGACCTTGCCACCTTCGAGGTCGCGTGCGGCAAGGGCACCTATGTCCGCTCGCTGGCCCGCGACATCGCGGCTTGCCTGGGCACCGTCGGCCATGTCGCCCGGCTGCGCCGCACCGCCTGCGGTCCGTTCAATGAAACCAATGCGATTCCTCTGGACAAGGCCCGCTCGCTCGGGCATGGTCCCGCCCTTCGGGCTTTGCTGCTTCCGATTCTGACCGCGCTGGACGACATCCCGGCCCTGGCCTTGACGGAAGATGAAGCCCGGCGCCTCGGCAGCGGTCAGGTTTTCAGCCTGCGCGAAACGCCCAGTGCATTCGGCCCGACCCAGGTGGTCAAGGCCTTGTGCGACGGACGGCTGGTGGCGTTGGCCCAAGTCGAGGGCGGCCTTGTCCGCTCGCTGCGTGGGCTCAATCTCGAAACCTCTTCATCAGGAGAAGACGATGTCGATCACTGCCGAGCGTAAGACCGAGCTGGTCAAGGAATATGCGACCCACGAAGGCGACACCGGTTCTCCGGAAGTCCAGGTGGCCATCCTGTCGGAGCGTATCCGCAACCTGACCGAGCACCTGAAGGACCACAAGAAGGATTTCCACTCGCGTCGTGGCCTGCTGATCATGGTTGGTCAGCGCCGTCGCATGCTGGACTATTTGAAGGGCATCAATGTCGGCCGCTACGAGCAGCTGATCGCCCGCCTGGGTCTGCGCAAGTAAGGTACCAAGCCCCCGGCCAGTCCGGGGGCTTGTTTTTTGGCCGCACTCGTGCGGTTATCTTTTCGCCCGCGCGGGGAATGGTCCCTTCGCGGGCGGTCGCCATTGGGCGAGTTTCCGCCATGGGGCGGACAGTACGGTGCAGGGCCGCAATCCGGCGGCCTTTGCGTTTGGGATAAGGATTAACACGAAATGTCCATGTTTAACGTCACCCGCAAGGAAATCATGTGGGGCGGTCGCAAGCTGGTTCTGGAGACCGGCAAGATCGCCCGCCAGGCCGATGGCGCGGTTCTCGCCACCTATGGTGACACGGTCGTGCTGTGCACCGCGGTCGCTGCCAAGGCCCCCCGCCCGGGTGTGGATTTCTTCCCGCTGACCTGCAACTACCAGGAAAAGGCCTTCGCGGCCGGCAAGATCCCCGGCGGCTTCTTCAAGCGCGAGGGACGCCCCAGCGAAAAGGAAACCCTGGTTTCGCGTCTGATCGACCGTCCGATCCGCCCGCTGTTCGTCGATGGTTTCCGTAACGAGACCCAGATCGTCTGCACCGTGCTGTCGCACGACATGGAAAACGACCCCGACATCGTCGCCATGGTGGGCGCCTCGGCGGCGCTGACCATTTCGGGCGTGCCGTTCATGGGTCCGCTGGGCGCCGCCCGCGTCGGCTGGGTCGACGGCCAGTACGTGCTGAACCCGACCATGGACCAGATCAAGGCCTCGCAGTTGGACCTGGTGGTCGCCGGCACCGTCGAAGGCGTGCTGATGGTCGAGTCCGAGGCTCAGGAGCTGTCGGAAGAGATCATGCTGGGCGCCGTGACCTTCGGTCACAAGTCGTTCCAGCCGGTGATCCAGGCGATCATCGAGATGGCCGAAGCCTGCGCCAACGAGCCGTGGGACATCGCCCCGCCGCCGCCGGCCATCGAGACCGTCAACGCCAAGCTGGCAGCCGCCGGCATCCCGGCCGAGATGGCCGAGGCGTACAAGATCGTCAAGAAGCAGGACCGCTACGGCGCCGTCGGCGCCGTCAAGGCCAAGGCCATGGCCCTGATCACCGACGAGGCCGAGCTGGCCGTCGCTCCGGGCGTGCTGAAGCACATGGAATCCGACGTGGTGCGCGGCAACATCTTGAAGACCGGCATCCGCATCGACGGCCGCGACACCAAGACCGTGCGTCCGATCGTGGCGGAAGTCGGCGTGCTGTCCCGCGCCCACGGTTCGGCCCTGTTCACCCGTGGCGAGACCCAGGCCCTGGTGGTCGCCACCCTGGGCACCGGTCAGGACGAGCAGATCATCGACGCTCTGGCGGGCGAGTACCGCGAGAACTTCATGCTGCATTACAACTTCCCCCCCTACTCGGTGGGTGAGACCGGCCGCATGGGCAGCCCGGGCCGTCGCGAGATCGGCCACGGCAAGCTGGCTTGGCGCGCCATCCACCCCTGCCTGCCGACCAAGGAGGCCTTCCCCTACACGCTGCGTTCGGTGTCCGAGATCACCGAGTCGAACGGCTCGTCCTCGATGGCCACCGTCTGCGGCACCTCGCTGGCGCTGATGGATGCCGGCGTTCCGCTGCTTCGCCCCGTGGCCGGCATCGCCATGGGCCTGATCAAGGAAGGGTCCGACTTCGCCGTGCTGTCCGACATCCTGGGTGACGAAGATCACCTGGGCGACATGGACTTCAAGGTGGCCGGCACCGATGCGGGCGTCACCGCCCTGCAGATGGACATCAAGATCACCTCGATCACCGAGGAGATCATGAAGATCGCCCTGGGCCAGGCCAAGGACGGCCGTCTGCACATCCTGGGCGAGATGTCCAAGGGTCTGGACAGCGCCCGCACCGAAGTGTCGGGCAATGCTCCGCGCATCGTCACCTTCAACATCCCGAAGGAGAAGATCCGCGAAGTCATCGGCACCGGCGGCAAGGTCATCCGCGAGATCTGCGAGAACACCGGCGCCAAGATCGACATCGACGATGACGGCACCATCAAGGTGGCCTCGACCGATTCGGACGCTGGCCAGCGCGCCATCGACTGGATCCGCGGCATCGTCGCCGAGCCCGAAATCGGCGTGATCTACACCGGCAAGGTCGTCAAGGTCGTCGATTTCGGCGCCTTCGTGAACTTCCTGGGCAGCCGCGACGGCCTGGTCCACATCTCGGAACTGAGCCGCGAGCGGGTCGCCAAGACCGCCGACATCCTGAATGTCGGCGACGCGGTCAAGGTCAAGGTCATCGGCTTCGACGACCGCGGCAAGGTCAAGCTGTCGATGAAGTGCGTCGATCAGGCCACCGGTGAGGACATCACCGCCCAGGTCGAGGCCGAAAAGGCCGAACGCAAGGAACAGTACGAGAAGAAGAAGCGCTCGCGCGACGATCATTCCGAGGATTGATCGCCAACAGGGCGAAGTCAGGATGCGGGCTGCCGAAAGGCAGCCCGTTTTCTTTTGGTGGGGTGGAATAGCCCTATTTCGGCAGGGCGGCGGTCAAGGTCCGGTCGTAATTGTCCATGATCCGCTGGTATTCGCCGCTGTCCCTTAGGCGCTTCAAACCGCGATTGAAGGCGTCGCGCAAACCCTCGTCGCGGAAGGCGACCCGGTAGTCGGTGGGCGGGAACAGCGGATGGAAGCGCAAGGGCTGGGTGACATCGACCTTCTGGCGGACCTCGGGCGAGGCCGCGAACCAGTTGAAGATGTAACGGTCGGCCACCACCACCTCGGTCCGGCCGTGGAACAGCAGGATCGGCTGGACCACCTGCTTGGCCTCTTCCCGGTAATTGGGATTGGCCTTGGCCATCGCCTCGAATTCCGGCCCCAGATAACGCGAGGCTTCCTGGAACGCCACCACCGAGCGCCCGGCCAGGTCGCCGATCTTCCTAAGCTCCAGGTTGCTGGACCGTAAGGTGATGGCGAAGTTCTGATACTGGATGTGCGGCTCGGAATAGAATTCCTTGGCCCCGGCCCGGACCTGGACCGGCATCGCCGCATCGACCGCGCCGTGCTCCAAGTCCTTGGCGACGCGGGCCAGATAGGTCGGCTGCGGAACGATGGTGTGGCCTTCAAGCTCCAGCGCGCGACGGACGATGTCGTATTCCATGCCGCGCCACTCGTCGGCGATCACATAGGGCGGCAGGAACAACCCGACCGCCACCCGGACCTCGGCGGCGCCCAGGGTGGCCGCCGCCAACTGGCTCGCCAGCCCGACCGCCAGAAAGCACAGCCCCCTCATCCATCTGCAAGACTTCATCTTCCGCCCCCCGTCAGCGCCCGACCACGCCATTGGCCGCCATTATCACGCCCGCAGCAGGCAATGGAAAGGCTGCTGCCACCGCATTGGTCACAGGTTATAGTTGGGGGCCATGAACACCCCATCCACCGCCCTGCTGGACGATGCCACCACCCGCCAACGCCGGGCCGCCGACCCGGCTTCGTCGGTGTGGGTGGCTGCCAGCGCCGGCACCGGCAAGACCAAGGTTCTGACCGACCGGGTGCTGAGCCTGCTGCTGGCCGGCACGCCGCCTTCCCGTATCCTGTGCCTGACCTTCACCAAGGCGGCGGCTGCCGAGATGAGCATCCGCATCAACGGCCGGCTGGCCGGCTGGGCCACCGCCGCCGATGCCCAGTTGGCGCGGGACCTGGTCACCCTGCTGGGCCGCGACGCCACCGAGCTCGAACAGACCCGGGCGCGGCGATTGTTCGCCGCCGTGCTGGACGCGCCGGGCGGCATGCATATCGAGACCATCCACGCCTTCTGCCAATCGCTGCTGCGCCGCTTCCCGCTGGAAGCCGGCCTGGCGCCGCACTTCCAGGTGATGGACGAACGAGATGCCGGCGAATTGCTGGAAGATTCCAAGGACGAGGTTCTGACCCAGGCCCGCGACGGCGCCGATCCGACCCTGGCCGAAGCATTGGGCGCGGTGACCCGCCTGGTGCACGAAACCGCCTTTCCCGAATTGATGGCCGAACTGGCCGGCGATCGCGGCCGCCTGCGCCGGCTGATCGATCGCCATGGCGGCCTGGCCGGCTTGAAGGATGCCCTGTGGTCGGCCCTGGGCCTGGACCCCACCGACAGCGCCGAGGCGGTCGTCCGGGCCGCCACCGCCGACCATGCCTTCGACCGGGCCGGCCTGGTCCACGCCGCCCAGTCCCTGCTGAACGGGTCCGACGCCGATGCCCGCAAGGGCGAAACCATGGCCGCCTGGCTGGCCGCGCCCGAGCGCCGCGCCGATGCCCTGGACGAGTGGGTTCGGGTGTTCCTGACCAATGACGGCACCATCCGCAAGTCCCTGGCGACCAAGAAGGTGTTGGCGATCCCGGGTGTCGAGGCGGCTCTCGCCACCGAGGCCGAGCGGGTCCTGCGGCTGACCGATCGCCTGAAGTCGGTCCGCGTCGGCCAGGCCACATTGGCGCTTCTGACCCTGGGCCAAGCGCTGCTGGCCGGTTACGAGACCCGTAAGCGCGCCCGCGCGGTGATGGATTACGACGACCTGATCCTGGCCGCCCGCGACCTCTTGGCCCATCCCGGGGTGGCGCCGTGGGTGCTTTACAAGCTGGACGGCGGCATCGACCACGTGCTGATCGACGAGGCCCAGGACACCAACCCCGACCAATGGGCGGTGGTGGAACGCCTGACCGCCGAGTTCTTCGCCGGCCGCGGCAGCCGCGAGCTGGTGCGCACCATCTTCGCCGTCGGCGACGTCAAGCAATCGATCTACAGCTTCCAGCGCGCCGACCCGGCCGCCTTCGATGCCATGCGCCGGCTGTTCGCTGAACATGTGCCCGCCGCCGGCCAGGACTGGGCGGAAATCCCCTTGAACCTGTCGTTTCGCTCGACGTCAGCGGTGCTGGACGCGGTCGATGCGGTGTTCACCGGCCCGGCCCGCGACGGCGTGCTGGAACCCGAGCAGGGCGACGACCAGCGCCACATCGCCTTCCGCCAGGGCCAAGCCGGCCTGGTCGAGCTGTGGCCGCCGGTCTGCCCGCGCGCCGTGGATGATCCGCCGCCGTGGAAACCGCCGATCGAACGCATCAAGGGCGATTCCCCCAGCACCCGCCTGGCCCGGCTGGTGGCCGGCCGCATCGCCGCCATGGTCGGGGGCGAGAGTCTGGAAAGCCAGGGCCGCCCGGTGCGGGCCGGCGACATCATGGTGCTGCTGCGAAGGCGCGGCGGCTTCGTCGAGGATCTGGTGCGCGAGTTGAAGGCGCTGGCGGTGCCGGTGGCCGGCGCCGACCGCATGGTGCTGACCGAGCAATTGGCGGTGATGGATCTGATGGCGCTGGGCGCGGTCTTGCTGCTGCCCGAGGACGATTTGACGCTGGCCACCGTTCTGAAAGGCCCCTTGGTCGGCCTGACCGAGGAGCAATTGTTCGAGCTGGCGTGGAATCGCGGCCCGGTCCCGCTGTGGGAGGCGTTGCAGCGGCGCGCCGGCTTCGACCGCACCGCCGCCGCCGCGTTGGATTATCTGACCGGCCTGATGGCCCTGACCGACCGGCTGGGGCCGGCCGACCTGTTCGCCCACATCCTGGGCCCCAAGGGCGGCAAGCGGGCATTGCTGGCCCGGCTGGGCCCCGACGCCGCCGACCCCATCGACGAATTCGTCAACCTGACCCTGGCCTTCGAACGCGGCCATCCGCCCAGCCTGCAGGGCTTCCTGCGCTGGCTGGAACAAGGCGCCGTCGAGATCAAGCGCGACCTGGAACAAGGCGGGCGCGACGCGGTGCGGATCATGACCGTGCACGGCTCGAAGGGCCTGCAGGCGCCCATCGTCTTCCTGCCCGACACCTTGCAGATGCCGACCAAGGGGCCGCGCCTGCTGTGGAGCGGTCCACCTGAATCGGAAATGCTGCTGTGGCCGCCCAGCGCCGAATCCGACGATTCCATGTGCGCCGCCGCGCGCGCCGCCCGCAAGCTGGCAGCCGAACGGGAATATCGCCGCCTGCTCTATGTGGCGATGACCCGGGCCGAGGATCGCTTGATCGTCTGCGGCTGGGAAACCAAACGCCAAGCCCCGGCGGCATGCTGGTACAAGCTGGTCAAGGCCGGGCTGGAGCCATTGGCCGAACGGGTCGAGGATTCCTTCCTGGCCGCCGCCGCCGAGACCGAGACCGCCACCATCCTGCGGCTGACCTGCCCGCAGACCGCCCCGCCCGATCGCAAGGCCTCGTCGCCGGACGCGCACGCGCAGGCGCAACTGCCGGAACCGTCATGGCTGCGTCAGTCGCCGCCGCCCGAGCCGGCCCCGCCGCGCCCGCTGGCGCCGTCGGCCCCCGAGGGCGAGGAACCGCCGGTGCGCTCGCCGCTGGGCGGCACCGACGGTAATGCCCGCTTCCAGCGCGGCCGGTTGATCCATCGCCTGCTGGAATTGCTGCCGGAAATCCCGCGCGAGGGCCGGGCCAGGGCGGCCATCCGCTTCCTGACCAAATCCGGCATCCGCGATTCGGGCCAGGCCTTGACCATCGCCGGCGAGGTCGCCGACATCCTGGACCATGCCCGCTTCGCGCCCCTGTTCGCGCCCGGCAGCCGCGCCGAGGTGCCCATCGTCGGCCTGGTCGGCGATAACCGGGCGATTTCCGGCCGGGTCGATCGTCTGGTGGTCACCGCCGACGAGGTGCTGGTGGTCGATTACAAGACCAACCGCCGCCCGCCGGCCGCCGGCGATCCGATTCCGGCTATTTACGTCAAGCAGATGGCCGCCTATCGGCTGGCGCTGGCCTGCATCTATCCGGGAAAACGCATCCGCTGCGCCCTGGTGTGGACCGACGGACCGCGCCTGGCGGAAATCGATGCCGCCCACATGGATGATGCGCTGGGTTGAGCCCGCGGGGCGTTTGAGCAAGCCCGGCTAAGGGCGCGTCACGCCAAAGCCTGCAAGGCCATTTCGGCGATGATGTCGATCAGGTCGGGTTCCGCCCCCAGGCCCGAGGCCAGGCGGACAATGCGGCCGTGGCTTTCGACCGGGCCGGTCTGGCCCGACACCAGACCGAACAAGGGCGGAATGTCCTGGCTGGCGTGCATGCCTTGCGCCACCAACAGCGGCAGGGCGACCACCTGGCGGCCGGCCACCAGATCGGGCCAGTCGGCCGCGAACGGGGCTTGTTCCAGAAAGGCCAGTGCCACTTCGGCGAAGCGGTTGGTCCGGGTGATGGCGGCGGCGATGGCCCTGGGCGTGTCGCCCGCCCCGCCCGGCCGCGACGACCCATGGGCGATCAGCAGCAGACTGGTTTCGGCCCCCGTCAGGCCGGCGGCTTCGGCCACCGCCAGGGCGCGCGCCGCCATCAAATCGGGGATGCGGGGATGGCCGCCGGCCGGCTCGGTCAGGCGCAGCACCCGTCCGTCCTTGCGGGTCACCGGCCCGTCCAGTCCCAGCGCCCTGGGGATCAGCGTGTCGGTGTAATAGCCCTTGCCGGCGAACACCGGGACGACCACCACTTCAGACGCGGTCAGGCGATCGAGGGCGCCGTCCAGCCCGGGGTCCTGCTTCATGAAGGCGGCCTGGACATCGGACCACGCGCCGCGTTGTTGCAGCGCCCGGGCCAACGCCAGGATGGGCGCCGCACTGTCCGGATGGCGCGCCGAGCCGTGCCCGACCAGCAGAATGGCCGGGCCGGGGCTCATTGCCGGGCTCCGAACCAGTCGAGCTGGCCGGCCAGGCCGACGACGCGGCCGATGACGATCAGGGTCGGCGCCTTCATCTTGGCTTCAAGGGTCAGACGCGGCAGGCTGCCGATGGTGCCGACGATGGTGCGCTGGCGCGGCGTGGTGCCGTTCTCGATCGCCGCCGCCGGCATGTCCGAGGCCAGGCCGGCGCTCATCAATTCGTCGGCGATATGGTCCAGGCTGTTGAGACCCATATAGATGACCAGGGTGCAGTCGGGATCGGCCAGCTTGGCCCAGTCGTAATCCAAGGGCTTGCCGTCCTTGGTGTGGCCGGG
The DNA here is from genome assembly GCF_001650635.1 of Magnetospirillum moscoviense. Classification (GTDB taxonomy): domain Bacteria; phylum Pseudomonadota; class Alphaproteobacteria; order Rhodospirillales; family Magnetospirillaceae; genus Magnetospirillum; species Magnetospirillum moscoviense. Next base: position 26,438 of record NZ_LWQU01000123.1, on the reverse strand, counting down.
CAGCAGCCGCACCCCCTGCGCCAGGCCGCGATGGGTCAGCGGAATGCCGGCATAGGTGGCACAGCCCGAGGCCGACGAAATGCCCGGCACCACCTCGAAGGCGATGCCTTCACGCGCCAGCACCTCGGCCTCTTCCGAGCCGCGACCGAATACGAAGGGGTCGCCGCCCTTCAGGCGCACCACCTCGCGCCCCTCGCCGGCCAGGCTGACCAGCAGGGCGTTGATCTCGTCTTGCACCAGATGGTGGTTCGACATCTGCTTGCCGGCATAGATGCACTCGGCCTGCTCAGGGATCAGGGCCATGATCTCGGGGCTGACCAAACGGTCGAACACCACCGTCTTGGCCGATTGGATCAACCGCAGCGCCTTGACCGTCAGCAGGTCGGGGTCGCCGGGACCGGCTCCGACCAGAAATACCTTGCCTGCCGGCATCCCCGTCTCCGTCATATCATTTTGTTCTAATTTAGCGGCGGTCCCGACCAAAGTGCCAGAACTTTCGCAAGCCGCTGAACTTGGCATGTTTCCACGGCGATTGCGAGGCCCGGCCCGCCCGGCTATTTTGATGCGTCATGCCCGCCAGTAGCACCCCACACCCGCGTCCGCGCGTCCAGCACCACCGCCCCCGCCATGCCCGCACGGCACGGCGCACCGTCTATCACATGCTGGGCGGCGAAGGCCACGACGACCGGCTGGTCAAGGTGATCGACTGGTTCCTGATCGTGATGATCGTGTTGAACGTCATCGCCGTGGTGCTGGAATCCATGGAGCACCTGGCCATCGCCCATGGTCCGGCCTTTCACGTCTTCGACCTGTTTTCGGTGGCGGTGTTCTCGGTCGAGTACCTTTTGCGCCTGTGGACGGCGGTCGAAATGGACGAGCCGCGCTATCGCCATCCGGTGTGGGGACGGCTGCGCTGGATGGTGTCGCCGATGGCCATCGTCGATCTGCTGAGCGTGCTGCCCTTCTATCTGGGCATGTTCGTCGAGATGGACCTGCGGGCCATCCGCGTGCTGCGCGTGCTTCGGGTGTTCAAGCTGGGCCGCTATTCCATGGCCATCAACGTCATGGTGGCGGTAGCGCGCCAGGAAGCCCGCGCCATCGGCGCCGTGCTGTTCGTGATGGCGGTGGTGCTGGTCTTCACCTCGGCCCTGATGTACCTGTTCGAGCACCGCGCCCAGCCCCATGTCTTCGCCGACATTCCCACCTCGATGTGGTGGAGCGTGGTGACGCTGACCACCCTGGGCTATGGCGACATGGTGCCGATCACGCCCATGGGCCGGCTGCTGGGCGGCTTCACCGCCGTGCTGGGTATCGGCATGATCGCCCTTCCGACCGGTGTGCTGGCCTCGGGCTTTTCCGAGCAGATGCGCATGCGCCGCGAGGAATATCGCGAGGCGGTCGAGCGCGCCCTGGAAGACGGCGCCATCACCAAGCGCGAACGCCGCCTGCTCGACGACACCCGTCTGCGCCTGGGCCTGTCCGAGGAAGAGGCCTCGCTGGTGCTGGAAGACGCCGTGCGCCACCCCCACCCCTGTCCCCATTGCGGCAAGACCATCCACGGACATTCCGAGCCCGAGGATTGATCATTCGTCCACCAGGCGCAGCAGGCGGTGCATGGCCGTCCGGTGGATGCCCAGGCGATCCAGATGCTCGACGGTGGCGGCCAGATAGTCGCGGGCCCGGCCGCCCTTGCCCTCGCCCTGGCGCACCAGCCGCACCGCCTCGGATTGCGGGCCGGACCAATATTGCCAATGGTCGCGATCGACCACATAGGCATAGGCTGGCACCTGGCGGCCATCGGACAATCGCACCGGCAGGAAGCGCGGCAGATAGACCCCGGTCACCAATTCGCGGGCATCCAGCATCTCCTTGATCGCCGGCCAATCGGCACCTGCGACCTTCAGCGCCCGGCCAACGCACGAGCCGGCCCGGTCCAGCCCCAGCACCAGGCCGGGGCATTGTTCGGTGCCGCGATAGATGGTCGACAGCACGCACATCGCCCGGTGCCAGCCGGCCAGCCGGGCCGGACGAATTTCCGCCGGGCGGAAGTCGGGCCGCCACATCAGCGATCCGTAGGCGAACACCCACACGTCCGGATCGCCTTGCGTCGAGCCGACGGGCGGAGTAGACGAATCACTCGCCCCGTTGGCGTTGGATGAAGTCATGACCCTGCGTCGCCCGTTGCCGATCCTGGTTGCCGCCCTGACCGTCCTGGCGGCGGCTTATTCAGCCTATTGGTTTCATGTCGCGGGTACCTTGCGCAAGGGGCTGGATGAATGGGCGGCGCGCGTCGGCGCCCAATGGGATAAGGCCGAGACCTCGGGCTTCCCGTTTCGCCTGACCCTGACCCTGACCGCGCCGCGCCTGACCGTCAACGGCACCGGCTGGCAGGCCGATGCGGTCACGGCCCAGGCCTCGCCGTTCGACCTGACCCGGATCACCGTCAGCGCGCCCGGCCACCATCACCTGACCTCGGCCCACGGCGATGTCGAACTGACGGCCGAGACCCTGACCGCCCTGGTGCGCCTGGACCTGGCCGGCCGGCTCGAGGATGTCGCGGTGACCGGCGACGGCATCGCCAGCTCCGGCTGGCAGGTCGGGCGGATCGAGCTGTCGGTCACGCCCTTGGCGCCCGCCATCATCGACCACCAGACCGCCACCTTGCAGGCACGCCTTGCCGCGCGCGAGCTGACCCTGGCCGAGGATGTGCCGGCCTTCCTGGGCCGCACCATCGGCTTGGTCGACCTGGCCGCCCAGTGGAAGGGCGCCCTTCCCGTCGATGCCCGGCCGCGTTCGCTGAAGGATTGGGCGGCGTCGGGCGGCACCATCGAACTGACCCGGCTGGGGATCGAATGGGGCAAGCTGGCCCTGGACGGCGAGGGCACCCTGGCCCTGGACCCGGCCGGCCAGCCGCTGGCGGCACTTTCGACCCGGGTGCGCGGCCTGCCGGTGCTGCTGGACCAGTTGGCCGAAGCGGGGCTGATCCAGCCCGACGCCGCCAACGCCATGAAATTCCTGCTGATGATGCTGTCCAAACCCGACGCGCAGGGCCGCCCGGCCATCAACGCCCCGGTCACGCTGCAAGACGGCGCTGTCTTTCTGGGGCCGGCGCTGTTGACCCGTATCCCGCCGATCATCTGGCCCGAGGAGTAACCCGCCATGAAATCCGCCTCGTTCCATCCGCCCAAGCGCCTGTTGATGGGCCCCGGCCCGTCCGACCTGCATCCACGCGTGCTGGCGGCCATGGCCCAGCCGACCATCGGCCATCTCGACCCCGCCTTCATCGACCTGATGGACGACATCAAGCGCCGGCTGCAAGCGGCCTTCGGCACCGCCAACGAGCTGACCATGCCGATTTCCGGCCCCGGCTCGGCCGGCATGGAGGCCTGCTTCGTCAATCTGGTCGAACCGGGCGACGTGGTGGTGGTGTGCGTCAACGGCGTGTTCGGCGGCCGCATGAAGGAAAATGTCGAGCGCATGGGCGGTCACGCCGTGCTGGTCGAGGATGCCTGGGGCTCGCCCGTGGATCCGGCCAAGGTGGAAGCGGCGCTGGCCGCCCATCCCGGCGCCAAGGCCCTGGCCTTCGTCCATGCCGAGACCTCGACCGGCGTGCAGTCCGACGCCGCCGCCCTGTGCGCCCTGGCTGCCAAACACGGTGCGCTGTCCATCGTCGATACCGTCACCTCGCTGGGCGGCATTCCGGTCGCGGTCGATGCGTGGGGCGCCGACGCGGTCTATTCCGGCACCCAGAAGTGCCTGTCCTGCGCGCCCGGCCTGTCGCCCATCACCTTTTCGCCCCGGGCCGTCGAGGCGGTCAAGGCGCGCAAGACCAAGTGCCCCAGCTGGTTCCTGGATTTCAGTCTGCTGCTGGGCTATTGGGGCGGCGGCGCCAAGCGGGCCTATCACCATACCGCGCCGGTCAACGCCCTGTACGGCCTGCACGAGAGCCTGGTGCTGCTGGAAGAAGAAGGGCTGGAACAGTCGTGGGCGCGCCATGCCCTGCAGCACCGCGCCCTGGTGGCCGGGCTGGAAGCCATGGGCCTAGGCCTGCCGGTCGCCCCCGCCCACCGCTTGCCGCAACTGAACGCCGTCACTGTCCCTGACAGCATCGACGAGGCGGCGGTGCGGGCGCAATTGCTGTCGCGCTTCGGACTGGAAATCGGCGCCGGTCTGGGCGCCCTGGCCGGCAAGGTTTGGCGCATCGGCCTGATGGGCCAAAGTGCGTCACCGGCCCATGTCATGGCCTGCCTGACCGGCCTGGAAACCGTGCTGGCCGAGATGCAGGCGCCCATCGCCACCGGCCGGGCGACAGGCGCAGCCAGCCAGATCCTATTCGGCTGACGGCTTGGCCGCCTTGGCCTTCGGCGGGGCCTTGGGCTTCGCCGGGGCCTTGGCGGCGGCAGCCTTCACCGGGGCGGCCTTGGGGGCCAGGCCGGCCAGTTGGGCCTCCAGCGCCTCGACCCGCTTTTGCAGGGCATCCTGCTCGGACCGGGCCTTGATGGCCATGTCGCGCACCACCTCGAACTCTTCGCGCGGCACCATGTCGGCGCCGGACATGAAGCGTTCCATCTGCTGGCGCATCATCGCTTCCATCTCGGCGCGCAGGCCGGAAAGCGCGCTCATGGCGCCGCCGGCCATGCGGGCGAGGTCGTCGAAGAAGGGGTTCTGGGTCTGCATGATCGGACTCGCGAATGTTCGGGAAAGCTTCGCCCATTATGGGCGTCGGCGGAAAAAACCTCAATCGCGCTCACGCTGTTCGCAGGCCCGCACCGGTTTCGTTACACCTGAAGCCCTGCGGCTTGCCCCGCATGGCGACGCGGCCTATAAACAGCTCTCGATTGGATTGCTGAGCGCGAGGGGATTGCCATGATCGTCGTCACCGGAGGAGCCGGCTTCATCGGCTCGAACATCCTGGCTGCTCTGGAAGCCCGCGATGCCGGCAAGCTGGTGGTGTGCGACCGTCTGCGCGCCAACGACAAGTGGAAGAACGTCGCCAAGCGCGAACTGGCCGACATCGTTCATCCCGAACAATTGTTCGACTTCCTGGAAGCCAACCGCAAGCACGTCCAGGTGATCTTCCACATGGGCGCCATCTCGGCCACCACCGAGACCGACGCCGACAAGATCGCCGCCAACAATTTCTCGCTCAGCCTGGCTCTGTGGAAGTGGTGCGCGCTGTCCAACGTGCGCTTCATCTACGCCTCGTCGGCGGCGACCTATGGCGACGGCACGCAAGGGTTCGACGACGATTGGTCGATCGAGCACCTGGCGACGCTGGCCCCGATGAACGCCTATGGCTGGTCGAAGCACCTGTTCGACCGCCGCGTCGCCCGCAAGATCGCCACCGGCTCGCGCAAGCCGCCGCAATTCGTCGGCCTCAAGTTCTTCAACGTCTACGGCCCCAACGAGTACCACAAGGGCGGCCAGCAAAGCGTGGTGTCGCAGATCTATCCGCACGCCAAGGCCGACGCCGCCTATCAGCTGTTCCGCTCGCACAATCCGAACTACAAGGATGGCGGCCAGATGCGCGACTTCATCTGGATCGACGATTGCGTCGACGTGATGATGTGGATGCTGGACAACCCGAACGTCAGCGGCATCTTCAATGTCGGCACCGGCAAGGCCCGCACCTTCAAGGACCTGGCCAGCGCCGTCTATCACGCCCTGGACAAGGAACCCAACATCAAGTTCCAAGACACGCCGGTCGCCATCCGCGACAAGTACCAGTACTTCACCCAGGCCAACATGGACCGCCTGCGCGCCGCCGGCTATCACAAGCCGTTCACCAGCCTGGAAGACGGCGTCACCAAATATGTGCGCGACTATCTCGACCAGGCCGATCGGTACAAGTGATGTTCGCCATCGCCTTCCCGGCCATCGACCCGATCGCCATCGAATTCGGCCCGATCGCCATCCGCTGGTACGCCCTGGCCTATATCGCCGGGCTGATGCTGGGCTGGCATTACGTCAAGTTCCTGTGCGCGCGGCCGCCACACGCCATGCGCGACACCGACGTCGATGACTTCCTGGTGTGGGCGACACTGGGCGTGGTGCTGGGCGGCCGGCTGGGCTATGTGGCTTTCTACAAGCCGCTTTACTATCTGGCCCACCCGGCCGAGATCTTCATGGTCTGGCATGGCGGCATGGCCTTCCACGGCGGTGCCCTGGGGGTGATCCTGGCCATCATCTTGTTTTCCCATCGGCGCAAACTGGACCTGTTCGCCGTCGGCGACGCCGTCTGTTGCGCGGTGCCGATCGGCCTGTTCTTCGGCCGCATCGCCAATTTCATCAATGGCGAGCTGTTCGGCCGCGTCGCCCCCGACGTGCCGTGGGCCATGGTGTTCCCGGCCGGCGGCCCCGAGCCGCGTCATCCCAGCCAATTGTACCAGGCCGGCCTGGAAGGCCTGGCCCTGGTGGTGGTGCTGGCCCTGATGTGGCGGGTGCCGGCCATCCGCAACCGCAAGGGCACCATCGCCGGCACCTTCCTGATCGGCTATGGCATCGCCCGGGTCATCGGCGAACTGTTCCGCCAGCCCGACGCCCATCTGGGTTTCCTGGTCGGCGGCGCCACCATGGGCCAGTTGCTGTCGGTGCCGCTGTTCGCCGCCGGCGGCCTGGTGATCTGGTGGGCCGGCAAGCGCCGTCCACGCGTCTGACATGGCCTCGCTGACCGCCCTGCTGGCCGAGCGTATCCGCCTGGGCGGGCCGGTAGCCGTCGCCGACTTCATGGCCGAGGCGCTGTTCCATCCCGAACTGGGCTATTACACCAGCCGCGAGCCGTTCGGAGCGCAGGGCGACTTCACCACCGCGCCGGAAATCAGCCAGATGTTCGGCGAGATGATCGGCCTGTGGGCCATCGTCGCCTGGCAGATGCTGGGCAGCCCCGAGCGCCTGGTCTTCGTCGAATTAGGGCCGGGCCGCGGCACCTTGATGAGCGACATGCTGCGCACCATCGCCAACGTGGGCGCCTGCCGCGCCGCCCTCGAGATCTGGCTGGTGGAAGCCAGCCCGCGCCTGGCCGCCCGCCAGGCCCAGACCCTGGTCGGCCACGACATCCATTGGGCCGAACGCTTCGACGACCTGCCCGATGGGCCGATGGTGCTGGTGGCCAACGAATTGTTCGACGCCCTGCCGATCCGCCAGCATGTCCACCACCAAGGCCGCTGGCACGAGCGGATGGTGAACCTGGAAGCCCCCGGCTTCGCCTTCACCGCCGGCCCCCACTCCCGCCCCGACCTGCCCGACGCGCTTTTGGACGATGCCCCCGACGGCGCCATCGCCGAGACCTGCCCGGCCGGCCGCACCCTGGCCGCCGCCATCGGCGCCCGCATCGCCCGCCAGCCCGGCCTGGCCCTGGTCATCGATTACGGCCATCCGCGTTCGGCTCTGGGCGAGACCTTGCAGGCGGTCAGCCGCCATCGCTTCCACCCGGTGCTGGAAGCCCCCGGCAGCGCCGACCTGACCGCCCATGTCGATTTCGAGGCACTGGCCCAGGCGGCCATGCCGGCCCGGGCCTGGGGCACGGTGACCCAGGGTGAGTTCCTGAAGCGCCTGGGCATCGAGACCCGGGCCGCCCTGTTGGCCCAGGCCGGCGGCCCCAAGGTCAGCGCCGACATTGCCGGCCAGTTGCGCCGCTTGATCGATTCCGATGAAATGGGCACCCTGTTCAAGGTCCTGGCCCTGGCCCATCCGGCATTGCCGGCGCCGCCGGGATTCGTCGGCTGAAAGGAAGCTGGATGATCACGCTGTCCGCCTTAAACGAGATCATGCGCATTCGTCACGCCTTCTTCACCCGTGAAGGCGGGGTGTCGACCGGCATCTACGCCTCGCTGAATTGCGGTCCCGGCTCGAACGACGAGCCCTCGGCGGTGGCGGAAAACCGGTCGCGCGCCATGGCCATGCTTAATCTGCCCGACAAGGCCCTGGTCACCGTGCACCAGGCCCACACCGCCGAGTCCATCCTGGTCGATGCCCCGTTCGCCTCCGATTCCCGCCCGGTCGCCGACGGCATGGTCACCACCCGGCCCGGCCTGGCGCTGGGCATCCTGACCGCTGATTGCGCGCCGGTGCTGTTCGCCGACCGCAAAGGGGGGGTGATCGGCGCCGCCCACGCCGGCTGGAAAGGCGCGCTGGCCGGAATTCTCGACAACACCCTGGCCCGCATGGCCGAGCAGGGCGCCAAGGCCAAGAACGTCGTCGCCGCCATTGGCCCCTGCATCGGCCAGCGCTCTTACGAGGTCGGGCCTGACTTTCCCGCCGCCTTCCTGGCCGAGTCCGCCGACAATGCCGATTTCTTCGCGCCGTCTCCGAAGGCCGGACACTTCCTGTTCGACCTGCCGGGCTATGTGTCGCGCAAGCTGGCCCGGCTGGGAGTGCAAGACGTCACCCGCCTTCCGGCCGACACCCTGCGCGACAAGGCCCGCTTCTTCAGCTATCGCCGCACCACCCTGGCAGGCGAACCCGATTATGGCCGACAATTGTCGGTGATCGTGCTGGAGCGCTGATGCCCCACCTGATGATGCTGCTGGCGTTCCTGGCCATCGCCACCCTGACCACCTGCGTCGGCCTGATGGTGGGCTGAACCATGCGACTGCGCTGGGCCCTTCTGGTGCTGACGGCGATGGTCGCCGCCTGTGGCGACATTCCCCAACCGTTCCGCCATGAAGGGCCGCCGCCGTCGCTGGCGCGGCCGAAGATGGGGCGCGGCCTGACCATCCGGCCGGTCCTGGCCTTCCCCGACCTGGCCGAGGAAATGGTCAAGGCGCTGGAACTCAAGGAAATCCCGGCGACCATCAGTACCAACGCCGCCTTCGGCCACGTCCTGACCGCCGAAGTGATCGACAACGGACTGGACTGGTCATTGGCTGCCGCCGACGGCACGGTCGTCACCGCCTTCACCCAGCCGATCCCGCGCGCGGTCTGGCAAAGTCCCGATCCCCGGCGTCTGAAGGCTGTCGCCGCCGAGGCGACCGGAATCCTCGCGGCCCGCCTGACCGACCCCGACGCCCTGCCGCGCCGCGACGCCCCGGTGGCCGAAGCGACCCGGCCCAAGATTCGCGTCGAGCCCATCGCCGGCCTGCCCGGCGATGGCGACAAGGCATTGCCGCAAGCGCTGCGCCAGGCCCTGGATTCGGCCGGCTTCGACGTGGTGCCGGCGGGCGGCGCCTATGTGGTGCGCGGCCTGGTCTCGGTGGGCCCGGCCAAAAGCGGCGACGACCTGCTGTCGGTGGCCTGGCAGGTCAAGCGCGCCGTCGATGGCGGCCAGATGGCCTTGATCGACCAGGAGGGTGAGGTGCCGAAGGGGCGCCTGAAAGGACCGTGGGGCGGGCTGGCCCGCGACGTCGCCGAAGGCGGCGCCGCCGGCATCATCCAGGTGGTCCGCGCCGCCGAAAGGGCCGGCATGGCCGCCCCGGAAACCGAGGCCCGGCCCGCCGAGACTCCGCCACCGGCCCCAAGCCCGTTTACAGAAATGAGACCGGCTGATATAGGAAGGGCCAATTCAAGCGAGCAGAAAATTGTGGCGGGAACGGCCCCGGGTCAGGTGAAGGCGGCGACCAAACCGCCTGCCAAGGTTTCTCCGGTCAAAACGGTGAAATCGACGCCTGCCAAGGGGGTCAAGGCCAGTCCCTCCAAGAACAAGACGGTGAAGAAAGCTTCTTCGCCAAAGCCCAACGCCCCGCGCTCACCCAAGGTGCCAGCTCGATGAAAATCCTCGCCTGCAACAGCAATCGCCCGCTCGCCGAAGCGATCGCCGAATACATGACCATGTCCATCACCAAGGCCAGCGTGCGCCGGTTCTCGGACATGGAGATTTTCGTCGAGATCCACGAGAACGTTCGTGGCGAGGATGTCTTCGTCATCCAGTCGACCTGCTATCCCACCAACGACAATCTGATGGAGCTGCTGATCAGCCTGGACGCGCTCAAGCGCGGCTCGGCCCGGCGCATCACCGCCGTCATTCCCTATTTCGGCTATGCCCGCCAGGACCGCAAGTCGGGTCCGCGCACGCCGATCTCGGCCAAGATGGTCGCCAACCTGATCACCACCGCCGGCGCCGACCGCGTCGTCACGCTGGACCTGCATTCCGGCCAGATCCAGGGCTTCTTCGACATCCCGCTGGACAATCTTTATGCCGCCCCGGTGTTCGTCAACGACATCCGCGCCCGCTATGACAACGTCATGGTGGTGTCGCCCGACGTCGGCGGCGTGGTGCGCGCCCGCGCCATCGCCAGCCGCATCGACGCCGACCTGGCGATCATCGACAAGCGCCGCGAACGGGCCGGCGTGTCGGAAGTGATGAACATCATCGGTGAAGTGCATGGACGGCGCTGCGTGCTGGTCGACGACATCGTCGATTCCGCCGGCACCTTGTGCAACGCGGCGGAAGCCCTGATGAAGGCCGGCGCGGTGTCGGTGTCGGCCTATGTGACGCACGGCGTGCTGTCGGGCGGCGCGGTGGCCCGCGTCACCTCGAGCCCGCTGGAAGAGCTGGTCATCACCGATTCCATCCCCGCCACCGAGGCGGTCAAGATGGCCCACAACATCCGCCAGATCACCATCGCGCCGCTGATGGCCGAATCCATCCAGCGCATCTCGGAAGAGCGCTCGGTTTCCAGCCTGTTCGATTGAAAGAGGGCCGGGCGGAAAACCGCCCGGCCCTTTCGAGGTGTGGTTCATGGGAGACAACCTCCCCCCTGTGGAGGGGTCGACCCGGACGCCCTGAACCGACGGACGGCCGGGGATCCTTGGACCAAGATGAAATCATCTTGGTCTCATTCTTTTCTGCCCCTCTGCCTTAGCGCATGCCTCCGGCATGCTTGGCCGCGGCCGCAATGGCCGCTGGGGCGCGAGGATTTCAACCTGAAATCATCGCGCAGCCCTTGGCCCTGGCGAACTTCGATTCGGTGGTACGACCCAACTCGCGGCAAATGAAATCGCCGGCCTGGACCAGCTTGTCCAGATCGATGCCGGTGGTGATCCCCAGGCCGTTCAGCATGTAGACCACGTCCTCGGTGGCGACATTGCCGGAGGCGCCCTTGGCATAGGGGCAGCCGCCCAGGCCGGCGACCGAGGAATCGACCGCCGCCACCCCCTTTTCCATCACCGCGAAGATGTTGGCCAGCGCCTGGCCGTAGGTGTCGTGGAAGTGGGCCGCCAGGCGCTCGACCGGCACCCGGGCGGCGACCGTCTCGATCAGGGCCTGGGCCTTGCCCGGCGTGCCGGTGCCGATAGTGTCGCCCAAGGAAATTTCGGCGCAGCCCATATCCAGCAGGCGGCGGGCGACATCGGCCACCGCTTCGGCGGCGATGTCGCCTTCATAGGGACAGCCCAGCACGCAACTGACATAGCCGCGAACCACCAGCCCCGCCGCCAGCGCCTTGTCGATCACCGGGGCGAAGCGATCCAGGCTTTCGGCGATGGTGCAATTGATGTTCTTCTTCGAGAAGCTTTCCGAGGCGGCGGCGAACACCGCGATGTCGGCGGCGCCGGCCGCCAGCGCCTGCTCAAGCCCTTGCAGGTTGGGCACCAGAACCGGATAGCTGACACCCGGACAGCGGGTGATGGCGGCCATCACCTCGGCCGACGACGCCATCTGCGGCACCCATTTGGGCGACACGAAGCTGCCGGCCTCGATGGCTGTCAAGCCTGCGGCGGCCAGCCGCTCGATCAGCTCGACCTTGACGGCGACCGGCACCGGCTGCGCCTCGTTCTGCAGTCCGTCGCGCGGGCCGACCTCGACGATCCTGACGGCGCGGGGCAAGGTCATCGCCAACTCCCCTCTGTCGTCGTCCCCGCGCAGGCGGGGACCCAGGGGGTGTACCGCCGCCGCGTCCCCGGTTCCTGGATTCCCGCATTCGCGGGAATGACGGGAGAGCGCCTCATCATTTCTTGGCCTCGTCGGCGTCGAAGGCCAGCAATTCGGCGCCGTCGGCCACCTGATCGCCCACCGCGTACAGCACCTCCTTGACCGTGCCGTCGGCGGGTGCTGCGATGGTGTGTTCCATCTTCATCGCCTCGACCACCATCAAGGGCTGGCCGCGTTCGACCCGGTCGCCGGCCGCCACCAGCACCTGCACCACCCGCCCGGTCATCGGCGCCGCCAACGAGCCCGGCCCATCCTGGTCGGCGGCCTTGGCCGACGGATCGTCAAGCTTCAGGCGCCAACTGGCGCCGTCCAGCAGCACGGTGATGTCGAAACCGTCGGTCACCACCGAGGCCGAGCGGCGCTCGCCGTCCAGTTCGGCGGTGATGCGTCGGCCCTGACGGCCGGCACCGCGGACCCGCATGGTCCCGCCGTCCAGATCGACCTCCCAGCCATCGGTGCGGAAATGGACGGTGACCAGCCGCACCGCATCGGCGTCGATCAGGCGGAAATCATGGTGGTTGTCGTCGTTCATCCGCCAGCCGCCGGTCTGGTGCCAGGGCGACCAGCGATCGCCCGAGCGAGCCGCGGCGGCGGCGGCATGGTCTTCCCGGTCCAGCAGCAGGGCGGCGGCGGCAAAAGCCAGGGCGGCGGCCGGCACCGGCCGCGAAGCCGGGATCAGGTCGGCCCGGTGGCGGTCGATGAAGCCGGTATCCATCTCGAAGGCAGCGAAGGCCGGATGTCCGGCGATGGCGGCCAGGAACGAGATGTTGGTGACCAGCCCGGCCACCTCGTAATCGGCCAAGGCCCGGCGCAGACGGCGCAGCGCCGAATCGCGGTCCTCGTCCCACACGATCAGCTTGGCGATCATCGGGTCGTAGAAGGCGGTGACCTCGTCACCCTCGACCACGCCGGTATCGACACGGACATGGGGGCTGGACAGCGGCGGCACCAGATGGACCAGCCGGCCGGTGGCCGGCAGGAAGTCCTTGGCCGGGTCCTCGGCATAAAGGCGGGCCTCGAAGGCATGGCCCTTGCGGATCAGCTCGTGCTGGCCCAGGGGCAGCGGCCGGCCGGCGGCCACCAGCAATTGCCATTCCACCAGATCCTGGCCGGTGATCATCTCGGTCACCGGATGCTCGACCTGCAGGCGGGTGTTCATCTCGATAAAATAGAACTGCCCGTCCTGGAACAGGAACTCGACGGTGCCGGCCCCTTCATAGGACACCGCCTTGGCCGCCTGCACCGCCGCCTCGCCCATGGCCTGGCGGATCTCGTCGGGCAGCAGCGGGGCCGGCGCCTCCTCGATCACCTTCTGGTGGCGGCGCTGGGCCGAGCAGTCACGCTCGAACAGATAGATGCCGTTGCCCAAGCGGTCGCAGAACACTTGGATTTCCACATGGCGGGGATGGTCGAGATAGCGCTCCAGCAGCAGCGAATCATCGCCGAACGAAGCCTTGGCCTCGCGCCTGGCACCGGCGATGGCGCTGGCCAGTTCGGCCTCGGCCCGAACCACCCGCATGCCCTTGCCGCCGCCGCCGGCCGAGGCCTTGACCAGCAACGGATAGCCGATCTCGCCGGCCGCCTGGGTCAGCACCGCGTCGGACTGGTCGGCACCGTGATAGCCCGGCACCATCGGCACCCGGGCCGCTTCCATCAGCCGCTTCGATTCCGCCTTCGAGCCCATGGCGCGGATCGCCCCGGCCGGCGGGCCGATGAAGGTGACACCCTGGGCCGCGCAGGCTTCGGCGAAGCAAGCGTTTTCCGACAGGAAACCATAGCCGGGATGGATGGCCTGGGCCCCGGTCGCCTTGGCGGCGGCCAGGATCTTGTCGGCCACCAGATAGGATTCGGCCGCCGCCGCCGGCCCGATCAGGATGGCTTCGTCGGCCAAGCGGACATGAAGGGCGTTGGCATCGGCCTCGGAATAGACCGCCACGGTGCGGATGCCCAGGCGCTTGGCGGTGCGGATGACACGGACCGCGATCTCGCCCCGGTTGGCAATCAGGATTTTGTCGAACATCGGATCAGCCCCCGATCCACGATGGTTTGCGCCGTTCCAGGAAGGCGGTGACGCCTTCCTTGCCTTCGTCGGAAGCGCGAAGATCGGCGATGCGTTCGGCGGTCCACACCCGCAAGGAATCATCGAGCGTTCGCTCGGCCGCCTGCACCGCCAGATCCTTGGCCGCCGCCATGGCCGCCGGCCCGTTGACCAGCAAGGCCGCGATCCAGCGATCGCGGACGGCAATCAACTGCTCGGGCGAAGCCACTTCCGACACCAGCCCCAGCTCGGCCGCCTTGGTCGCCGCGAAGGTCTCGGCGGTCTGGAAATAGCGCCGGGACGCCCGCGCCCCGATGGCGCGCACCACATAGGGGCTGATCACCGCCGGAATGATGCCCAGCTTGACCTCGGACAGGCAGAACAGGGCATGGTCGGCGGCGACCACCATGTCGCATGTCGCGGCCAGCCCGACTCCGCCGCCATAGGCGGCACCTTGCACCACCGCGATGGTCGGCTTCGGGCATTGGTCGATCACCTGCATCAGCCGGGCCAGCGCCTTGGCGTCTTCCAGGTTGCGGGCGCGGTCATAGCCGGCCATCCGCTTCATCCATTCGAGGTCGGCCCCGGCGGAAAAGCTTTTGCCGACCGAATCCAGCACCACCACCCGCACGCCATCATCGGCGGACGCGGCCAGGAAGGCCTGGGTCAGTTCGGCGATCAGACCGTCGTCGAACGCATTGTGGCGCTCGGGCCGGTTCAGGGTGATGAAGCGGACACAGGTCTTGGTGTCGATGATCAGCGCGCTCATGGTCTTACATCCTGAACACGCCGAACCGGGTCGGCTCGATCGGTGCGTTAAGAGAGGCGGAAATCCCCAGCGCCAGGGTCATGCGGGTGTCGGCCGGGTCGATCAGACCGTCGTCCCACAGCCGCGCGCCGGCATAATAGGGATGGCCTTGCGTTTCGTACTGGGCGCGGATCGGGGCCTTGAAGGCTTCCTCCTCCGCCGGGTCCCAGCTTTCGCCCTTGGCGGCCATGGCATCCTTCTTGATCTGGGCCATGACGCCGGCCGCCTGTTCGCCGCCCATCACCGAGACCCGGCCGGTCGGCCACATCCACATGAAGCGCGGCTGATAGGCGCGCCCGCACATGCCGTAATTGCCGGCCCCGAAGCTGCCGCCGATGATCAGGGTGAATTTGGGAACCTTGGCGCAGGCCACGGCGGTCACCATCTTGGCGCCGTCCTTGGCGATGCCGCCGGCTTCGTACTTCTTGCCGACCATGAAGCCGGTGATGTTTTGCAAGAAGATCAGCGGAATTCCGCGCTGGCTGCACAATTCGACGAAATGGGCGCCCTTTTGCGCCGATTCCGAGAACAGGATGCCGTTATTGGCGACGATGCCGACCGGATAGCCCCAGATCCGCGCGAAACCGCAGACCAGGGTGGTGCCGTAATTCTGCTTGAACTCTTCCAGCCGCGATCCATCGACCAGGCGGGCGATGACCTCGCGCACGTCATAGGGCTTACGCGGATCGGCCGGGATGATGCCGTACAGTTCCTTGGGATCGTAACGCGGCTCTTCCGGGGCGACGACATCCAGGCCGACCGGCTTGGACCGGTTCAAGGTGCCGACGATACGCCGGGCGATGGCCAGCGCGTGGCCGTCATCCTGGGCATAATGATCGGTGACGCCCGAGGTGCGGCAATGGACGTCGGCGCCGCCCAGTTCCTCGGCGGTGACGATCTCGCCGGTGGCGGCCCGCACCAGCGGCGGCCCGCCCAGGAAAATGGTGCCCTGGCCCTTGACGATCACCGATTCGTCGCTCATCGCCGGGATATAGGCGCCGCCCGCCGTGCAGGAACCATGCACCACCGAGATCTGCGGAATGCCCTGGGCGCTCATCTGCGCCTGGTTATAGAAGATGCGGCCGAAATGGTCGCGGTCGGGAAACACCTCGTCCTGGTTGGGCAGGTTGGCGCCGCCCGATTCCACCAGATAGATGCAGGGCAGGTTGTTTTCCTTGGCGATTTCCTGGGCGCGCAGGTGCTTCTTGACGGTCAGCGGGTAATAGGACCCCCCCTTCACCGTGCCGTCATTGGCGACGATCATGCATTCCTGCCCGGCCACCGAGCCGATGCCGGTGATGATGCCGGCACCCATGACGTCCTTGGAATACATCTCCCAGGCGGCCAGCTGCGACAATTCCAGGAAGGGCGAGCCGACATCGAGCAGCCGGCGGATGCGTTCGCGCGGCAACAGCTTGCCGCGCGCCAGGTGGCGGTCGCGGGCGACCGGGCCGCCGCCCTGCTTGACCTGGGCCACCACCCTTTTGAGGTCGTCGACCAGCTCTTGCGTCACGGCGGCGTTCTTCTTGAACTCGTCCGACCGCGGGTTGATGGCGCTTTTGATCACCGACATGGCTATTTGGTCTCTTCGAACAGTTCGCGACCGATCAGCATACGGCGGATTTCCGAGGTGCCGGCGCCGATCTCGTAAAGCTTGGCGTCGCGCAGCAGGCGCCCGGCCGGGAATTCATTGATGTAACCGTTGCCGCCCAGGGTCTGGATCGCTTCCAGCGCCATCCAGGTGGCCTTTTCGGCGCAGTAAAGGATCACGCCGGCGGCGTCCTTGCGGCTGGTCTCGGCGCGGTCGCAGGCTTTGGCCACCGCATAGGCATAGGCGCGGCAGGCATTCATGGTGGTGTACATGTCGGCGATCTTGCCCTGCATCAGCTGGAAGGTGCCGATGGCCTGGCCGAACTGGGTGCGTTCGTGGATATAGGGCACCACCACATCCATGCAGGCCCGCATGATGCCCAAGGGGCCGGCGGCCAGTACGGCGCGTTCGTAATCCAGGCCGCTCATCAGCACGTTGACGCCCTTGCCGACGAAACCCAGCACGTTTTCTTCCGGCACCTCGCAATCGGTGAACACCAATTCCCCGGTGTTCGAGCCGCGCATGCCCAGCTTGTCCAGCTTCTGCGCCACCGAGAAGCCCTTGAAGCCCTTCTCGATGATGAAGGTGGTGATGCCCTTGGGGCCGGCGGCCATGTCGGTCTTGGCATAGACCACCAGGGTGTCGGCGTCGGGGCCGTTGGTGATCCACATCTTGGTGCCGTTCAGGATGTAGCGGTCGCCCTTCTTCTCGGCCCGAAGCTTCATCGACACCACGTCGGAACCGGCATTGGGCTCGCTCATGGCCAGGGCGCCGACATGCTCGCCGGTGATCAGCTTGGGCAGGTACTTGGCCTTCTGGGCGGCGCTGCCGTTGCGGCGGATCTGGTTGACGCACAGGTTGGAATGCGCCCCATAGGACAGGCCGACCGAGGCCGAGGCGCGAGAAATTTCCTCCATGGCGATGACATGTTCGAGATAGCCCATGCCGGTGCCGCCATATTCCTCTTCCACCGTGATGCCCAACAGGCCCATGTCGCCCAGCTTGCGCCACAGCTGGTTGGGGAACTCGTTGGTTTGGTCGATCTCGGCCGCCAGGGGGGCGATCTCGGCGGCCGCGAAGGCGGCGACCTGGTCGCGCAGCATGTCGGCGGTCTCGCCCAGGTCGAAATTCATGGTGGCGTTGAAGGCGTACATCGGGCGCTCCCTGCCTCGCGTGACGGAATTTAAACGAGCATACGTTTTTTTAATCGGAGATCAAGTGTCGTGTGGCGACGATTGGACGTCACAACCGACCACTTGTCACCACAAACGAAACTCATAAAAAAGCGGGGCCGGCCGCGTGACCGGCCGGCCCCTTTCGTCCATGCCAGCAGCTATTTCTGGAAGACCAGATGCAGCGGCTCCTGGATGAAGGCGTGGCGGACCTGGGCGTTATCGAAGAAGCCCAGTCCGAACCCATAGGCCTTGGCCATGTCGTCGAACTGGACGTCGGTCTTCGAGCCGGTCACCAGCTTGCGGGCGATTTCCACCGTCCACTTGCCGTTGGCCCACTTGGCCCCGGTCGCGATATCGCCGCGGTCGCCGGTGAAGGGGGCCACCATGATCGAGGCGATCTCGTCGCCGGCCGCGAACTTGGAATTGTCGAAGGCCACCTTGTCCTCGGCCTTCAGCCAATAGGTGCCGCCCTTGTTGGCGGCCTTGGCGTCCTTGCTCATGAATTCCGGCTTGCCATCGACCAGCTTGACGTCCTCGTAGCCGCCGCCGGTCTTGGCGTCGGACTTGCGCCCGGCTTCCTTGGCCTTCTCGGGGTCATAGCGGGTATGGTCGAGATATTGGTCGTCGATCTGGCCGATGGCGCCGCCGCGGACATACTTCAGATGCCACATATCGCCCATCTCGCCTTCTTCCATGGTGTATTTGTTGCCATAGGGCTTGCCCGGCTCGCCGGCATGGCAGGCGGCCTGGCACGAGAAACGCTCGTTGAAACCGAAGATCGTGCCGCCGCTGTTCCAGATGGCGGCCATCTTGTCCTCGTAGAACTTGTTGTTGTCGCCGCCCTTGTCGTCCGGGTCCTTCAGCTTGACCCACGAGCCGTCCGGCTGCTTGACGAAAGGCGACCGGCGAACCGACAAGGTCGGGTCGTCATAGGTCACCAGCATGTACAGCATGTCGCCGGCATAGGCCGCCTGGACGGTGCCGCTGGTGTTGCCCAGATTGTCCTTGAAGTTGACGCCCTTGATGGCGTCGAACTTGACCACCGGGGCGGCCTTCCACACGGCGTCCGAGGCGTCCCCGTCCAGGACCGGCGCGGCGGCGGCCTTGACGGCGGTGACCGGGACCGGCTTGAAGCTCTTGGGCTTTTCCTGGGCGTTGGCCACGCCAGCGGACAGCAGCAACGGCAGAACGATCGCAACTGAACTCATCAGTTTTTTCATGACGTTCACTCCTAAAATTTGTTGTTCAATGTTCGTGCCAACCGGTAATCATCATCTTGAACAGGCTGGTCACCGTGACCCCGGTCGTGCCCAGATAGATGTGGGCGACGACGAACAGGGTGATGATGGTTCCGCTGAGGTAATGCAGCACCGCGACCGGCAGCAGCCCGTCCAAGCCGAACAGACGCTCTGGGGCGATTTCCGGGTTCATGAACACCAGGCCGGTGGCCACCACGGTCGGCACCAGAATGTACATGACAAACCAGTAGACCAAGGCCTGAAGGGCGTTGAAGTTGGCCTCACGCGTGGGCGGATAGGGGTGGCTTTCGCCGCGAAAGATGCCATAGGCGTAATAGCGGGCCTGGACCATGCAGCGGTGACCGATGCCAGGCGGCTTGGGCACGTACTGCCACCAATTGCCGCTGACGATGTTGGCGACCACGAACAACCCGTAAAGCGACGCCAAGGCCACACCCGCCACGTTATGGACGCTGGCCGCCCGCGAGAATTCCAGCAAGGGCAGGTTCGGGTCGGAAAAATGCAGGCTGGCCCCGGTGACGATCAGGGTCAGGATCAGCACGGCATTGCACCAATGCCAGGCCCTGATCCATACCGGCAGGAGATAGATGCGCTCGCTCATCGTCCGCTCCTGTTACGACGCCACGCCAGGATGATGCGTACCAGACCGTGCCCCAGCACGCCGGCGACCGTAGCCGCGACCAGTCCGACCATCGCCCAGTCCAGCAGCGGATGGCGGGTGGCCCCGACCACGTAGATCGAGTTCAGCAAGGCGCTGTTGGCGAAGCCGTAGGTGTTGGCCTCGGTCTTGGCGACATGCCGGTAAAGCCTGGTCGCCAGCGCGGTGTTGGTACTGTGGCACGTCACGCAATTGCGCTCGGCCTTGTCCTTGTTGGCGATCTCGTGCGACAGCGTCTTGGCGACCGGGGTGTGGCAATCGACGCACCGCACCGCGTCCCAGTGCAGGCGCGTGTTGGGGAGCCAGGCATGAATCTTGTCGATGTTCGGGCGCTTCTTGTCGGCCGGCGCATACTTGGCGAAGGTCAGGTCTGAATTGTGACATTCCAGGCACATGTGGTTGTCCTGGGCCGCCGCCTTGCGCGGATCGCCAAGCTTGGCCGCCGCCAGCGCCACATGCGGGTCATGGCAGGTGCTGCAGGTGAACTTGTCCTTCAGGTTCTTGGCGTGCACCGAGTTGTCGAACTGCATCTCGGCCTTCATCACCTGGACGGCGTGGCACTGTTCGCAAGGACTGATCAATTGCTTGGAACCGACCGCGTGGGGATAGGCCTGGTAGCCCTGGCCATGGCACTGGCGGCATTCCATCTTGCCGTGATTC
This sequence comes from Magnetospirillum moscoviense, assembly GCF_001650635.1. Classification (GTDB taxonomy): domain Bacteria; phylum Pseudomonadota; class Alphaproteobacteria; order Rhodospirillales; family Magnetospirillaceae; genus Magnetospirillum; species Magnetospirillum moscoviense. Next base: position 6,383 of record NZ_LWQU01000123.1, on the reverse strand, counting down.
GAGTTCTTGAACACCTCGTCGTCGCGGATGGTTTCGCGAAGCTTGGCGAGGTCCAGGCCCGGAAGCGGCGGATTTTTCAGCCCCGCTTCGCTGTGGCAAGCGAAACACTCGGCATTCGACTTGCGGATCTTTTCCAGCAGTTCCGGATTGATCGACTTGGCGTCCCCTTGCGCCCAAGCGGGCGAGACGACCAAAAACACGGCGAGTAACAGCCAAATCTTCGGGAGGAATTCCTTCAGGACCGTCATCCATGCCCCCGGGATTGACAAATATCAAACTCCATATGGTACGCCCATTGGCCTAGTTTGCAAGCTGGTTGAAGAACCGGCGAAGCTTTGCGTCCGTCACAATTGGGCGCTTCTCCTTACAAGCCGAGTCTGTCGCCACGCCCAGCCCCTCGACACAATCATGAGGTGCGCTGCCTTCACCCATACCAACAGGATAAGAGCGATGCGATACTGCGTTCTGGGCGACGACGGCGTCGCCGGCGGTTATGTGGTCGAGATGCATCTGGCGATGGAACGCTGGTGCCAGGCCAATTGCCGCAGCACCTTCACCGTCATCGACCATGGCGAGTTCGGGTTCTAACGGGACGAGGACGCCCAAGCCTTCACCCGCGCGTGGTTCATGCCCGACAAGTGGGAAATGCGCCCGACCAGGACGCGGTGCCGCCCGGGCGCCTGCGCCACCGTCGATTACAACTGTCCGCACGCCGCCCACGCGGCCTGTCTTACGCCGGCAGGCGCAGCCTGGCCCTAAGGCCGCCCAGCGGGCTGTCTTCCAGCACCACCTCGCCGCCATGGCCGCGCGCGATGTCGCGGGCGATGGTCAGGCCCAGCCCGACGCCGCCGGTGGCGATGTTGCGCGATCCTTCCAGCCGCAGGAACGGCTTGAACACCTGCTCGCGCTTGTCGGCCGGGATGCCGGGGCCGTCATCATCGACGATCACCTCGACCGCGTCGTCCAGGCGCACCACCCGCACCCACACATGGCCGCCATAACGAAAGGCGTTGCCGATCAGGTTCGACAGCGCACGGGCCAGGGCATGGCTGCGCAATGCCAGGGTGATCCGGCTTTCGACATGGACGTCCAGTTCACGCCCCTCGCGCCGGAAGCGCCCGGCCACCTCTTCGACCAGCGCGCCCAGCTCGGCCGGTTCCGGCGCCTCGCTGCCTTCGCCCCGCGCAAAGGCCAGATAGCCTTCGACCATCCGCTCCATCTCGTGGACGTCCTCTTCCAGGTCGGCGCGGCCCTCGATCTCGCCCAGCATGGCCAATTGCAGTTTCATCCGGGTCAGCGGCGTGCGCAGATCGTGCGAGACGCCGGCCAGCATCTCGGTGCGCTGCTGGATCTGGCGCTTCAGGCGCTCGCGCATGACGTTGAAGGCGTGCGCCGCCTGGCGCACCTCGATGGCGCCCTCGGGCTTGAAGTTGGGCACTTCCAGGCCGCGCCCGAAGCGGTCGGCGGCGGTGGCCAGCTTCCTGACGCTGCGCACCTGGTTGCGCATGAAGACGATGGCGATGCCCAACAGCAGCATCGAGGTGCCGATCATCCACAGCACGAAAATATAGGTGGTCGACGAGAACAGGCGCTTCCTGGGCACGAACACTTCCAGCAGCCCGTCGGACAATTGCACCCTGATCGGCACCTCGCGCTCGAACGAGGTGAAGTCGACCATGAACGGGCGCTGCACCCGCTCGCCCAGCGCGTCGTAAAGCGACGCCTCCATGATGCCTAAGGTCTTGGGCGGCGGAACGTTGGGCAGGATGCCGCCGGCATGGAAGCGGATGTCCAGGTCCATCTTGTTGGCGGCGATGCGCATCACCCGAAGTTGGCTTTCCGGGTCGGGGAAGGCCCGCATCATCTCGATCACCCCGCCGACATCGCCGGCCAGGCCTTGCGCCAGGCGCTTGGCGATGGTGTCCCAGTGGCTGGTATAGAAGATGAAGGTGCTGACCAGCTGGACCACGATCAGCGGCGTCACGATGATCAACAGCGAGCGCGCCAACAGGCCCTGCGGGGCCAGTCTTTTCAACCAGGCGCCCGGGTGGATCATGTCAGTCGGGCCTCAGCATATAGCCCTGGCCGCGCACCGTTTGCAGATAGCGCGGGCTGCGCGGGTCGTCCTCCAGCTTCTTGCGCAGGCGCGTCACCTGGACGTCGATGGCGCGCGCATTGGCCGAATTGCCGGTCCTGGCCGCCAGATCGTCGCGCTCGACCGCCTGCCCGGCGGCACCGGCCAGGATGGTCATCAGGTCGCGCTCGGCGGTGGTCAGGTGCACCATGTCGTCGCCGCGCATCAATTCGGCGCGGGCCGGATCCCAGGTGAACAGGCCCAGCCGCAACAGCTGGCCGGCCGGTTCGGCCTTCGGGGTCCGGCGCAGGATCGAGGCGATGCGCAACAGCAGCTCGCGCGGCTCGAACGGCTTGGTCAGGTAATCGTCGGCCCCGGCCTCCAGCCCGTTGATGCGGTCCTCGACCTCGCCCATGGCGGTCAGCAGCAGGATCGGCACCCCCAACTCGCCGCGAATGCCCCGCGTCAGCGAAATGCCGTCCTCGCCCGGCATCATCACGTCCAGGACGATCAGATCGACCGCCAGCACCGCCAGCTTGGCCCGCGCGTCGGCGGCATCCTCGGCCACCGTCACCAGATAATCGTTGTCGGCCAGATATTTGCGCAGCAGCTCGCGCAGCCTTTTATCGTCGTCGACCACCAGGATGTGCGGTTTGTCGTCCATGGCACCTACCGTCGGGGGGGCTGCCGCAGGGGGAAGCGCGGGCGGTCGGCCTCGTCGATCAGGCCCAGCATGACCTTGCGGAAGCCCTCGACCGCCTCGGCCCCGGCCTCGCGATAGGCCCGCGCGATCCGGGCGCGCTGACGCTCGGTCAGCTGGCGCTCCAGCTCGATGCCCTTCTCGGTCAGGGCCAACAGGCGCTGGCGGCGGTCGCGGATGCCCGGCTTCTGGGTGACAAACCCTTCGTCCACCAATTGCCCCAGCACCCGCGACAGCGATTGCTTGGTGATGCGCAGAATGTCCAGCAGCTCCGACACCGTCATGCCGGGATTGCGGCCGACGAAATAGATGACCCGGTGATGCGCCCGGCCGAACCCGTAATCGGCCAGGATGGCGTCGGGCTCGGACGTGAAGTCGCGATAGGCGAAGAACAGCAGTTCGATGCCTTGGCGCAGCTCCTCCTCGCGCAGGAAGAGGGGATTGATGCCGGTCTTTATGTCAGTCATATTGACATATATGGCCTCAAAATGTTACTCGACGCAAGTGCGTAACGGTAACTTTATAACTCTGCCCACCCCTCTTGCGAACGGAAACTCCGATGGCTGGTGTCCTCCCCTTCGACGATCGTGATGGCTTCATCTGGTTCGACGGCAAGCTGTTGCCGTGGCGTGACGCCAAGGTTCACGTGCTGACCCACGGCCTGCATTACGGCAGTTGCGTGTTCGAAGGCGAGCGGGTGTATGGCGGCAAGGTGTTCAAGCTGACCGAACATTCCGAGCGGCTGGTCAAGTCGGGCGAGATCCTGGGCATGAAGGTGCCCTTTAGCGCCGCCGAGATCGACGCCGCCACCACCCAGGTGATCAAGGCCAACAACATCGTCGACGGCTATGTCCGCCCGGTCGCTTGGCGCGGTTCGGAAATGATGGGCGTCGCCGCCCAGGCCAACCGCATCCATGTCGCCATCGCGGTGTGGAGCCGGCCCAGCTATTGGTCGCCCGAGGCCCGCATGCGCGGCATCCGCCTCAACATCAGCGAATGGAAGCGCCCGCACCCCGAGACCGCGCCCACCGCCTCGAAGGCGGCCGGCCTTTACATGATCTGCACCATGAGCAAGCACAAGGCCGAGGGTGACGGCTTCGAGGACAGCCTGATGATGGATTGGCGCGGCCAGGTCGCCGAAGCCACCGGCGCCAACGTGTTCTTCGTCTTTGACGGCGAGCTGCACACCCCCACCCCCGACTGCTTCCTGAACGGCATCACCCGTCAGACCGTGATCGCCCTGGCCAAGCAGCGCGGCATCAAGGTGGTGGAACGGGCGATCTTCCCCGAGGAAATGGCCAAGGCCAGCGAGTGTTTCCTGACCGGCACCGCCGCCGAGGTCACCCCGGTCCGCGAGATCGGCCCCTATACTTTCACTCCCGGCGAGGTCTCGCGGCAGTTGATCGCCGACTACGAAGCGTTGGTCAGGGAATAATCATTCCAGTCCACAAAACTTTTTGTGCGTTTCTCGAAAGGCCGGTATTCCCAATACCGGCCTTTCATAATAGTCTCTGACTGGGTCAAGGACCTTATTCGGCAGGGCGTTGGGGGCGACGGCCGAAGAACTCAGGAAGGACGGACAAGCGTGCAGGCTTGGCGGAATCTCAGGCTCTCGAGCCGCTTCATGATCATCGTCGGCGTCGGCGTCATCACCTTGGTGGCCAGTGTCGTCCTGGTTATCGCCCGCTTCGAGCGCTCCGAAATGGAGCGCCAGCTTCAGCAACTGTCTCATAACGAGATGACGTCGCTGCATGCCTTGATTCTGAACGTCATGGCCAAGCGGCCCGAGGATGGCGACAATATCGGCATCCAGGTGTTCAACAACTGGTTCGACAGCCGCAACATCCATTATCCCGGCAAGGTGTGGAGCGCCTGGGGCGAGAAGGTCACCGCCTACATGGCCGAGACCGAGCCATCGAAGGCGCCCAAGAAGCCGGTCGATGCCATCGACGCCGAAGCCTTTTCCAGCAAGGAGCCGGTCGGCCGCATGATCGACGGCTATTACCGCTATGCCTATCCCATCGTCCTGGGCGTCACCGAAGGCGCCAAGGAAGAGGTGTGCTTCGCCTGCCATGGCGGCATGGGAATGGAATCTGGCGACGTCATCGCCGTTTTGTCCTCGTCGCTATCGACCGCCGATACCGAAGCGAAGCTGCGCCAGATCCTGACCTTCCTGACCATTGGCGGCATCATCGCGGCGATCTTGTCGGTGCTGGGCGTGCGCTGGATTCTCAACAGCATCATCGCCACCCCGATCCGCGACATGACGGTGCGCATGGGCGCGTTGGCCGCCGGCGACATCTCGGTCGAGGTTCCGGCGCTCGACCGCCGTGACGAAGTGGGCGACATCGGCCGCGCCGTCCAGGTGTTCAAGGAAAATTCCATCGCCAAGCAGGTGATGGAGGAAGAGGCCCGCAAGGCGGCCGCCACCCGCGAGGCTCGCATGCGTCGCCTGGAAGGCCTGATCGCAGGCTTCGAGACCGCGGTGGCCGAAGTGCTGAACACCGTCGCCGCCTCGGCCGAGACCATGACCAACACCACCCGCCATCTGGTGGAAGTGGCGGACTCGGCGGCCACCGACGCCCAGTCGGCGGCGCAATACGCCAACGAAGCCAACGCCAACGTCAAGATGGTGGCCCAAGCCGCCGAGGAACTGTCGAACTCGATTACCGAGATCGCCCAGCAGGTCGGCATGTCCAACCAGGTGGCGATCAGCGCATCGCGCGAAGCCGACGGCGTCAACACCCGCGTCAACGGCCTGGCCGGCGCCGCCGACAAGATCGGCGAGATCATCGAGCTGATCACCGGCATCGCCGAGCAGACCAACCTTTTGGCCCTCAACGCCACGGTCGAGGCGGCCCGCGCCGGCGATGCCGGCAAGGGCTTTGCCGTGGTGGCGTCCGAGGTCAAGAACTTGGCCCGCCAGACCGTCAAGGCGACCGAGGACATTTCGGCCCAGGTCTCGACCATCCAGAACGAAACCAACCAGACCGTCGGCGCCATCAAGGATATCGGCAACACCATCTCGTCGATGGACGGCATCACCACCACCATCGCCGCCGCCATCGAGGAACAGGGCGCCGCCACGCAAGAGATCGCCCGCAACATCGACCATGCGGCTTCGGGCACCAATCAGGTCTACGAGAACATCAACGAGGTCAGCCGGGCCATCCACATGACCGACGAGGCCGCCCGAGAGGTGTTGAGCGCTGTGGAACTGGTGCAGGCCCAGGCCAGCCACCTGCGGGCCGAGGTCGACCGCTTCCTGGCCGCCATCCGCGAGGCGTAAGGCCGGCCGGTTCCGGCCGCGCCACAGGTCTTCCGGAGGTTTCAGCGCCTCTCCGGCTGGGGGGATGCGTTTTCCCATACCCCTGTCTCGTCACCCTCGGGCTTGACCCGAGGGTCCACGCGTCCGACCACAAAAGTCATTTTAACAATGGGTTGGGTGGAACCGCGGGGATGGCCGGGTCAAGCCCACTGCTGTCCGGTTTAATTTAGTGGACTGAGTGCACGGCGTTGATTCTACTCGTGTTCAGACGTTTGGCGCGTCTCCTGGACACGAATTGGAGCAACACCGTGCGGCATCAGAATAGCGTTTTTCATGACTTG
>NZ_LWQU01000122.1 GCF_001650635.1 Magnetospirillum moscoviense | reverse complement strand
CTGTCCGGCGCAACCCTCGATTGGGACATGCCGTGGGACGGACCGCCAGCCGTTTCAGGGGGCGAACATAGGGTCTAAACCAAGAAATGGGACAGCGTCAGGCCGCCGCCCCACACCAGGCCGCCCAGAATGGCGAACGAGGCGATCGACAGGCCATAGCCGATCAGAATGGCGATCCCATCGCGCCAGATCAGGCCGGCGCTCAAGGCCAGGATGGCCAGACCCGGCGGGATATTGCCGAGGGGAATCGGCAGGGCCAGCATCAAGCCCTGTCCCGCCACGGCCAGGGTGGCGAGGACGGCGCCGCCACCGCTGGCCAGCACCGTCAGCCGCGCGGCCGACCTTCGTTCGACCCGACGCAACAGCGGCACCAATCGTCGCAAGGCAGCGTCCATCACCGGCTGCGGCAGACGGCGCCCGCCCAGGATGGACGGCAGGCTTCCGTGGCTCCGTCCGATCAGGTGGGCAAGACTGAGCCACATCACCAGCACGCCGCAAATCAGCCCCAGGGGGATGCCGGGCGACGGCACCATCCCCAGGGCCGCCAGCGGCAAAATCGGCAGCAGGGCCGAGCGCTCGGCCAGCCGGTCGGTGGCCTGGGCGAGGGTGGCGTCGCCATCCCCACCCAGCCTGCGCAAGCCGGCCACGGTCAAGGCCAGAGATCGGTCCTTGGGCGTCATCTCGGTCCCGGCGCGTCCTCGGCGGCCAGGCAAAGGGCCAATTGGGCGTGCAACTGGTCGGGCGTGACGCTGCCCTGCGGCAGGTCGAGCAGCAGCTTGGCGACGACATCATCGTCGCCGGGCAGTTCGAAATCGGCCTCGACCAGGGATTTCGCATAATCGGTCGCTGCCTCGCCCGCCAGTCCCAGCCGCTCGGCCGCCCACTGGCCCATGCGCCGCACGCCCCGAACCCTGGCCTTGAAGGCGGCGTCCTCGTCCAGCTTGGCCTTGCCGTCACGGGCGGTCATGAATGCATTCATCGTGTCCTCCATCATCGTCGGCGGCTGCGATCCCGCGTCGAATACAGAAGTGGGTCCGAAGATTGACAAGTTAAGGCCGGGAAATGATATCTGATTAATCGGAAAACGTTATCAACCGCAGCAACCGCCGCCCCGGGCCTTGGGCGCCTCGCCGATCCAGCGGCGGTTCCAGGCGGTGATGTTCCACAGCACCCAGATCGGCAGCGAGGCATCGCGCCGGCCGGCGATGTGGTCGTCGATCATCGCCGCCACCGCCTTCTTCGAGAAGCCGAAGCGGTCCAGCAGCGACGACGACAAGATCTCGGCGCGGGCCTTGGCGCCGAAGCCCCCGCGCAGCCATTGCGCCATCGGCGCGCCGAACCCCATCTTGGGCCGGTCGATCACCGCGTCGGGAATAAGCCCGCGCACCGCCTGCTTCAACAGATCCTTGGCCCCGCCGGCCACCTTGTCGGCCTGGGGAATATCCATGGCGAAATCGACCAGATGATGATCCAGGAACGGCACCCTGGCTTCCAGCGAACTGGCCATGGCGATCTTGTCGACCCGCATCAGCAGCAATTCCGGCAGCCGCAGGCTAAGGTCCAGATGGGCCATGCGGGTCAATTGGTCCGAGCCGGGACGGGCGTGGTCGAAGCCGCCCAGCACCCAGCCCGGCACACGCGCGCTGTCGGGGTCCAGCCATTCGTCGGGCAGCAGGCCGGTGGCGACCAGCGTCTCGGCGGCGGGCGAACCGGCGAAGGCCCGGTTGTCGGGAACAAGCGCTGCCTTCTGGCCTTCCCACAGCGACACGGCGCCGCCCCAGAACAGCTCGCCGTCGGGCTGGGCGGCGCGGTCCAGGATGTCCAGCCGGCTGGCCAGATCGGGCCGGGCCCAGGCCAGCGGGGCGGTCAGCCCGGCGGCCAAGCCGCGCAACGGCCGGGGCAGCCAGCGCCGCCACGGCCCCCAGGCCCGCCGGTGCACATCCAGCCAGCTCATCCAGCTGGAATAGCCGCAGAACAATTCGTCGGCGCCCTCGCCGACCATCACCACCTTGACCCCGCTCTTGCGCACCAGTTCCGAGACGAAATGCAGCGGGATACAGACCCAATCGGCGATCGGCTCGTCCTGGGTGTGGATCAGTTCGTCCAGATAGGCCTCCATCTCGGGGGCGGCCAGGGTGACGACATGGTGCCGGGTGGAAAATTCGCCCGCCACCCGCTCGGCCCAGTCCAGCTCGTTCAGATGGGTGTGGTCGGTGAAGCCGACGGTGAAGGTGTTGACCCGGCTGCCGGCCAGCCGGCTCATCAGCGCCACCAGGCTGGAGGAATCGATGCCGCCCGACAGGAAGGCGCCGACCGGGACGTCGGCGGCCAGATGGCTGGCCACCGCCGCTTCGAGCCGCGTCCGGATGCCGGTGACGAAATAGTCGCGCCGGGCGGCGGCCGACAAATTCTCGACCGACGGGGTGCGGCCGGGTAACGGCCGCCACCAGCGCTTGGCCGCCAAGGTGCCGGCGGCCGAGATGTCCAGCCGGTGACCGGCCGGCAGCTTGAACACCCCTTCGAACAAGGTCAGCGGCGCCGGCGCGGTCAGGAACGACAAGGCGTGCCACAAAGCCGGCGCGCAGACGTCGCGCACCAGCCGGGGATGGGCCAGCAGCGCCTTGATCTCGGACGCGAAAGCCCAGGCGCCGTCGATGCGGGCGAAATAAAGCGGCTTGATGCCCATGCGGTCGCGGGCCAGATGCAGCGTGGCGCCGGCCTGGTCCCACAGGGCAAAGGCGAACATGCCGTCCAGGCGTTCCAGCAGGCCGTCGATGCCCCATTCCTCGAAACCGTGCACCAGGACTTCGGTGTCGGAATGGTCGGTGGCGAAGCGATGGCCGGCCCGTTCCAAAAGCCGGCGCAGGGCGGCGTGGTTGTAGATCTCGCCGTTGAAGGTGACGCGGACGGTGCCGTCCTCGTTGGCCATGGGCTGGGCCGCCCCGTCCGACAGATCCAGGATCGATAGCCGCCGATGGGCCAAGCCGATGGCGCGGTCGTCGGACAGCCACAGGCCCGACCCGTCGGGGCCGCGATGGGTGATCGCGGCACTCATGCCGGCCAGCAGCCCCGGCTCGACCGAACCGGCGCCTGGGGGGTGAAGAAGGCCTGCGATGCCGCACATGGCAGCCTTTCTAGGCCATGCCCGGCGGGTTGGCAACCGGTCGGCTCGCTGATATGGTCCGGCCATCATGACCACCACCTCGCCCACCCGCTTATTGCTGTTCGTGGCCGGCCTGACCATGCCGCCGCTGGCGGTGCTGGCCGCCAATGGGCTGGCGCCAATGGCCGCAGTGGTCGGGCTGCTGGCGCTGGCGCGGCTATGGTCGCGCCGCATCGACCTGGCTGCGGGATGGTCGGTGGCCGCCTTGTCCATCTTGTTGTTCGCCTGGGCGGCCCTGTCGGCGCTCTGGTCGCCGGTGCCGCTGACGGCGTTGGGTTCCGCGGCGCGTCTTGGTGGCTTGGCCTTGATCGGAACCGCCGGCATTCTTGCCGCGCGTAGCCTGGACAGCCATGAACGCAGCGGATTGATGACCGGACTGATGATCGGGTCGCTGATCGCCGCCTTGATCCTGAGCGTGGAATACCTGACCGGCAACAGCCTGTCGGGTGCCCTGTTCGAAGTGCGCGGCATGAAGCCGCTGCCGCCGGGTGCCAAGTCGCAATTCAATCGCGGCGCCACCATCCTGGCCTTGGCGGCGTGGCCGCTGGTCGGCTGGCTGACCGAGCGGCAGGGCCGCAAGCGCGGTTTCATCCCCCTGGCGGTGATCGGCGCGGTCATCCTGGCCGGCGACAGCCTGGCCGCCATTCTGGCTGTGCTGGCTGGATCGATTGTCTATGGCGCCGCCGTGTGGTCGCCAAGAGGAGCGGCCCGGCTTGTGGTTGTCGCCACCGCCGCAGCAGCGCTCGCGGTGGTGACGGTATCGCCACGCCTGCCCACTCCGCCGGCCAGCTTCACTTCTCTGGACTGGCTGCCGATTTCGGCCCATCACCGCTTGGCGGTGTGGCAGTTCACCGGCGCCAAGGCGACCGAGCACCCGCTGCTCGGCTGGGGCATGGAATCCTCGCGGGTGATCCCCGGCGCCGAGGACCGCCTGGACACCGAATGGTTCACCCCGGATGGAAAAAGCAAGGGCAGCCTGACCGGCACGCGCCTGCCGCTTCATCCCCACAACGCCCTTTTGCAGATCTGGCTGGAATTGGGCATGGTCGGCGTCGCCCTGACCCTGCTGCTGGTCGGCCAGGCCACCCGCGACCGCCGACCGGCTCATCTGGCCTGCCTGACCGCCGCGCTGGTGGTGGCGTCGGTCAGCTATGGGGCCTGGCAAAGCTGGTGGGTCTCGGCCCTGTGGATCATCGCCGCCCTGTGCGCGCCCGACAGGGAAGGCACGCCCGCATGAACATCGTGTTCCTGACCGAGAACTTCCCGCCCGAGACCAACGCCGCCGCCACCCGTGTCTATGAACGCGCCCTTTACTGGGTCAAGGCCGGGCACCGGGTCACCATCCTGACCTCGGCCCCCAATTTCCCGCAAGGTCGCCTGTTCGACGGCTGGCAGAACCGCTGGCGCCAGGTCCAGGATGTCGATGGCATGCGGGTGGTGCGGGTCAAGACCTATATCAGCGCCAACGAAGGCTTCGCCAAGCGCACCCTTGATTTCGTCAGCTTCATGATCACCGCCTATGGCGCCGGCCTGTTCGAATCCCGTCCCGACGTCATCGTCGCCACCAGCCCGCAATTCTTCGCCGCAATCGGCGGCTGGGCGCTGGCCGCCACCCGCCGCGTCCCCTTCATCTTCGAGCTGGGCGATCTGTGGCCGCGCTCGATCACCGCCGTCGGCGCCATGCGCGAAAGCCCGGTGATCCGCGCGCTGGAAGCGGTGGAGCTGTTCTTGTACCGCCGCTCGGCCGCGGTGGTCGCCCTGACCCATGCCTTCAAGGCCGATCTGGTCCGCCGCGCCATCCCGCCGGAAAAGATCGCGGTGGTGATCAACGGCGTCGATCTGCCGCGCTACGCGCCCCGCCCGCGCGATACCGAACTGGCCCGGCAGTGGGGCCTGGAGGGCAAGTTCGTGCTGGGCTATGTCGGCACCCACGGCATGGCGCACGGCCTGATCAACGTGCTGGACGCCGCCGAGATGTTGCGCGACGACGACCGCATCCGCTTCCTGTTCGTCGGCGCCGGCGCCGAGCGGCAGATGCTGATGGACGAAGCGGCGCGGCGCAACCTGCCCAACGTGGTGTTCCAGGGCATGCAGCCCAAGGAGATGATGCCGCGCATCTGGTCGTTGTGCGACATCGCCCTGGTCCACCTGAAAGACGATCCCGCCTTCGCCGAGGTGATCCCGTCGAAGATTTTCGAGGCCATGGGCATGGGTCTGCCACTGCTGCTGGTCGCCCCCGAGGGCGAGGCCAGCCGCATCATCCAGTCCGACCGGGCCGGTTTGTGGGTCCCGGCCGCCTGGCCGCAACAACTTGCGGATGCGGCCAGACAATTGCTTGATGACAGCGCCTTGCGCACCGCCTTGGCAGAGGCCAGCAAAACGGCGGCAAACAGCCATTCCCGCGCCTATCAGGCCCAGCGCTTCCTGGATGTGATGGAACTTGCGGTTGCGGGCGCCAGCCGCGACCGGGCCGGTTTCATCGATTCTTAACGAATCGTTTCGGAACCGCCGCAATGTCGATGGCGATTGACTGCAAAAGAAGTTGCAAGCCAAGGATCACCGGCATCGCGACCAGCATCACCGTGCCGGCCGAGCGCACCTGACCGCTTTCCACCGAGCGGACCCATTCGAAAACCCCAGTGATTCCGCCAAAAAGCAGCATGGGCACCGCCAGCAGCAGATAGATCGACGCCATATTGAAGTCGTGGACGAAATAGCGCAGCAGCAATCGGCGCAGGAAGGCCCGGGCCAATTTGGCCGGAAATTGCCGCGCCACCCGCGCCACCGACAGCGAGCTGGGCTCGTCGCCATAGCGGGCCGGCAGGGCGATATCGACCACCACCGCTTCGACCAGATACAACCGACACAACAGGTCGATCTCGAAAAAATAGCCTGAATCAAGGCGTTCCAGCATCAGTGCCTCAAGCGTCTCGCGGCGGATGGCGGTGAATCCGTTGGTCGGGTCCATCACCGTCCAATAGCCCGAAGCCGCCTTGACCAGGAACGACAGCACCGAATTGCCGAACAGCCGCGCGGGCGGCATCGCCGCCAGGGCCTTGAAGTCGCGGAAGCGGTTGCCCTTGGCATAATCGGCCTCACCCTCGGCCAAGGGCCGGATCAAGCGGGCGGCATCGGCCGGCGCCATCTGGCCGTCGCCATCGATCTTGACCAGGATATCGGCGCCCAGCGCCAGGGCGGCGCGATAACCATCGACCATGGCGGCGCCGACGCCGCCATTGACGGCGCGCTTCACCACCGTCACCCGGGGATCGCCAAGGGCGGCGGCGACCTCGCCCGAGGATTCCGGGCAGCAATCATCGACCACGACGATCTGCGCGAATTCCGGCCCGATCGCCCGGATCACCGCCGCGATCTGACGCGACACCCGATAACAGGGCAGGATGGCGGCAACGATCATGGCTTGTCCCCGTTCCAGCGCTTCAGGATGATCCATCCCTCGTGACTTCGTTGCAACAGCGTTGCCTGTTCGGCGGGCATGGGGATGCCCACCGCACTCTCGACGGCCGGGGTGGCGCGGCGGACGATCAGATGGGTGTATCCGGCCAGGCGGGCCGCCACCATCGCCGCATCGGCGTCGGCCAGGTTGAACAGCCCGTCGACCCGCGCCCGGCTGCCCCGTAACGACCAGCGCATCGCCAGCCAGGTTTGCCCGGAATCGGTCAGATCGACCACCGCCAGCCGGTCACCCGCGCCCAAGGCCGGCGCCGCCTGCTGGGCGACATGGCGCAGGAACGGATGGGGGGGCTCGCGATCGAAACGGATGCGGGGGGCCAGCAGGGCCGGGCCGGCCACCACCAGCGCCACCGCCAGCCAGCCGATCCACGCCCGGCCGCGCCAATGGCGCCGGTAAGCCACCCAGGTCACCAGGGCCAGGGTCAGCAGGGCGCCGACATGCAGGTTGTAGCGCCAATAGGAGGCGGCGGCGGCGGCCTCGTAACGATCGAAGGCGGCGACATAGGCGAACAGCAGGAAGGCCTGATAGCCCAGGGTAACCAGGGCGGCGATGGCCACCAACCGTTCAGGCCCCGGGCGACGGCGCCACAAGGCCCGCGCCCCCAGCCCGGCCACCACCGCCATGGACCCGAAATGACCACCCTTATTGATCGCGACATGCCCCATGCTGGCAAGGATGTCGGGCAACAGGTCCAGCGACCAGTTGGCGAACGGCCGCACGGTGAATTCCGCCCCCGGCAGATGGGTCGCGACGTGGCTGCGCCACAGCATCAGCACCAACACCGGCAGGGCGAAGATCAAGATCAGATGGCCCAGCGCCGTGCCCCGCCCGATCCGGGTCTCTTGCAGGAAAGCCACGGCGATGGCCACGCCCAGCAGCACCAGCAGGACCAGATTGGATTGCTTGAAGGCGACCATTCCGGCCAGGACCAGGCCGGCCTTCCACGCCAGGGTGCGCGCCTGCCCGTCGCGGCCGGCGGCCAGCGCCTCGATGGACGCCCACCCCAGAAAGGCGCCCAGCGCCAGCAGCACCGCCGTTCCGGCATCGGCATAGGCGGTCAGCGCCACCTTGGCAACGAAGCTGGGGCCGGCCAGGGTGGCCAGCAGCAAGCCTGCCGCCACCAAAGCCGGACCGGGCCGGGACAAGCCCTGGCTGTCGGCCATGATCCGGGCCATGACCAGACCGAACGAGGCCAGCAGCATGACATTGCCCAGGGCGCCCGCCTGTTCGATCAGGCCGCCGGCCAGGCGCGAGGCCAGATAGGGCAGCAGGGCGGCGCCGAACGGATAGGCCGGGAAACTGCCCGAATGGGCCGCCAGCCCCTGGCGCGGCACCCGGTCGTGCTCGACCAGATAGGCGGCGTTCCACAGCCATTGCGAAAATTCGTCCCATTGCGACGGCACCATCGCCGCCACCACCACCAGCAGCGGCAGGACCAAAGCCACCGCCAGCACCGCGCCCGGCGCCACCGGCGGCTCGGAACGGCGCCCCAGCCACCACGCGCCGCCCGCGACCGCCACCGCCAGCCCGGCGCCCAGCCCGGTCAACGGCCAGCCGAAGGTGCCGCCCACCAGGGTCAGCAGGGCGGCGCCCAGCCCCCAGCCGGCGGCCAGGTCGGTCTCGCGCCAGGTGGTGCCGCCCAGGGCGGCGCCCAGCACCGCCAGGGCCGCGGCGGCGGCCAGGACGGCAAGCAGGCCGATGGCCTGGCCGATGTCGGGAAAAAAGGCGGATACGGTTTCCATCGGGCCAGAAAGTAGCGGAATCGCCTTGGACATCAAAGGCCAAGTCCGCTAATGATCCGATCATGCGCGTGAAACCGATTCTGCACCGTGGCCATGTCGCCTTCGCCCATGACGTGATCATGGCCGCCCTGTCGTTCCTGGCCGCCGTCCACCTGCGTCAGGGCGAACTGGCGATGCCCGGCTGGGACGCCGCCATGATGGCGATCGCCACCATGGCCTTCACCCTGACCGCCGCCGCCGCCTTCCTGATGTCGCGGATGTACAAGGGGGTGTGGCGCTATGCCTCGGTCAACGATCTGATGACGCTGACCCGTGGCGCCACCCTGACCATCCTGATCTTCACCGTGCTGATGTTCCTGGTCACCCGCCTGCAGGATCTGCCGCGCTCGGTGCCGGTGATCAACTGGTTCGTGCTGCTGGCCCTGTTGGGCGGCCCGCGCTTTCTGTATCGGTCGTGGAAGGATCGTCGCCGCTCGGCCAAGAACGCCGCCGGCGGCACCCGGGTTCCGGTCCTGCTGGTCGGCGCCGGCGACGAGGCCGAGCTGTTCATCCGCGCCACCATGGCGCCCGACGCCGAATATCGGGCCATCGGCCTGATCTCGGATGGCGGCGGCCGGGTCGGACGCAACATCCACGGCATCGACGTGCTGGGCTCGACCGCCGAGCTCGAATCGGTGATGGCCCGCCTCAAGGCCGCCGGCAGCCTGCCGCAGCGGCTGATCGTCACCGACCACCGCCTGGATGGCGGCGAGATGCGCCGCCTGCTGGACCAGGCCGACCGCCTGGGCCTGCCGCTGGCCCGTATCCCCCGCCTGACCGACCTGAAGGACGGTGTCGAGGACAAGCTGACCATCCGCCCGATCGCCGTCGAGGACCTGCTGGGCCGGCCGCAGACCGTGCTGGACCGCGAGGGCATGGAGGCCCTGATCAAGGGCAAGCGCGTGCTGGTGACCGGGGCCGGCGGCTCGATCGGCTCGGAACTGGTGCGCCAGATTTCCGACTGGGCGCCGGAAAGCCTGGTGCTGTTCGAGGCCTGCGAGTTCAATCTTTACACCATCGACCTGGAACTGGCCGGCCGCCACCCCGACCTGGCCCGTCACCCGGTGCTGGGCGATGTCCGCGACGCCACCCGGATCGACGACGCCATGCGCGCCCACCGGCCCGAGCTGGTGTTCCACGCCGCCGCCCTGAAACACGTTCCGATGGTGGAATGGAACCCCGACGAGGGATTGCTGACCAACGCCGTCGGCACCCGCAATGTCGCCGATGCCTGCGCCGCCCACGGGGTTCGGCTGATGGTGCAGATCTCGACCGACAAGGCGGTCAACCCGACCAACGTCATGGGGGCGTCCAAGCGCGTCGCCGAGATGTACGCCCAGGCCCTGGACCTGTCGGGCATCAGCACCCGTTATGTCACCGTGCGGTTCGGCAACGTGCTGGGCTCGACCGGCTCGGTGGTGCCGCTGTTCCAGAAGCAACTGGCCGAGGGTGGGCCGCTGACCGTCACCGACCCCGAGATGACCCGCTATTTCATGACGGTGCGCGAGGCGGTCGAACTGGTCCTGCAGGCCTCGGCCTTCGGCGACGCCCATCCCGATTATCGCGGCAAGATCTTCGTGCTGGATATGGGCGAGCCGGTCCGCATCGTCCACCTGGCCCGCCAGATGATCCGCCTGGCCGGCCTGCGCCCCGATATCGACATCAAGATCGCCTTCACCGGACTGCGCCCCGGCGAGAAATTGTTCGAGGAAATCTTCCACGGCGCCGAGCCGCCGGTCGCCACCGACCGCGAGGGCATCCTGGTGGCCACGCCCCGCTCGGTCGATGTGGCCGAACTGGCCGCCGAACTGCACAACCTGGAAGGCGAATGCCGCGCCCACGACGCCCCGGCCGCCATCGCCCGCCTGCGCCGGCTGGTGCCCGAATACGCGCCCAAGCCCTGATGTCGCTGACCCACCTTATCCGCCACGCCCTGACCATGTCGCCCACCGAGGCGGCGGCCAAGACAATCCGTTACGCCACCAGAACAATAGGCCGGCGGCTGGTCGGCAAGATGCTGCGCAGGCAAAGCACCTTCCCGCCGCCCGAGCAGGTCCGGGGCGCGCTGATCCGTCGTTTCCACGCCCCCGACCGCGCGCCTCTGGAGGCCAACGCCGATTCCTTGCGGAGGCTGGCCGCCGATGTGCTGGCGCATCGCTTCGACCTGTTGGGGTCGGGGCCGGTGGTGGTGGCGCACGGGGCGCGCTTCGCCGGGTTCGGCCGCCATCGCTATGGCCCCGGCCGCGCGCTGGGCGCCGACTGGAAGGCGGCCATCGTCGCCCAGGCCACGCCGGGCAACCGGGTGCAGGTGATGATCCTGCTCGATTGCCTGACCAATCCCGATTACCGCCCGATCGACTGGCATGTGGATTTCAAGTCGGGCTATCGCTGGCAGCCCGACACCTTCGGCCCCAGCGTCGCCTATGGCCACAAGCCGGGCGTGGACGTCAAGGTGCCGTGGGAACTGGCCCGGCTGCAGCACCTGCCCGGCCTGGCCCTGGCCTTCGGACTGGATAATGATCGGCGCCTGGCTGACGAGTTCCACGACCAGGTACTGGACTTCCTGGCCGCCAACCCGCCCGGCTGGGGGGTCAACTGGGCCTGCCCGATGGACGTGGCGATCCGCGCCGTCAACATCATCGTCGCGCTGGACCTGTTCCAGGCCGGCGGCGCCACCTTCGACGAGGATTTCCACGCCTTCGTCGCCACCGCCCTGCTGGCCCATGCCCGCCATGTCGCCGGCCATCTGGAATGGAACGAGGCCCATCGCGGCAACCACTTCCTGGCCGACATCTGCGGCCTGGCCTGGATCGCCGCCACCCTGCCCGCCACCCCCGAGACCGACATTTACCTGGCCCTGGCGATCCGCTGGCTGCAGGTGGAAATCCCCCGCCAGTTCGATGCCCAGGGCGCCAATTTCGAGGCCTCGACCGCCTATCACCGCCTGTCGGCGGAAATGGCCATCCATACCGTGGCGATGATCAACGGCCTGCCCGAAGCGCGCCGGGTCACCGACTATGATCACCGCCTGTGGCGGCGCCGGCCCGCCTTGCCGCCCGGTCCCATCGCCTGGCCGCCCTTCGGCCCCGAATGCCTGTCCCGTTTGGCCGGCGCCGCCCGTTTCGCAGCCGATACGACCATGCCGTCGGGCCGCATGGTCCAGATCGGCGACAATGATTCCGGCCGCTTCCTGATCTTGACCCCCGGCCTGGACGGGCTGGACCCGGGGGCGCTGATCGCCGCCGCCCAGGGGTTGGTGCGGGTGGACCTGGCCGCCCCGCCCCGGGCCGCCCTCGAGACCGAGCTGGTCCGCCAATTGTCCGGCGGGCCGGTCGAGGTCACCATCCCCGCCGCCGTCTGGCCGGCTGGGAATGCCGCCTTCACCCCGGCCATCCGGCTCGAGATCGTGCCGCCCGATGCGACGGCGCTGGGTGGCCTGACCGCCATCGCCTCTCCGGAATTCGGATTGTTCCTGTGGCGAAACGACAGGACCTTCATCTCGGTGCGCTGCGGCCCGGTCGGCCAGAACGGCAATGGCGGCCATGCCCACAACGACCAGCTGGCGGTCGAGATCGAGATCGACGGCATCGGCTGGGCCACCGACCCGGGCACCGGAATCTATACCCCCGACCTGTCGATACGCAATCGCTACCGTTCTGTCCTGGCCCATTTCGCGCCGCGCCTGGGCGAGCGCGAGCCGGCGGCCCTGCTGGCCCCGTTCCGGCTCGAGGATTGCGCCCAGGCCCAGGCGATCCGCTTCACCGCCGTGGAATTCGTCGGAACCCACCATGGCTTCGGCCAGCCGGTGACCCGCCGGGTGTCCATCGAGCCCGGCCGTATCGTCATCGAGGACAGCGCCGGCCACTTGGCGCCCGGCACCCATGTGGTGACCTCGCCCGACCAGTTGGCCCGGTTGTGGGGTCTGACGGTGCCGTTCTCGGCCGGCTACGGCTTGCCAAACCCGCCCGCCGGGCTGTAGGACTGAACCCATGGACACGCGCTTTTCCTGCACCGCCTGCGGCAAGTGCTGCTTCGGCTGGGTGCCGCTCACCATCCCCGAGGCGCTGGCTCATGCCGGCCGCTTCCCCTTGGCCATGGTGTGGTCGCCGCTTCGCGCCACCCCCGGCCGCGAGCCCGGCGCCGGGGTCGGTCTGCTGGTCCCGGTCGGGCCGGGCCGGCTGTTGCCGGTGCGGGTGGCGCCGACCGCCTATATCCCGCCCAGCTTCCGCTGCCCGGAACTGCAATCCGATGGGCTGTGCGGCATTCACCACTCCAAACCGATCCGCTGCCGCACCATGCCGGTGGCGGGCTGGCGCGCCCCCGACGATCAGGCCGACCTGCTGACGCCCCGGCCCGGCTGGGAGTGCGACATCGGCGAGAGTGCGCCGGTGGTGGTTCAAGACGGCAGGATCGTCGACGACACCGACTGGCGGGCCGAACACGACGCCCTGCTCGCCGACCAGCCAGCCATCCGGGCCTTCGCCGCCATGGTGATGCAGGCCGAACCGCGCATGGGCCAGATTCTGGCCCAGACCGCCGCCCAGGCCGGCGGCAACGTGGTGATGGGCTTCGGACCATTGCTGCGCCAATTGGCCGGCACCGACGTCGCCCTGGTGGCGTCCCGCCAGCGCCCGGTGCTGGAGGATTTCGCCGCCCGCACCGCCGCTGATCCCGGCCTGGCCGATTATCACGCCCGCTACACCAGTTGGTCGGCCGACCTGGCCCGCCTGTCGAGGACTTAAGCCATGATTGCCAAGATCGGTTTCGTCACCGTGTCCGACCGCGCCTCGACCGGCGTTTATCAGGATCTGGGCGGACCGGCGATGGTGGAGTGGATCACCAAGGCGCTGACCAGCCCGTGGCAGGCGGTCAGCCGCCTGATCCCCGACGACCAGCCGACCATCGAGGCGACCTTGCGCGACCTGGCCGACCAGGACGGATGCTGCCTGATCCTGACCACCGGCGGCACCGGCCCGGCCAAGCGCGACGTCACCCCCGAGGCGACCGAGGCGGTGTGCGAAAAGATGATGCCGGGCTTCGGCGAGCTGATGCGGACGGAAAGCCTGAAGGTGGTGCCGACCGCCATCTTGTCGCGCCAGACCGCCGGCATCCGCGGCGCCAGCCTGATCGTCAACCTGCCCGGCAAGCCCAGCGCCATCGCCGATTGCCTGGCCGCGGTGATGCCGGCCATCCCCTATTGCGTCGACCTGATCGGCGGCCCGTTCCTGGAGACCGACCCGGCGGTGTGCCAGGCGTTCCGGCCCAAGCAGAAATAATCACAACATCAGCAGCACGCCGGGCTGCGAATTCTTGTCGGAACCGACCCGCGACCGGCAGGTGAACAGACGGCCGGGATCGATGCCGGCGCGTTCGACCAGATAGGTCTTGGCCGCCTGGGCCCGGGAATCGGCCAGCGCCAGCAGGCGTTCGGTGTCGGGGGGCGTGGCCGGTTCCTTGCCGACCAGGGTCTGCAGTCGGGCCAGCAGGCTGCCGGCGCGGATCAGCGCGCTCCAATCCTCGTGGGTGTCGGCGGTGCCGCAGACCGACAATTTCAGCCCCGGACGCTGGCGCAACAGGCCGCCAACCGTCCCCAACTGCTCGAGCGCCGGACCTTCCAGCTGGTTGGAGCCGGCGGCGAAGCGCAACGGCTCCAGCCCCAGGCGGGGCTTTTCCGCCTCGTCGATCACCAGCCCGATCAGGGCGGCGACCGGAAAGGCCACCTTCAGCGTGGTCAGCACCGTCGATTTCAGGGCGCCGGCCACCGCCTGGCCGACGGCGTCGGACACGTCGAAATCGGGATTGGTCAACTCGCCCTTGACCGGGATGGTCAGGCGGATGCGGCCCTCGGAATCGCGCAATAGGTCCAGCACCGTCTCGATCGGCATGTCGGCCTGCTTGGCCAGCTTCGCGTTGGGATCGGGCTGGGCGACGTAAAGCTGGGTCAGGGTCAGCTCCAACTGACCGGTCAGGCGACCGTTGTCGGTGCTGGCCTTGATGTCGGCGTCCAACTGGCCGGTATGCAGATGCACCCCCAGCACGTCGGCGGCATAGGGCGACAGCACCGGCAAGTCGATGGCCCGCGCGGTAACGGCGACGCGGCCGGCGAAGGTATCGGCGAACGGCCGGATATCACCCGAGGCCGTGATGCGGCCCTCGCCCAGCCGGGCCTTCAGGGTGAACGGGCTATCGCGGCCGGGCCGGGTGCTGTCGAGGTCCTTGGCGGTCAGGTCCAGCCCGTCCAGGGCCAGCCGCACCGGCTCGGCGGGCACGCGGTCCTCGTATTCCAGGCGCGAGCGGCCGTCGATGCGCAGCCGGCCGACGGCGAAGGACGGCATCTCGCCACCGCCGTCATCGCCTTGGCCCAACCCGACCCAGCCGGTCTTCAGCCGCGTCACCCTGATCAGCGCGCCGGTGATGTTGGCCGCGGCCACCGTCACCCGACCATCGGGATCGACGTGCAGCCCTTCCAGACCGACCTGACGGCTTTCCAACCGGCGGGGAAAGGCCTCGGCGCCCTTGCCGGCCAAGGCCGCCAGCATGCGAAAGTCGATCCGGCCGATGGTCGCCGGCTGACCGGCGGCCAGTTGGATGCCGCGGGCGTCGATCCGGTCGGCGCTCAGCCACTCCCGGTCCGGCTGATGGATCGACACCCCGTCGGCCACCAATTCGGCCTGGCCGGTCAGCGGCGGCAGGATGCCGAAGGCCTTGGCCGGCATCAGGGTGCCGTCGATGGTCAGGCGGCGATTGGCGATGGTCATGTCGCCGGTGATGACCCGCAGATTGTCGATCACGCTTTTGCCGGTCACGGCCCGGGTGGCCAGCGATGCAGTGCCGGTCCATTCCAGCCGCTCGGCCGAGATGCGGCCGCCGTCCCAGGCCAGGGCGGCGCCCGCCACCGCGAACCGGCCATCGGCGGACAGGCTGTCCGGTTCGCCCTCGACCTTGATGCGCGCGTCAAGCACGCCGCCCGGCGGGGTGATGCCGGCACCTTTGGCCAACTCGGCCAGGCTGCCCAGATCGAACCGGGCGATGTCGAGGGTCACGGCCAGCGCCGGCCGGTCGGCGAACGGGGTGGCGTGGCCCGAAAGCGTCAGCGGCGCGCCGTTGATCCGGCCGGCCAGGCGAAAGCGGGCCGGCTGGTCTGGCGCCCAGCTCTTCAGGTCGGTCAGGTCGAAGCGGTCGATGGCGATGGTCGCCTTGAACGACCCGTCGGACAGGTGGAAGGTGCTGTTGGTCAGGGCCAGGGCGGCGATGTCGAAGCTCCAGGAATCGCCGCCGGCGCCGCCGCTGGCCGCCACCGGCAATCCGTTGACCTCGATTTTGGTGCCGACGCGGCGCGCCTCGACCGTGACGCCGGCCAGGTCCAGCCGTTCGACCTCGACCCGCTTCGACAAAAGCGGCTTCCAGCGGAACCGCAAATCCAGGCCGTCGATGCCCAGTGCCTTGCCCAGGCTGGGGCCGGCTTCCATGCTTTTGACGACGATGGCGCCGTTGAACAGCGACAAATCGGCATGGGCGATGGCCACCTGGGTCCAGCCCATTTGATGCAGAACGCGGTTCAGGGCCCAGCGCAACCCGGCATCCGGCCCCCAATGGGCCAGCCCGGCCAGGGCCGCCAGCACCAGTGCCGCCACCCCACCCCAGATTGCCCGCCGACGCCCGGTCACAGAGCGCCTCTAGCCCGCTTCGACCCGGTTGCGGCCGGCTTCCTTGGCACGGTACAGCGCCTGGTCGGCGCGGTTCAGCAAGATATCGACCGCCACGTCCTCGGGCCGGCAGGTGGTCAAGCCGATGCTGGCGGTGATGCCGATGGCGCCGCCATCGGCCAGCTTCAGTCGCAGCGCCTCGATATTGCCCCGCAGCCGCTCGGCCACCTCGAGCGCGCCGGACAGCCCGGTCTCGGGCAGCATGATGGCGAATTCCTCGCCGCCCATGCGGCCGATGGCGTCGATGTCGCGCAGCGAATCCTTGCAGGTCGCGACCAATGCCTTCAGCGCGTCGTCGCCGGTGGCGTGACCGTGTCGGTCGTTGATCATCTTGAAGACGTCGACATCAAGCATCAACACCGACATCTCGTGGCCATAGCGCAGACAGCGCTCCATCTCATTGGAGGTCAGGGACAAGATGTTGCGACGATTGTGGGCGCCGGTCAGCGGATCGGTGGTGGCCAGGCGGCGCAGCTCGCGTTCCATCACCTTGCGATCCGAGATGTCGGTCATGATGCCGATGGTGCCGACCGGGCGGCCTTCCTCGTCGCAAAACGCGGTCTTCAGGAACAGCCCGTCAACGCGGCCGCCGCCCGGCAGCATGATCGCCGCCTCGAAGCTGGTCCGCTCGATGGTTCCGGCCATCAGTTCGACGTCCGAGATCGCGTCTTCGTCGGGCAGGGCGGCAGCGCCGTCGCCCGGGCCGAACAGGTCGCGGAAGGCGCGGTTGGCGCTTTGGATGTTGCCTCGGGCGTCGCGGAACCATACCGGGCTGGGCACGGTGTCGGTCAGCCGCTCGGTGAAGCGCCGGGCGGCATCGGCGATCTGACGCATCTCCTCGGCCTTGGCCCGTTGCTCGGCCAGTTCGCGGGTGCGGCTGACCACCCGCATCTCCAGCGTTTCGTTGGCCCGACGCAGGGCCATCACCGCGCGGTTGTGGGCGGTGATGTCGCGCGCCTCGACCATCAGCTCCTGGCCGGTGCGCGACGGCAGCTTGGCGATCTTGACGATCGCGTCGAAGTTCGAGCCGTCCTGGCGGTGCAGCCGAAGCGGCACCGAGGTGTCCTCGGCGATCGCCGTCTCGATCATCTCGCCCTTCAACAGATCGGCGTAATCGGGATGGAAGATCTCTTCCAGGCGGCGGCCCAGCACCGCCTCGGGCTCGGCCGCGCCCAGCATCTTCAGGCCCGCCTGATTGACATAGCGGATCACGCCTGCCACCACATGGCAGACCAGATTCATCGAATTGTCGACCAGCAGGTGGAAGCGGGAATCGCTGTCTTGCGCCGAGCCGGCCAGCTTGCCTTCCTTGGTGATGTCGCGACACGTCACCACCGTCGCGTCGGCGGCGATCTCGCGGGCGCGGTGCACCTGCAGCTCGACATCGCGGGTCAGGCCGTCAAGGCGCTGGATGCGGGTGGGCACCGGCCGGTCCTCGCTGGCCATGCCGGCCAGGAACAGGTCCAGCACCGGACCGTATTCGGGGATCAGGAATTCGGCCATGCGCCGCCCGATCAATTCCTCGGTGGTCTTGCCGCCCAGCATGCGGGCACCCGCCCCGTTGATGGCGGTGATGGCGCCGCCCCGGCACAGGCAGATCAGGTCGCGGCTGACCTCGAGAATCTGCATCATCTCGCCGTCGAAGCGCGGTCCCCGGCGTCGCCGTTCCGTGGCGAGATCGATGATGTTCTGGCCCGGTTCCATGTCCATACCCCTTTCTCGGCCGGCTCTTCCATCCCCCTGGAAGGCGGCCCGTCCCCTTATGGCTGACAGGCATCCACCCGGTCGCGCCCCGATTCCTTGGCCCGATACAAGGCCCCGTCGGCGCGGCCGAGAAAGGTGTCGAACAGCAACTCGTCGGCGTCGCGTTCGGCGACACCGAAGCTGGCGGTCACCGACAACCCTCCGTCCGTCAGGGGGATGATGATCGCCCCAATGGCCCGGCGCAAGCGTTCCGCCACCGCGACCGCCGCATCCAACCCGGTTTCCGGCAACAACACGGCGAATTCCTCGCCGCCCAGGCGGCCCAGAAGGTCGATTTCGCGCAGGCAACCTTGCACCGCGTCGGCGACTTTGCGCAACACCTCGTCGCCGATTCCGTGGCCGTAGGTGTCGTTGACCTTCTTGAAATAGTCGATATCCAGCATCACCACCGAAAGCGGGGTCTGATAGCGTGCCGCGCGCTCGATCTCGATATGGCCGCTGGCCATGAAACGGCGGCGATTGGCGGCGCCGGTCAGGGGGTCGGTGACCGCCAGGCGGTGCAGTTCCTTTTCCAGCGCCTTGCGCTCGCTGATGTCGGTGGCGATACCGATGATGCCGTGCACGGTTTCGTCTTGGGTGAACACCCCCTTGGTGATCAGAAGCGTGCGCTGCTGGTCCCGGGCATCGACCAGCTGGGTCTCGAGCTCGATGCGGGTCTGGTGGCCGCCCAGCAGGGACTGGTCGCCGGCATCCTCGTGCACCGGCATGCGCGCCCCCAGCGCCTGGGCGGCGGTCATGCCGTGCCACTGGTCGGGCCCGATGGCGAACAATTCGCGGAAGGCGCGGTTGGTCAGACGGTAACGCTGCAGGGCATCCTTGAACCATACCGGCTGCGGCATCAGCTCGACCAGGGATTCGGCGAAGGCGCGGGCCTCGGCCAAATCGCGGGTGCGTTCCTCGACCCGGGCTTCCAGGGTGGCGTTCAACTGCTCGATGGTGGAAATCTGCTGCCACGACCGAAGGGCCGCGACCAAGGCGGTGAACAGCTTCTGCGCGGTCAGCTCGGTCTTGGCGCGGTAGTCGTTGATGTCGTAGGCCAGCATCACGTCGCGTTCGGGGGCCTCGCCCGGCTGGCCGGTCCTGAGGATGATGCGCTGGCGGCGGTCGCCCAAATCCTCGCGGATCATGCGGGCCAGATCCAGGCCGGCATGGTCGGTTTCCATCACCACGTCCAGCAGCACCACCGGGATGTCGTGATTGGCCTTCAGGATCCCCTGGGCCTCGCCGGCCGAATGGGCGCTGACGATGGCGAAGGGGCGGCCCTCGAACTGGAAGTCGCGCAGCAGGACCTGGGTCATGCTGTGGACCTGAGGCTCGTCATCCACCACCAGCACCTGCCAGGGATCGGTCCTCTCGGTCTTGGCGCGCGAGCCCTTTTTCAGGGATAGCTTGGTCTTTTCCTCTGCCATCGGCCCCGATCCGTCGTGGAATCCCCCCCGTGGGGCCATCTTCGCAGAGGTCCCGAACGACGCCAACCGGAAAGAAGAAAGGCCCAGGTCAGCGCGGAACGCCCGCGCTGGTCGAGTGCTCGAAATGCAGGGCCTCGCCGGGATGGGCGAATTCATAGGCCGAATGGGCGGCCCTGGCCGCCTCGGCAAAGCCGGTCAGGATCAGCTTCAGCTTGCCGGGATAGGCCGAGATGTCGCCGGCGGCGAAGATGCCCGGCGCACTGGTGGCCATGGTCGCCGGATCGACGGCGATGGTGTTGCGGTCCATGGCCAGCCCCCATTCGGCGATCGGGCCAAGGTTGGTGGCCAGGCCGAAGAACGGCAGCAGGGCGTCGGCCTCCAGGCGGCGGACCTCGCCTTCCAGGGTGGCGACGGTAACCGCCGCCAGCCGGCCGTTATCGCCTTCCAGCCCATGCAGCTGATAGGGCACCACCAGCTCGACCCGGCCGGCATCGGCCAGGTCCTTGAGGCGCGATTCGGATTCGGGGGCGGCGCGGAATTTCGGCCGACGATGCACCACCATCACCCGCTCGGCCAGTTCCGCCAGCGAGATGGCCCAATCGACGGCGGAATCGCCGCCACCGGCGATCACCACCGACTTCCCCCGGAAGTCCTCGCGCCGGGCGACGAAGTAATGGACGCCCAGGCCGGCTCCCTTGCCCTCGAAGGCGGTGATGCCGTCCAAGGGCGGCCGGTTGGGGCCAAACGCGCCCGAGCCGGCGGCGATGATCACCGCCTTGGCGGTGATCTGGGTGCCGTCCGACAGGGTGCAGCGCCAGGAATCGGCCACGCGGTCCAGCCCGACCATCTGGCGGCCCAGATGGATGGTCGGCTTGAAGGCCGCCGCCTGGGCCTCGAGCCGGGCGATCAGCTCGGCCGCCGGCAGACTGGCGAAGCCGGGAATGTCGTAGATCGGCTTTTCCGGGTACAGCGCCATGCATTGGCCGCCGACCGCGTCCAGCGCATCGACCAGATGGCAGCGCATCTTGACCATGCCGCACTGGAACACCGCGAACAGCCCCACCGGGCCGGCCCCCACCACCACCGCATCGGTTTCGTAGTTCATGCAGGTCGAGCCTTTCACCAGTAAAGAGTGGGCAAAGCCGCCAACGGACGGTCGCCATGGCGGGCGACCACTTCGTCCAGGCGGCTGGCATCGGGAATGGCGCCGGGGCGGATGCCCAGTTCCTCGGCATGGATGCCCTGGGTGACGAAGATGGCGCCGATGCCGGCGCCGTTGGCGCCGCGAATATCGGTGTGCAGCGCGTCGCCGACCGCCAGGATGCGGTCCTTCGGCGCCCCCAGGATCGACGACACCTGGCCGTAGATGGCCGGGTCGGGCTTGCCGCGCGTCGATACAAGGCCGCCCAGTTCGGCGTAGCGGCTGGCCAGTTCACCGGCGCACATGATGCGCGCCCCTTGGCGGATCACCACATGGTCGGGATTGGCGCACACCATCGGCAGGCCGCGCCCGACCCCTTCGGCCAGCAACGCCTGGTAATCAGAGATGGTCTCGGTCAGCTCGACCGGCCCGGTATTCAAGATGAAATCGGCCTGGTCCAGCGGCACCGGACGGTAATCCAGCCCGTCATAGACATTGCGGTCGCGATCGGGGCCCAGATGATAGAGCTTGCGGCCCAGCACAGCATAGAAGGGATCGGTGCGGTTCTTCAGCTCCAGATGGACCGCCTCGCCCGAGGACAGCACGAAATCATAGAGCTCGCGGCCGATGCCCATCTTGTCCAGCTGGGCCACCAGCGCGTCGGACCGCCGGGGCGCGTTCGACAGCAACAGCGTGCGCTTGCCGGCGGCGCGGATGGCGACCAGGGCCTCGCGGGCGCCCGCATAGGCCTCGACCCCGTCATGGATCACCCCCCACAAATCGAGAATCAGCCCGTCGAAACGGTCGGCCAGTGCCGACAGCCCATCGATGATCGGAATGGTCACCGGTGATCCGCCCCCACCGCGTCGGCCAGGCAGGCGAAGCCGTCCCGGGCCAGCAGGCCGATCAGGCCGCGATTGACCCGGGTGACCAGGCCGGGGCCTTCATAGATCATCGCCGAGTAAAGCTGGACCAGCGAGGCGCCGGCCCGGATCTTGGCATAGGCCTGTTCCGGGCTGGCGATGCCGCCGACCCCGACCAACGGCAATTTCCCCTGGGTCAGCACATACATGCGGCCCAGCACGGCAGTCGAAGGGGCGAACAGCGGCGCCCCCGACAGGCCGCCGGTTTCCTTGGCGAAAGCCGATTTCAGGCTGTCCGGCCGGGCGATGGTGGTGTTCGACACGATCAGCCCGTCCAGCGCGCCGGCCAGGGCGACGGCGGCGATGTCGGACAGATCCTCGTCGTTCAGATCGGGAGCGATCTTCAGCAACAGCGGCGGGCGCTTGCCCGACGGCACCGCCCGGTCCAGCGCGTCGCGGGTGCGCCCAACCAGCCCTTCCAACTGGTCGCGGCCCTGCAGCGAGCGCAGGCCCGGCGTGTTGGGCGACGACACGTTGATGACCAGATAATCCGACAGCGGCGCCAGGCGAGCGGCGCCCTTTTCGTAATCCGAGGCGGCGTCCTCGGTGTCCTTGTTCTTGCCCAGATTGGACCCGACGATGCCGATGCGCGGCCGCGCTTCCAGGCGCTTGGCCACCGCCTCCAGGCCTTGGTTGTTGAAGCCCATGCGGTTGATGATGGCCCGGTCCTCGGGCAGGCGGAACATCCGGGGCTTGGGATTGCCGGGCTGCGGCCGGGGCGTCACCGAACCGATCTCGACGAAGCCGAAGCCCTGATGCAGCATGGCGTCGGGCACTTCGGCATTCTTGTCGAAGCCGGCGGCCAGGCCGACCGGATTGGGGAAGCGCAGGCCCCACAGGGTGCTTTCCAGCATGGCGGAATCGACGCGCGGTTGGCCGGGCACCAGGCCGCAGGCCAGGGCGCGGACGGTCAGGCCGTGGGCCTTTTCCGGGTCCAGGCTGCGGATGACCGGCCCGGCGAGCTTGAAGTAATCGAACAATTCAGTCCCTCAGCGGCGGGAAGTGATGACGGCCATCGACCAGCGGCAGGTCGTGAACGGCGTTGACCGCCGCCACCGGCAGCGATCCGTAAAGATGCGGGAACACTTGGCCGCCGCGCGCTGTCTCCCACTTCAAGGCCGGACCCAGCCGGGCGGCATCGACCTCCAGTAGCACCAGGCCGTCCTGGCCGGCGCGATGCTTGGCGGCGCTGGCCTCGACCTGAAGCGCGGTCGAGAAATGGATGAAGCCGTCGGCCACATCCTGCGACGAGCCGTCATAGCGCCCTACGGCCTGGGCGGCCCGCCATTCGTCGGCACGGCACATATGGTAGATGGTCGGACTCATGGCTCCACGCCGATATTGTCGATCAGCCGGGTGGCGCCCAGCCGGGCGGCGGCCAGAATGCGGGCCGGCCCGGTCAGATGCGCCATCGGCGCCAGGGTCAGGGCGTCGCGCACCTCGACATAATCGACCGACGCGAAACCGGTGGCCAGCAGGTCGGCGGCGGCCAGATGGCACAGTTCCTCGGACCCCTTGCCGGCCTTCAGGCCCTCGGCCACCGCCTGCAGGGACCGATGCAGCATCGGCGCCACCTTGCGGTCCTCGGCCGACAAATAGGCGTTCCTGGATGACATCGCCAGACCGTCGGCCTCGCGCACCGTCGGCACGCCCACCACCTCGACCGGGATGTCCAGGTCGGTGACCAGCCGGCGGATCACCGTCAATTGCTGCCAGTCCTTCTCGCCGAACAGGGCGACATGGGCCTGGGCCTGTAAAAGCAGCTTGGTCACCACCGTCGCGACACCGTCGAAATGGCCGGGCCGGGCACCGCCGCACAAGCCTTCCGACTCGCCGGCCACCGATACCTTGGAGGCGAAACCTTGCGGATACATCTCGTCGACGGTCGGCGCGAACAGCAGGGCGCAGCCGGCCTGGTCCAGCAATTGGGCGTCGCGTTCCTCTTGGCGGGGATAGCGCGAGAAATCCTCGTTGGGGCCGAACTGGGTCGGGTTGACGAACACCGAGGCGACCACCCGGTCGGCGATGTCCAGTCCGGCGGTGACCAGCGCCAGATGGCCGTCATGCAGCGCCCCCATGGTGGGGACGAAGGCGACCTTGAGGCCCTGGTCGCGCCAATAGCGCACCCGGGCGCGAAGGTCGGCCTTGGAGCGGACGATGTCGAGGGATTCGGCCATGGGCTACGCTCGTCAGATCTTGGGGGGTTTGGGCACGCCGAAGCAATGTTCGGGCGCCGGGAAGGTGCGTGCCTTGACCTCGGCGGCAAAGGTCGCCGCCGCCTGGTCGATGATCGGACCCAATTGGGCATAGCGCTTGACGAATTTCGGGGTGAAATCCGAGAACAGACCGAACATGTCGTCGCTGACCAGAACCTGGCCGTCGCAGGCCGGCGAGGCGCCGATGCCGATGGTCGGGATCATGATCTCGGTGGTCAGCGCGCGGGCGACCGGCTCGACGGTGCCTTCGACCACCACCGAGAAGGCCCCGGCCTCGCACACCGCGCGGGCGTCGGCACGGATGCCCGCCGCTTCCTCGGACTGGCGGCCTTGCGCCCGGAACCCGCCGGCGGCGTGGACCGCCTGTGGCTTCAGCCCGACATGGGCCATCACCGGAATGCCGCGCTCGACCAGGAAGGCGATGGTATCGGCCATCTCGCGGCCGCCTTCCAGCTTGATCGCCGAGCAGCCGGTCTCGACCATCACCCGGGCGGCGTTGCGAAACGCGACCTCCTTGCTTTCCTGATAGCTGCCGAACGGCATATCGACCACCACGCAGGCATGGTCCGAGCCGCGCATCACCGCACGGCCATGATTGATCATCATGTCCAGCGTCACCCCCAGGGTGGTATCCATGCCGTAAAGCACCATCCCCAGCGAATCGCCGACCAGCAGCACATCGACATGGCGGTCCAGCAGGCGCGCGACCGGGGTGGTATAGGCGGTCAGCACGACGATCGGTTCGCCACCCTTGCGGGCGCGGATGTCGCGGGTGGTGACGCGCTTGGCTTGGACTTGGGTGCTCACGGTGGCGATCCTCGCTTCAACCGGTGGGGCCGCCCTCGGCGGTTTCCTTGAGGCGCTTGGTGTCTTGCAGGACCACATGGCCCGAGGCCGGCAGTCCGATGATGCCGTCGCGCTTCAATTGGGTGAAGGTGCGGCTGACCGTCTCGATGGTCAGGCCAAGATAATCGGCGATGTCGGCCCGGCTCATCGGCAGATCGACGGGGCTGGCGGCCAGTCCGCGCTCGACGGCGCGCCGCGACAAGGTGTCGAGGAAGCTGGCCACCTTCTCGCGCGCGGTCTTGCGGCCCAGCAGCAGCATCTGGTCGTGCGCCGCCACCAGGTCCTTGACGGTCATGGTGAACAGCCGGCGTTCCAGCATCGGAATCTCGCCGCGCAACGAATCGAGCTTCCTATGGGTGAAGCGGCACAATTGGGTCTGGGTCAGGGTCTCGGCGGTATAGGCGTAGCCGCCGTCGAGGCCCAGGCCGAACAGATCGCCCGAGAACAGGAACCCGATGATCTGGCGTCGCCCATCTGACAGAAGCTTGTAAAGCTTCACCGCGCCGCCCGAGATGGAATAGACGTGGTCGGCGACGTCGCCCTCGCGGAACACGGTGAAGGCGGCCGGCAACTCGGCGTGGCAGCGCACGCTGGCCAGGCGCTTGATCTCGTCCGACGACAGGTCGGCGCAAAAGGCGATCTCGCGCACGACGTCGCAATTGCGGCATGACGGCCGCGCGAGATCGATTTCGCGTTCTGCCTTGTGGTCTTCAAAGTCCAGTGGTGGCGGCATCACACTCAACCATTCGCCCCCGTCAGCCCGATGACCCGTTGGGACCGGGCGGCGGGGCCGCCTTCGGCTGGGCGGGGGCATCGTCGTCATCTTCGAAAAGAATGCGATGCGCCGCCCCGTCCAGGTCGTCGAACTGACCGGACTTCAGGGCCCACAGGAAGGCCACCAGGCCGATCAGCCCCAGAACCAGAGCCACCGGAATCAGCATCAAAAGATTGGTCAAGCCTTTCTCCCGCGCGTCAGCCGCAGGGCGTTGCCAATTACTACCAGCGACGAGGTCGACATGGCAATCGCCGCGATGAGGGGGGTGACCTGGCCGGCCACCGCCAACGGTACGGTGAAGAGGTTGTAACCCAGGGCCAGCGCGAAATTCTCCATCACCAGACGGCGCGATTTTTCCGCCACCCGCAAGGTCTCCAGCACCGGGGCCAGGCGCTCGCCCTGGAACACCACGTCGGCGGCGGTCTGGCTGACATCGACCGCACTGGACGGCGAGGCCGAGACATGGGCGGCGGCCAGGGCTGGGGCGTCGTTCAATCCGTCGCCGACCATCAGCACCTTGTGTCCCTGCCCCTTCAGCTGTTCAAGCCGGGCCACCTTGTCGGCCGGGGTGCAGCCGGCCCGCCAGGTGTCGATGCCCAATTCGGCAGCCAGCAGCCGCACGGTCGCCTCGCGGTCGCCCGACAACAGCTCGACGGTCAGGCCGCGCGTTTTCAGGTCCCGCACCATCGCCGCCGCATCCGGTCGCGGTCCATCCTGGAAGGCGAAGCGCACCGGGGCCACGCCCGGCCGGTCCAGCCACAATTCCGGCCCCTGGGCATGTTCGTCGTCGGCGATGCCCAGCCAGGCGCGGCTGCCCAGACGGATGGCGCCGGCGACCATGCCGCGGCCCGGTTCCTCGCGGAGATCGGGGGCCAGCCCCACCGATGGCGCCGCCGATGCCAGCGCCTTGGCCAGCGGATGGTGCGAGCCGGCGGCCAGACGGGCGGCGTCCGCCAGGTCGGTGGCGTTCCAGCCGCCATTCTCGACCAATACAGGGCGGCCCAGGGTCAGGGTGCCGGTCTTGTCGAACACCACCCGGTCGATTTCGGCGAAGCGTTCCAGCGCGGTGGCCGATTTCAGCAAGATGCCCTGACGCAGCAGCCGGCCCGATGCGATCACCTGGACCACCGGCACCGCCAGGGCCAGGGCGCACGGACAGGTGATGATCAGCACCGCAACCGCATGCAGCAGCGCCACCTGCCAGGGGATCGAGCCCAGCAGCACCCAGCCCAGGAAGGTGACGAGAGCGGCGACATGGACGACGGGCGCGTACCACCGCGCCACCCGGTCGGCCAGGGCGACATAGCGGGCGCGGCCCTGCTCGGCCACCTCCATCATGCGCACGATCTCGGCCAGCAGGGTCCGCTCGCCCACCGCATCGACGGTCAGGCGCAGCGGCCCCGACAGGTTGATGGTGCCGGCGAACACCCGCGCGCCGGGTCCGATGGCGGCCGGTACCGTCTCGCCGGTGATCAGGCTGGTATCGACATCCGACACACCCTCGGCGACCAGTCCATCGACGCCGATCCGCTCGCCGGCCGCCACCAGCACGGTCTGGCCGACCGCCACCTGGGTCGGCGGCACCAGCTTCTGGGTGCCGTCGGCTTCCAGCACGGTGACGGCGACGGCGTCGAGCGCCAGCAGATGTTCCGCCGCCGAGCGGGCGCGCCCCCTGGCCCGGCTGTCGAGATAGCGCCCGATCAGCAGGAAGAACAACAGCGTGATGGCCGAATCGAAATAGGCATGTTCGCCCGAGCGGATAGTTTCGGCCAGGCTCATGGCTGAGGCCAGGGTCACACCCAGGGTGATCGGCACGTCCATGTTGGTGCGCCCGCCGCGCAACGCGGCAAAGGCAGAGCGGGCGAAAGGCCGCACGCAATACAGCACCGCTGGCAGCACGATCAGCGCGCTGATCCAATGCATCAGGTCGCGGGTCGCCGGCCCCATATAGGAAAAATGCCCGGCCCACACCGACACCGACAGCAGCATGACGTTGCCGGCGGCGAAGCCGGCCACGGCCATGGCACGCAGCAGGTCCTTTTCCGCCTTGTCGGTCTCGCGGCCCAGCTTGGCCGGGTCGAACGGCACCAGGCGATAGCCGACCTTGAAGACCGGGGCCAGGAAGGTGCCGGGATCGACCTGATCGGGCCGCCAGCGCACCACCAGGCGCCGGGTGGTCATGTTGACCCGCGCCCAGGTGACACCAGGCTGGCGCGACAGCAGCGCCTCGATCAGCCAGACGCAGGCGGCGCAGTGAATGCCCTCGACCATCAGGTTCAGGCTGGCTTCGCCGTTATCGCCCTGCTGGACATGGGCGGAAACGTCATGGAAGGCCGAGGCGGCCTCGTCCGGGCGGGTCGGCCGGGCGTTGGGATCAAGCGAACGGCGCGCGTAATAGCGCTCGAGCCCCAGCCCCTGGACCAGCTCGAAGGCGCCCTCGCAGCCCCGACAGCAGAACTCGCCGCCCAGCGAGGCCGGAACCGGCGACCCGCAATGACGGCACGGTCTTTCGATCACGGAACCACGATGCGCTGGCTGTGCTGATAGGAAACGCCTTCGCCAAGGGCCGCCATCTCCAGATCCCACACCCCGTTCAAGGGCAGGTCGTAATGGCCGCCATAGCGCCCACCGCCCAGCGGGGCCAGGGTGATCTGGTGATCAAAGCCGCCCAGGGTCGGACGGATCACCGAAGCGGTCACCGCCAGCCCTTCGACCGGCTTGCCGTCGCGGTCCTTGTAGGCGATGTCGATATCCACGCCAGGCTGCACGCCGGCCACCGGCTTCAGCTTGGTATCGACCGTCCAGCCCATGTCGGCCTGGGCCTTGGCCGCCTCGAGCGCACGGTTGTAAAGACGGCCCTTTTCATAGGCGTCGGTTTCCGCCAGACCGGTGAAGGTCGAGGTGGCGAAATAGGCCAAGGTCGCGTTGACCCCGATGACCACCAGGAAGGCGCCGACGAAGATATAGGGATACCACCAGCCGCGTTGGCGGGTCTTTTCCATGCTCGTCATATCCTTATGGCCCCGCGAAGAGTGATTCGGTGCGGAGCGTGCTCCCCTCGGACAATTCCGTCAACTCGAAGAAGATCGGGGTCTTTTTGCCCCTAAGGTTGCCTTCCGGCACATCGACATAGACGCGGAAGGTGCCGATATCGTCGCCGGTCACCTGCAGCTCGGTCTCGGCCACACGGGTGGCACCGCCCACCACGCTCAAGGTGGCGCCCTCGAGACCGGTCACCTTGACCCGGTAGGTCCGGTCCTTGCGGATCATGTTCAGCACCTTGTAGGTGTAGCCGTTGCGGATTGCGCCGTCGGACTGCACCACGAACAAGGGCGTGCGTTCGTGAAGCACGTTGGCCTCGGTGGTGCGCCGGGTCCCCAGCGAAATCATCATGCCGGCGGCGATGACCACGATCAGGGCGGTGTAGAGCAGGGTGCGCGGACGGATCAGCTTGGTCTCGC
This sequence comes from Magnetospirillum moscoviense, assembly GCF_001650635.1. GTDB lineage: Bacteria > Pseudomonadota > Alphaproteobacteria > Rhodospirillales > Magnetospirillaceae > Magnetospirillum > Magnetospirillum moscoviense. Next base: position 26,631 of record NZ_LWQU01000122.1, on the reverse strand, counting down.
CCTTGGTGCCCTTGGCGCGGGCCTCGACATTGTTGGCCGAATCATAGCTGATCAGGTGCGGCGGCAAACCGTACTTCTTCATCACCGTGTCGCAGGCGTCGGCGCACAGGCCGCAACCGATGCAGCCCATCTGCAGGCCTTCGCGGATGTCGATGCCGGTCGGGCAGGCCTGGACGCAGGCCTTGCAATCGATGCAATGGCCGCGGCCTTCGAAACTGCCGCCCTTGCGCATCGGGGCGCGCGGCTCGCCGCGCCAGGTCTCGTAATTGATGATCAGCGAATGCTCGTCCAGCATCGACGACTGGAAGCGCGAATAGGGGCACATGTACAGGCACACCTGCTCGCGGGCGAAACCGGCCAGCAGATAGCAGAAGCCGCCGATGATGAAGATGCACGAATAGGCGCCGATCGACGCTTCCAGCGTCAGGATTTCCTTCAGGGTCTGGAAGGCGTCGCCGAAGAACAGCACGAACGAGGCGCCGCACGCCGCCGAAATCAGCAGCCACACCGCATGGACGATGGCGGTCTTGGTGATCTTGTGGGCATCCCACTTGCGCCGGACCAGATTCATGCGGGCCGGGCGGTCGCCGACCACCAGCCTTTCCACCAGGATGAACAGGTCGGTATAGACCGTCTGCCAGCACAGGAAGCCGCACCACACGCGACCGGCCAAGGCCGACATGAAGAACAAGACGATCGCCGCCAGCAGCAACAGGCCGGTCAGGTAATAAACCTCCTGCGGCCAGATCTCGATGAAGAAGAAATAGCCGCGCCCCCCGTCCAGGTCGGCCAGGATGGCCTGGTCCGGCGCGCCGGGCCCGCGATCCCAGCGCAGGAACGGCGCCAGGTGCCAGAAGCCCAGGGTCAGCGCCATCAACCACCACTTAAGGTTCCGGTAGATACCCTTGACCGCGCGCGGGTGGATGATCACCGTCTCGGCGTAAAGCGAGGTGGATTGCTTGGGCGGCGACACATGCTGGTTCATCGCGAAACTTCTCTCCGGGGGCTGAGCCCCTTGCTTTGCGCCCGAAACGGGCGCTCGACCGGGCCATCCAACGATTATCGCCGACATGCGCGCGCGGCACGGCCGGCGTCAACTTAATTTCAGGTAATCGACCAATGACAAATGCCCTGACCCGAAGGCACGCGGTGCGAACCTTCGGGTCAGGACACCAGAAACGGAGAAGGGGTGCGCCCCGCGAACAGAGCGCACCCCGACCCGATTACCTTGGCTTACTTGCCGCCACCCAGCGAGTGGACGTAGACAGCCAGGACCTTGATGGTGCCAGCGTCCAGACGCTCGGTCCAAGCCGGCATCGAGCCGTGCTTGGGCTTGGTGATCTGGGCGATGACGCCTTCCTTGCCGCCCTTGTAGAGCCAAATGTTGTTGTTGAGCGCCGGAGCACCCAGGTCCTTCATGCCAACGCCGCCTTCCTGGTGACAGGCCGAGCAACGTTCAGCGAAAAGGGCCTCGCCGGGCGAACCGGCGGCCGGGGTCTTGGCACTCAGCGACACGACATAGTCGGCCAGCTGGCTGACCTGGTCGGCCGACATGGCGTCGCCGGTACCGAAGGGCAGCATTTCGCTCTGACGCGAATCCGGGTGGGCATTGCGGACACCGAACTTGATGGTCTGTTCGATATCGGCCAGGGAACCACCCCAAATCCATTCGTCATCGGCCAGACGCGGGTAGGCGCCGGGAACACCGACACCGCCGGCGCCGTGACAGGCCGAGCAGTTTTCGCCGAACAGACCCTTACCCGCCGACTGGGCGAAGTTGAGCAGGGCCTTGTCCTTCACGATGTCCTCGGGCGAAGCGTTCTGCAGCTTGGCCATCCACTGGGCGCGCGAAGCCTGCTGAGCCTTCAGATCCTCGGCCACGTTGGCGCGCGAGGAATAGTTCAGCATGCCCTGGGTGTAGCCCGTAGGCGTCGGCCAGGCCGGCATCGCGATCCAGTACCCGATGGCCCACAGCACGCAGGCCCAGAACACATAAACCCACCATTTCGGCAGAGGAGTGTTCAACTCCTTGATGCCGTCCCACTCGTGACCGGTCGTCATCTGACCGGAAACCGAGTCCTTTTCCATCGAAGCCATGTTAGCGCTCCTTGTCGTCGTCGTCCCTCAGGGGAATGTCACCGTACGATTCCAGCCGATCCTTGTTCTTGGGGCGGAAGGCGTAGATGACGATCCCGAGGAACAAAACCATCAACCAAAGTCCCCAGATGGAACGGAGGAACTCAGAAATTTCAATAAGAGTCACTCCGTGTCCCTCCGTTAACGGCGAATGGTTTCCGGCTTAACCTTGGTGAAGTCGACCATGGTGCCGAGGACCTGCAGATAGGCCACCAGAGCATCCATTTCGGTAACCTTCTTGGGGTCACCATCGACATCACCCATGCGGGCCTTCGGGTAGGACTTCAGAACGGCGGCGTCCGGCGAATCGCTGGAAGCCTGTTCGGTCAGATCCTTCACCGCGTTGGCGATCTGAGCATCGGTGTAAGGAACACCGACGATCTTGAGCGCCGTCATGTTGCCCTGGATGCTCGAGGTATCCAGAGCGCGCATGAGGTGCGGATAACCCGGCATGATCGATTCCGGAACGACGTCGCGGGGATTGATCATGTGACGGACATGCCAGTCGTTGGTGTACTTGCCACCCACGCGGGCCAGGTCCGGGCCGGTACGCTTCGACGACCACTGGAAGGGGTGGTCATACTTGGACTCGGCCGCCAGGCTGTAGTGACCATAGCGTTCGACCTCGTCCTTGAACGGACGGATCATCTGGCTATGGCAGTTGTAGCAGCCTTCGCGGACATAGATGTCACGGCCAGCCTGCTCGAGCGGGCTGTACGGACGGACACCGTCGACCTTCTCGATGGTGGATTCGATGTGGAACAGCGGCACGACCTCGACGAGGCCGCCCACGATCACGCACAGCAAAATGCCCACCGCCAGGAAGAAGACGTTGGTTTCGAGATGCTTGTGATGCTTGAAGACAGACATTGCCGTTCCTCCCCTTAGCGAGCGCCGGCGGTGGAGGGCTGCATGGCCTCGTCGGCCACGTCACCCTTGATGGTCTTAACGAAGTTATAGACCATCACCAGCGCACCCAGGACGAACAGCAGGCCGCCCAGAGCACGGATCACGTAATAGGGGTGCATGGCTTCCACGGTCTCGATGAACGAGTACTGCAGGAAACCAAGGTTGTCGTACGCACGCCACATCAGACCCTGCATGATGCCGGAAATCCACATGGCGGTGATGTACAGCACGATACCGATCGTGGCGACCCAGAAGTGCACACCCACCAGCTTCAGCGAGTAGACTTCCTTACGGCCCCACAGCTTCGGAACCAGGTAGTACAGGGCACCGAACGACACGAAGGCAACCCAACCCAAGGCACCCGAGTGCACGTGGCCGACGGTCCAGTCGGTGTAGTGCGACAGCGAGTTCACCGCCTTGATCGACATCATCGGACCTTCGAAGGTCGACATGCCGTAGAAGGCCACCGACGACACCAGGAAGCGCATGACCGGATCGGTCCTAAGCTTGTCCCAGGCGCCCGACAGGGTCATCAGGCCGTTGATCATGCCACCCCACGACGGCATCCACAGCATCACCGAGAAGGTGGCACCCAGGGTCTGGGCCCAATCCGGCAGGGCGGTGTAATGCAGATGGTGCGGGCCGGCCCAAATGTACAGGAAGATCAGCGCCCAGAAGTGCACGATCGACAGACGGTACGAATAGACCGGACGCTCGGCGCGCTTGGGCACGAAATAGTACATGATGCCCAGGAAGCCGGCGGTCAGGAAGAAGCCCACCGCGTTATGGCCGTACCACCACTGGGTCATGGCGTTCTGGACGCCACCGAACAGGTTGTACGACTTCATCCACGAGCCACCGAACAGACCGGCCGGAACGGCCAGGTTGTTGCCCAGGTGCAGCATGGCGACGGTCAGGATCATCGAGAAGAAGAACCAGTTCGCCACGTAGATGTGGGGTTCCTTACGCTTCATGATGGTGCCGGCGAACGCGATCAGGTAGGCCACCCAGATCACGGTCAGCCACAGGTCGATCCACCATTCCGGCTCGGCGTATTCCTGGCCCTGGCTGAAGCCCAGCACATAGGTCAGGGCGGCCACGACGATCAGCGCCTGGAAGTTGAAGAAGATGAAGTTGCCGAGACCGGTGCCGCCGAACATTTCGGCGCGGCAGGTCCGCTGAACCACATACAACGAGGTGGAGAAAAGAATATTGCCGCCGAAGGCGAAGATCACGGCGGAGGTGTGAACGGGACGCAGACGACCGAAGGTGGTCCACTCCAGGTCCATGTTCAGGGCGGGGAAGGCCAGCTGCCAGGCGATGAAATCGCCAGCCAGAAAGCCCACCACACCCCAGAAAATCGCCGCAAGGACGAACTTCTTCACCACGTCTTCGCAATAGCGCGTGGCGTCGGTGTTGGTGCTCATGCCGAACTCCTGTTTCGACCGGAAAAGGGTCAACCCGAAGCGCCTACCGGCCCATGCGAAACGTTCCCCCGCCGCACGACCCGGTCGGTTAGACTTTGCCTCGAGTGGGCGCACTATGACCAGATGAACAAGGAACGCCATTGATCCATATCAAAATCGCTTAAAAATTAAGGTCTCCGCCGCAGTTTTTCTGCCTTTCCTGGATTCATTCCGCTCGTTAGAGTGGGGCCATGCCCGCCTCATCCCCCGACACGCCCGCCACCCGCCCGGTGATTCGCTTCGCCAAGGGCCGGTCGCGGCGCTTCCGCGCCGGCCACCCGTGGATCTTCTCGAACGAAATCGAGATGACCCCCGAAGCCAAGTCCTTGCCGCCCGGCAGCCTGGTCACCATCCAGGATGCCGGCGATGAGAAACTGGCGGTGGCCACCTTCAACCCCCATTCGCTGATCGCCGCCCGAGCGTTGTCGCGCGACTGGACGGAAACGGTCGATGCCGCCTTCCTGGCCCGCCGCCTGCGGGCCGCGCTCGGCTTGCGCGACACCTTGTTTCCTTCGCCCCATTACCGGCTGATCCATTCCGAGGCGGACGGACTGCCCGGTCTGGTTCTCGACCGCTATGGCGACGTGCTGGTGGCCCAGGTCAACAGCGCCGGCATGGAAGCCCTGACGCCCCTGCTGCTCGATGCCCTGACCGAGGTGCTGGCGCCCACCGCCATCGTGCTGAAGAACGACAGCCCGGTGCGCGGCCTGGAAGGCCTGGCCCTCGAGCACCGCGTCGCCCTGGGCGCCATCGACGGCCCGGTCGAGTTGATCGAGAACGGCTGCCGCTTCCTGGCCGACCTGGATGGCGGCCAGAAGACCGGCTGGTTCTACGACCAGCGCGACAACCGGGCCTTCGCGGCAGGGCTGTCCAAGGGCCGGCGTATGCTGGACGTCTATACCTATGCCGGCGGCTTCGCCGTGCAGGCGGCGATGGCCGGAGCCACCGAAATCGTCGCCATCGATCGGTCGGAACATTCGCTGGAGCTGGCGGCCCGCTCGGCCGAGCTGAACGGTGCCCGCGTCACCTGGGTCCGGGCCGAGGCCTTCGCCGAGATGGCCCGCCTGCACAGCGCCGGCGAGCGGTTCGGCATGGTGGTGGTCGACCCGCCGGCCTTCGTCAAGTCCAAGAAGGACCTGCAGGCGGCCTCGAAGGGCTATCGCAAGATGGTTCGCCTGGCCGCCCCGCTGGTCGAGCCCGGCGGCTTCCTGCTGGCCGCCTCGTGCTCGCATCACATGCCGTTGGACCTGTTCACCGACGAGATCGCCCACGGCCTGTCACAGGCCGGCCGGACCGGGCGGATCCTGCGCCGCTCGGGCGCGGGCGCCGACCATCCGCTGCATCCGATGGTGCCGGAAAGCGCCTATCTCAAGGCGGTGACCCTGCAATTGGATTAGTTTGCCGGGTTGATCTTCGCCGATCAGGCGACTACCCTGCCCCGCGCCTATGCACAAAGGCATAGGGCGGCGGCGCGGGAGGCGCACCATGGAAAAGTCCAGAGTACGCCTGCGAATCGGCATCGCGGTGACCTTTCTGGTCGTCGTCGTCCCGCTGACGGTGGCGATGGTCGGCTTTCTCTATCGCCAAAACGCGATGCTGGCCCGTCAGATGGCGGTCCAGGCCATGCAATTGGCCGAGCGTGAGGTCAAGATCACCGTCACCGCCCTGTTCGGCAACCTGGCGGCGGCGGTGCAGATGTCGGTGGCAGCCGGCCAGGCGGCCCAGGACGGGCTGCACCGGCCGGAATCCTTGCGGCCGCTGTTCGAGCAATTGCAGCGCATCCCCCAGGCCTACAGCCTGTATTACGGCCTGCACGGCGACGGCGCCTTCCACCAGATCGTCCGCCTCAGCCCCGAGATGACCAAGTTCGGCCCAGCCGGGGCCAAGCCGCCGGCCGACGCCAAATGGGTGATGCGGGTCATCGATTCCTCGTCGGGCGAGCGGCGCGACACCTATCTGTACCTCAGCACCTGGGGCAAGGTGCTCAAGATTGAGCGCGCCAACGCCACTTACGACCCGCGCGAGCGGCCGTGGTACGTCGCGGCGATGCCCGATGACCAAGTGGTCAGTTCCGGCGCCTATGTCTTCAGCGGCACCGGCCGGCCCGGGCTGACCCTGTCGAAGCGCCTGACCACCGAGGACGGCACCCGCGTCGGCGTGTTCGGCGCCGACCTGTCGATCGATTCGCTGTCGGCCTTCCTGCGCGAACGCAGCATCGGCCTGGGCGGCACCACCTTCATCCTGGACGAGGATTTGCGGCTGATCGGCTATCCCTATGCCGACCGCATCGCCATGCAGAGAAACGGGCGCCTGACCCTGGTGCACGGCTCTGAAGTGGACGATCCGGTGGTGTCGGTGGCGGTCGAGGCCTATCGCGGCGGCAGCCAAAGCTTCACCGTCCAATCCAAGGAGGACGGCAGCACCTGGCTGGCCAGCCTGAGCCCGTTCCCCGACCAGTTCGGCCGCAAGTGGGTGATCGGCGTGGTCGCCCCCGAGGATGTCTTCGTCGGACCTTTGCGTCAGGCCAGCATGGCCATCTTAGGGATCGGCACCGCCTTCGTCCTGATCGCCACCATTGCCATCGTGTGGCTGTCGCGCCTGCTGGTCCGGCCGATCCACGCCTTGATCGAGGAAACCGACCGCATCCGCCGGTTGGAACTGGACGCGCCGGTCGCCACCAGCTCGCCGATCCTGGAAATCGACGCCCTGGCCAACGCGGTCGACACCATGAAGGCCGGCCTGTCCAGCTTCGGCCGCTATGTGCCCAAGGGGCTGGTCGAAGACATCGTGCGCTCGGGCATCGGCACCACCATCGGCGGCCAGCGCCGGCCGTTGACGGTGATGTTCTCGGACCTGCAAGGCTTCACCGCCGCCACCGAATCCATGGACCCGGAAGCGGTGCTGCCGTGGCTGTCCGACTATTTCGACCGGATGTCGAAGGCCATCCATGCCAATCGCGGCACCATCGACAAGTATATCGGCGACGCGGTGATGGCGATGTGGAACGCGCCGCTGGACGATCCCGACCATGTGATCAACGCCTGCCGGGCGATGCTGGCCTGCCGGGATGGCATCCACCAGGACCAGGCCGGTCCGGCCCTGGTCACCCGCATGGGCCTGCATACCGGGATCGCCATGGTCGGCAATGTCGGCTCGTCGGACCGCATGCAATACACCGCCCTGGGGGCGATGGTGAACCTGGCCTCGCGCATCGAAAGCCTGAACAAGCAACTGGGCACCGAGTTGCTGGTCACCGACGCTGTGGCGCAGGCGGTGGCGGGCCGCTTCCTGCTGCGCCCGTTCGGGCCGGTGGTGGTGGCCGGCGCCTCGATCCCCATCGCCGTCCACGAACTGGTGGACCAGGCCGGAGCCGACCACCCGCATCTGGCGGCGTGGAACCGGGCCTTCGCCGCCTATGAATCCCGCGATTGGGCCGCCGCCATCGACGGCTTCGCCGCCTTCACCGAATCACACCCCGCCGACAAGGCGGGCCATCTGTTGCTGGCCAACGCCCGGCACTTCCAAGCCGAGGGCTGCCCCGCCGACTGGGACGGCGCCCTGCGGTTCACCAGCAAATAGGAGACGTCGATGACATTGGCCCGCGCGCTCCTGTTGATCCTGGCGGCCCTGCTGGCCCGGCCCGACCATGCCGGCGCCGCCGCCGTGCAGATCCTTCTGGGCCATCCGCAGCAGCATCTGCCCAAGTCGGACCCGGTGGCTGCCACCGCCGATTTCTTCCGCGCCGAGGTCAAGCGCCTGTCGGCCGGCCGCATCGCCGTCGAGATCCTGTCCGACGGCCTGGTCGGCGGCAATCGCGACATGACCGGCCTGGTCGGCAAGGGAACCCTGCACGCCGCCATGACCACCATCGGCGGCGTCTCGCCCCTGCATCCGCCGATCCAAGTCCTTTACCTGCCGTTTGCCTTCGACAGCATCGCCCAGGCCCGGCGGGTGCTGGACGGCTCGTTCGGCCGGGCCTTGGCCGCCGACATGGCCGCCACCACCAAGATGCGCCTGTTGGGCTTCGTCGATCCGGGCGGCTTTCACATCCTGACCAACCTGGATCGCGACATCCGCGTGCCCGACGACATGTGGGGCCTGAACGTCCGCGCCATCCCCGGCTTCAAGCCGCTCGAGGCGATGATCCGTGCCGCCGGCGCGCGGCCGATGCGGGTGTCGTCGCGCGAAGAGATGATCGCCCTGGCCACCGGGGCGGTCGATGGCCAAATGAGTCCGGCCATCACCGTCGTTTCGCGCAATTTCGACACGGTCCAGGGCTATGCCACCCTGACCAACCATCTGTACGCCCCGCTGGTCTTCCTGTTCCACGGCCCGACGCTTGATGCCTTGGCGCCCGAGGACCAGGCATTGGTGCGCCAGGCGGCGACGGCCGCCATCGCCCACGGCCGGGCCACCGCCGACCGCCTGGAACGGTCCGAGCGCGGCCTGATGGGCTTACGCAAGCGCATGATGGTGCGCACCCCGACGCCCGAGGAACAGGCCGCCTTCCGCGCCGTCTTCCGCCCGCCGGTGGAAGAGGCGATCCTTGAGGCGCTGGGCGACCAGGGCGAAAAATGGGTGGGGATGTTTAACCAGGCCATTCGCAGCGGCCGCTAGGGCGAAGGAAGTAGGCGAACGACGCGTAAGTATAGGCCCTCGGGTTGCCACCCGAGGCCCTTGGGGTTGCTACCCGACATCCTTCCGAGTGATTGTCGCCCGGCCTTGCCGTCCCTATGATTCATTCAATCGAACTCGTTGCAATATTTGACGATATTGTGACCAAGGAAGGCGCACGTCGAAAGGCGGCGAACGGGACCATGGCTCACATCGACAGTACGAACGCCAGCCTGGCCTTATCGGCGGCAAGAACCATCCGCTACACCTTCTTCACCGCCGGCCAGCCCGACATCGCCATCACTCTGCGTTTCGACGCCAAGACCCACCGCCTGGAACTGCCGCCCGACGCGCCCAAGCCCGAATGGGCCCGGCTTTCCTGCAACAAGTGCCCCAACTGCCAGCTGGCCGAGACCGAGCAATGGTGCCCGGCCGCCCTGGGCCTGGCCACCATCTTGCCGGATTTCGCCGGCCGGGTGTCGCACGAGCGTTCGGTGGTCGAGGTCGGCACCGCCAACCGCACGGTGGTCACCAAGACCACCCTGCAGCAGGGTCTGGCCTCGCTGATGGGGCTGATCTGCGCCACCTCGGGCTGCCCGCAAACCAAGTTCCTGCGGCCGATGGCCCGCTTCCACCTGCCGTTTGCCGACGAGCAGGAGACCTTGTTCCGGTCCTTCGCCACCTGGCTGCTGGCCGAGCATGTCCGCAACCACCTGGCCGGCATCGACGCCAAGGCCTCGCTGGAAGGCCTCAAGCACCGCTACGAGGAGATGAGCGTGGTCAATTCCAGCCTGGCCGAGCGGCTGCGCACGGTGGCGACCCGCGACGCGGTGCTGAACGCGGTGATCATCCTGGATCTGTTCGCCCAGATCGCCCCGGCCAACATCGACGGCGATTTCGAGGACATCCTGACGGCACTAGAGGTAGAGGACTGACCCGGCCATTAACCGATTCTTATCCGCAAACCCGGCTAGATACCAGAGTAACGCACAATCCGGGGGACCAGGGTGGCGTCGGGGCGCGAGAATTTCGAAGTTCAGGTACTGAAGGAAGGCCGCTGGGTCACCGAGTCCGCTCGGGACAAGGAAGAAGACGCCCGCGCCCTGGCCAAGAAGTTCCTGTCCGACAAGTCCTGCGCCGGCGCGCGGGTCATGCGCAACTGGTTGAACCGCGACGGCTCGATGAACGAGACCGTATTGTTCGAGCAGACCCAGTCGCCCAAGGGCGAATCCGTCGTCCGCATCAACCCCATCGAGTCCGCTCCGGCCATCTGCGAACGCCCGCGCGACTATTTCGGCCTGGAAAGCCGGATGGCGATGAATCGCATCTTCCGCACCTATCTGGAACAGGTGTTCCTGACGCCGACGGAATTGCTGCACAACGCCAAGGAACTGAGCCGCATCCGCGAGAAGGACAGCCTGGTGCCGTCGGCGGTCGATCTGGTGGCGACGCTGCAGACCAAGGGCACCGAGATCCCGACCAAGCAGCGCCGCGACGATATCTTCGCCGCCCTGGACCAGATCTACGCCCAGGCCCGGCGTGCCGACGGACTGAAGCTGCCGCAGATCGGCGAGCGCTTTTCCGACCTGTTCGAGGACCTGGCCGGCAAGGGCGAGGATGGGCCGGAATATCTGGCCATGGTGGTGCTGTCGCGCGACCTGATCGGGCGGCGCAACTGGGTGGGCAAGCTGGACCAATTGTGCCGCCTGGCCCTGGGCGAGCCCAACCGGCAGGCCGGCCTGCTGCTCGACACCGTCATCGCCGACGTGCTGGGTGCCAACATCATCCAGGAAATCCTGGGCTGGCAGCCGGCGCTGGGCTCGGCCATCGTGGCGATGCTGGACCTGGCCGACGGCAAGTTCGATTGCTCGAAAAGCGAGGCCCAGGACACCACCGAGAAGCTGAACAAATTGTTCGGCCAGGGCCGCCTGCCCGGCAGCCGCCACGTCATGATCGAGCGGGCCATGCGCCAGCTCAAATCCTCGAACCCGCTGTCGCGCAACGACCCGGGCAAGGAGATGGAGGAATACCAGAAGGTGCTGGTGCGGCTGTTGTCGCCCGGCGGCCTGCTGGCCGGGGCCGAGGCCGCCGAGGCCCTGACCGTGCGCGGCACCCGCTTTGTCGAGCAAGGCGGCGCCACCGGCCGGCGCGCCGCCATCACCAACACCGTCCACGCTTTGCCCGACAAGGCCACCGGCGTCATGTACCTGGCCGAGCTGAGCAAGACCGGCTTCGCCGACGAGCATCTGGCCGACATCGTCAAGCAGCTGGATCTGGTCTTTTCCGCCCGCGTCATCGGCGAGCTGACCCGGCGGACCAATTCGCCCAAGGAACGGCTGCAGACCGCCACCAACGCCTTCAATGCCGCGTTGTCGTCGGCGCTGCCCGACGAGGTCAAGAAGAAGGTCACCGCCCATATCGACGGCGTGCTGGAACGCTTCCTGGTCGATGAGAACGTCATCGAGAAGCTGGACCACCCGACCGATCACATCCGCGACCGCGCCGTGCGCCTGGTCAAATTCGCCGGCGCCGGCGTGCTGCCCGAGGGCAAGGCGCTGGCCCGGGCGCGCGAGCGCATCATCAAGCTGTTGCGCATGCCCAATTTCGACGCCCGCTTCGTCGAAGGCATCAGTGACCCCGAAAAGCAGCAAAAGGCCCTGCGCGACTTCCACCAGCTGCTGGTCAAGGCCGGGTTCGGCTGATGCCTCCAACCTGAACCACGACACCCTTGCGAGCATTGAGCGAGCGGCCAGGGGCGCGGATGCGCCCGCCCGGCGAGGGGCGATCATATCGCGCCGCGCTTGCGTAGAAGGCCGGCATCGGATACCCCTTACCGTCCCTGATTTTCAGTAGCGAGCCGGCGGCGGCACCATGCGTTTGATCAGACATTGCGGCGAACTGACCTCCGACCTGTCCGGGGCGGTGGTGGCGCTTGGCAATTTCGATGGCGTCCATCGCGGTCACCAGGCGGTGATCCTGGCCGCCAAGCGCATCGCCACCGAACTGGGCGCGCCCCATGGGGTGATGACCTTCGAGCCGCATCCGCGCGCCTTCTTCAATCCGGCCCAGGCCTCGTTCCGCCTGACGCCGTTTCGCGTCAAGTCCCGCCTGATCGAGGCCTTGGGCATCGATCTATTGTTCCAGCAGCATTTCGACGCCGACTTCGCCAATCTTTCGGCCCAGGCCTTCATCGACGACATCCTGGGCCATTGCCTGAACGTCCGCCATGTGGTGGTCGGCTATGATTACGTGTTCGGCAAGGGCCGCCAGGGCACCGGCGCCCTGCTGCAGAAGATGGCCGACGAGGGCCGCTTCGGCTTCACCTCGGTCCCGCCGGAAGTGGCCCCTTCGGGCGAGACCTATTCCTCGACGGCGGTGCGCACCCATCTGGTCGAGGCCCGCCCCACCGACGCCGCCCGCCTGCTGGGCCATTACTGGGAAATCGAAGGCCGCGTCGAACATGGCGACGCCCGCGGCCGCACCATCGGCTTTCCCACCGCCAACCTGCATCTGGGCGAGTATCAGCCGCCGGCCGCCGGGGTCTATTCGGTCAGGGCCGGCATCGACAAGGGGGCGACCACCCTGTGGCGCGACGGAATCGCCAATTTCGGCCGCCGCCCGACCGTCGATGGCGGGCCGCCGGTGCTGGAAGTCCACCTGTTCGATCATTCCGAGGATCTGTACGGCCGCCATCTACGGGTCGCCCTGATCGATTTCATCCGCCCCGAACGCCGCTTCGACGGCCTGGATTCCTTGAAGGCCCAGATCGCCGCCGATGCCCTTCAGGCCCGCGCCATGCTGGCCCTGCGCCATTTCCCCGAAAGCCCCGGCCCGCTGGTGCCGGTGGCCGAACCATAAGCCCCCCGAGCACCGCCATGAGCGTCGATATCAAAGCCACCGTCTTCCTGCCCAAGACCGACTTCCCGATGAAGGCCGGCCTGCCCGAGCTCGAGCCCAAGCTGCTGGCGCGGTGGGAAAGGATCGGCCTGTTCGCGCGTCAGCGCGACGCCGGCCAGGGCAAGCCCAAATTCACGCTGCATGACGGCCCGCCCTACGCCAATGGCCACCTGCATATCGGCCACGCGCTCAACAAGATCTTGAAGGACGTCATCAACCGCACCCAGTCCATGCTGGGCAAGGACGCCCATTACGTCCCGGGCTGGGACTGCCACGGCCTGCCGATCGAATGGAAGATCGAGGAAAAGTACCGCGAGGCCGGCCAGGACAAGGATCAGGTGCCGGTGGTGCAGTTCCGCGAGGAATGCCGCCAGTTCGCGCGCCAGTGGATCGACATCCAGCGCGAGGAATTCAAGCGTCTGGGCGTGGGCGGCGACTGGAATCATCCCTATACCACCATGACCAACCGGGCCGAGGCCACCATCGCCCGCGAGTTGGGCAAGGTGCTGCTGGACGGGTCCTTGTACAAGGGCGCCAAGCCGGTGATGTGGTCGGTGGTGGAAAAGACCGCCCTGGCCGAGGCCGAGGTCGAGTATCACGACCATACCAGCACCACCATCTGGGTCGGCTTCCCGGTCGAGACCAGCCCCAGGACCGAACTGGTGGGTGCCAAGGTGGTGATCTGGACCACCACGCCGTGGACCATGCCGGGCAACCGCGCCGTCGCCTACGGCGCCGACATCGATTACGTGCTGGTCAAGCCGCAGGGCTTCGCCGCCGATGCCGGCCCGCATGCCTTTGAAGGCGTGCGCATGCTGGTGGCCCAGCCGCTGTTGGAACAGGTTCAGAAGGATGCCGGCTTCGCGTCCTATGAGATCCTGGGCAGCTACAAGGGCGCTGACCTGGCCGGCACCATCTGCCGCCATCCGCTTCGCAATCATCCGCAGGCCGCCGGCGGCTATGATTTCACTGTCCCGCTGCTGGAAGGCGATTTCGTCACCACCGATACCGGCACCGGCTTCGTCCACATCGCGCCGGGCCATGGCGAGGACGACTTCCATCTGGGCCGGGCCAACAACATTGCCGTGCCCGACACCGTGCAGCCCGACGGCACCTATTACCCGTCGGTGGCGATCTTCGCAGGCCAGGCCGTGCTGGCCCAGGGCAAGAACGGCAAGTATTACAGCCCGGTCGCCAAGCCGGTGATCGAGGCGATGAAGGCCTGCGGTGCCCTGCTGGCTTCGGGCAAGGTCGAGCATTCCTATCCGCATTCCTGGCGATCCAAGGCGCCCTTGATCTTTCGCACCACGCCGCAATGGTTCGTGTCGATGGAAACCACCTCCTTGCGCGCCAAGGCGCTGGCCGCCATCGACGACACCCGCTTCGTGCCGGCGCAAGGGCGGAACCGTATCGGCTCGATGATCGAAAGCCGGCCCGATTGGTGCCTGTCGCGCCAGCGCGCCTGGGGCGTGCCGATCACCGTGTTCGTCGATAAAAGGACCGGCCAGCCCCTGCGCGACGGGGCCGTGATGGACCGTATCGTCGCCGCCTTCGAGACCGATGGGTCGGACGCCTGGTACACCTCGAAGCCCGAGCGCTTCCTGGGCGAAGGCCGCGACCCGGCCGATTACGAGCAGGTGTTCGACATCCTGGATGTGTGGTTCGATTCCGGCTGCACCCACGCCTTCGTGCTGGAAGGCGATGAATGGCCGGGTCTGGCCTGGCCGGCGTCCTTGTACCTGGAAGGCTCGGACCAGCATCGCGGCTGGTTCCATTCCTCGCTGCTGGAAAGCTGCGCCACCCGCGGCCGCGCCCCCTATGATTCGGTGCTGACCCACGGCTTCGTCCTGGACGAGGACGGCCGCAAGATGAGCAAGTCGCTGGGCAACGTCGTCAGCCCGCAGGACGTGGTCGGCACCCAAGGCGCCGACATCCTGCGCCTGTGGGTGGTGGGGTCCGACTATTCCGACGATCTGCGCATCGGCCCGGAAATCCTGAAGACCCAGGTCGATATCTATCGCCGGCTCAGGAATACCCTGCGCTATCTGCTGGGCGCGCTCGACGGCTTCACAGATGCCGAGAAGCTGGCGCCCGACCAGATGCCCGAGCTGGAACGCTGGGTGCTGCACCGCCTGACCGAGCTGGATGCCGGGCTGAAGGTCGCCTGCGACGACTTCACCTTCCATGGCTGGTTCACCGAGCTGCACAATTTCTGCGCCGTCGATCTGTCTGCCTTCTATTTCGACATCAGGAAGGACGCGCTGTACTGCGACCGACCCGATTCCCTGCGCCGCCGCGCCGCCCGCACGGTTTTCGACATCGTGCTGGATTCCTTGTGCAAGTGGCTGGCCCCGTTCGCCTGCTTCACGGCGGAAGAAGCCTGGCTGGCCCGCCATCCGTCGGAAGACGGCTCGGTCCATCTGGAAACCTTCCCCGACATCCCGGCCGGCTGGGCCGACCCGGACCTGGCCGCCAAGTGGGAAAAGATCCGCCTGGTGCGCCGCGTCGTTACCGGCGCCCTGGAAGTGGAACGCGCTGCCAAGCGCATCGGCTCCAGCCTGCAGGCCAACCCGGTCCTTTATGTCGAGGGCGCCCTGGCCGCCGCCATCGAGGGCCAGGACATGGCCGAGCTTGCCATCACCTCAGGGATGCTGGTGGTCGAGGGCGAGGCCCCGGCCGAGGCGTTCCGCCTGCCCGACATCGACGGTGTCGGCGTGGTGTCGCGCCCGTCGGACGGCGACAAGTGCCAGCGCTGCTGGAAGGTGCTGCCCGAGGTCGGCCACCAAGCCCACGCCGGAATCTGCGCCCGCTGCGCCGAAGCGGTGGCGGGCTGACGGCCATGCTGCGACGCGGATTGGGCCTGGCGGCCATCATCATCATCCTCGACCAATTGTCCAAATACTGGATCGTCGAGCGGGTGATGCGGCCCGAGGGGGTGACCGACACCCCCTTCTTCAGCCCGGTCCGTGTCGAGATCCTGCCGATCTTCGACCTGGTGATGGCGTGGAATCGCGGCGTGTCGTTCGGCATCTTCAACAATGGCGGCGACTGGAACTGGCTGGCTTTGTCGGTGCTGTCGGTGGCCATCTCGGCCGGCCTGGTGGTGTGGCTGAAAAAGGCCGAGAACGCGCTGGTCGCCCTGGCGCTGGGCGCCATCATCGGCGGCGCGCTGGGCAATGTCATCGACCGGCTGCGCTGGGGCGCGGTCGCCGACTTCCTGGACGTCCATGTCGCCGGCTATCATTGGCCGGCCTTCAATGTCGCCGATTCGGCCATCAGCGTCGGCGCCGTGCTGTTGATATTGGATTCCTTGTTCACACGCCGGAACTCGGATAAGAATTAGGCCATGACGATGCTCGCCCTCTTCCGCCGCCCCCTGCCCGCCCTGCTGACCTGCGGGGTGATGGTCGTTCTGCTGTCCGGCTGCGACAGCGTCAAGCGAAGCATGGGCTTCGAGAAATCGGTCCCCGACGAGTTCCAGGTGGTCGAACGCGCCCCCCTGGCGATGCCGCCCGACTTCGCCCTGCGCCCGCCGTCGCCCGGCGCCGTGCGCCCGCAGGAAGGCAACACCCGCGACCAGGCCCGCCAGGCTTTGCTGGGCAACGCCCGCCAGGTCACCCCGGTTTCCACCCAAGGTCGCACTCAGGGCGACGTCGCCCTGCTGAAGAAGGCTGGGGCGGAAAACATCCAGCCCAACATCCGCATGCTGATCAACAAGGAAACCCAGTCGATCGCCGAGGCCGACAAGAGCTTCGCCGACAAGGTCGTGTTCTGGCAAAAGCCGGCCGGCCCCGGCTTCGGCGAACAGCTGGACGCCACCAAGGAAGCCCAGCGCCTGCGCGAGAACCAGGCGCTCGGTCGCTCGACCCTGGAAGGCGACACCCCGCGCATCGGACGGCGCAAGAAGGGCGTGCTGGAAGGCATTTTCGACTGATCCCACCGGCCGGTATGCCCGGCTTGCACGGCTGACGCCCGGCCCAAGCCGGGCCGGCCCCGGTTCCCGCGTGGCGCGGACCGAGCTGCTGGCCCGTTCGATCCATCGACCGGTGAAGGATATCACCGGATTCATGCTTCAATTGGCCGACACCGTATCGAAGAACGTCGCCGACCTGTCGAAATCGTCGGCGCAGACCTGTGCCGGAATCGTGCGGGTGATCCGGAGCGCCCGCAGCCTGGCCGATCCGGCCGACGGCCTGAGCGGTGAGACCGACCGCACCTGACGCCGTGGCGTCAGGTGCGGTTTTTGTCGCGATGGTTCGACCTGGTGAATGCAGACGGGCCAGGAAGTCCTCGGTCTCACCGGTCAGGCTATCGACGGTCTGGGCCAGTGCCTTGGCGCTCCACATCACCCGAATGGTCCCGGCGCAGGTCTTGGCAGAGGTCCGCGCCAGCAAGCCGACAGAATTGGACACCACGTCGGCCTGACGGGCCACCTCACCGACATGCCCGGCGATCTCGCGGGTCGAGGCATCCTGTTGCTGCACCGCGCCAGCGATGGTCGATGAAACGCCGTCGAGGGTCTGGACGACCGTGACGACGTCGGCAATGCTGTCGGCCATCACCTTGGCGGAATCCTGGATTTCGGCGACCTGCCGGGCGATGTCCCCGGTGGCGCTGGCGGTCTGGTCGGCCAGATGCTTGACCTCGTCGGCGACGACGGCGAAGCCCTTGCCCGCTTCGCCCGCACGGGCGGCTTCAATCGTGGCGTTCAAGGCCAGCATGCGGGTCTGGGCGGCGATCCCCTGAATCAGACCGACCACATGGCCGATGGCCTGAACCGCCGCCGTCAGTCCCTCCATGCGGTTGGCGGTCTCGCTGACCTCGCTGACCGCCTTGCGGGTGATGTCGTTGGCGGCGCTGACCTGCTGAGCGATTTCATCGACGGCGAGTGGTAATTGGCTGGTCGCCTCCGACACGATGCCGGCCCGTTCGCTGGTGATACGAGCCGCCTCGCCCATCTCCAGCGACAGGCTGCCGCTACGCTGCGAGCGCTCGGACATTCCCAGCGCCGTGGTGCTGATCGCACCGGTGGCGCGATCGACCTCCTCGACGCGTGAGCGAACCCCCTGGGCGTGCTCGGCGGCGGCGTTGCCGCGTTCGGCCCGGGCCTGATCCTCGATCTCCCGCGACCGCTGGCTTTCCGCCTCGATCGCCAGCTTGTCGATGGCATTGCGCTTGAACACTTCCACCGCGCGGGCCATTTCACCGACCTCGTCGGTGCGTGCCGTCGAGGGCACCGCCACGTCCAGGTCACCATCGGCCAAGCGGTGCATCACCGCGGTAATGCCCAGCAGCGGCGCCGAGATGCCGCGGGCCAGCACCCAGGCCACCGCCAACCCCGCCACCAGCGACACCAATGCAATCGCCCCGGCGATCAGGCGGGCCTTGCCGTACTGGGCGACATAGTCGGAGGCATCAAGGATGATTTCCACCGCCGCCACCGGCTTGCCGGAATAATCGATCACTCATGCGAAACGACGACAAATCGTCGCCGAACTTGCCGGGCATGTGGATCCGCAGAAGCGATCGGGCCGGCGCGGTATGGAATTGGAACTGATCGACCCCGACCTTTTCCTTCAACGTGGCGAAGCCGGGGGCGAACATTTGGGTCAGACGCTCGCGGTTGCCGGCGGCGAAGGCCTGCTGGACCTCGGGCACGGTCGCCACCAGCCAGGCCATGCCGGCACCGGTGTCGGCCGCGGTGGCCACCGCGGCGGTGAAGGCGTCGTTGACGCCCTCCAGTTCGCGGGTCTCCGCCCGCATGATGGTCGAAGAAATCTGATGCAGCAGCAGCGGCACCACCGCCGCCACCACCAAGCCCAGCGTCGCGGCAAAACTTGCCACCAATCTCCGCGAAGGAAAGCATCATGGCGAATTCGCCCCCTCCGAACGGCCCCAGCAAGACAGGCAACCCGTCTGGCCCTGGTCGCGGCAACAACCCGCCCAAGGGAAAGTAAGGAACAACAAAGGCCGGTCTTATGACCGGCCTTTGGCGCATGTGGGCGATAGGTTCCTGAACTTCGACAGAAACGCTGTGTCGGACTTCTTGTATTCCTTATAGGAAATTTCCTTCATCGTTGCCTCAAGCGTACACAGGCACCGCTCTTGTTTGGCAAGATAGGTGTCCCGCGATAGAAGGCTGCCCGAGCCGTCGATGCAGGCCCTTGCGAGTTCATACTCAACCCGGATGGGATAGCGGTCATCTGGGCCGGAGACTACCCAGTTGAAGCCCAGGGCACACACTGTCCCCACAAGAATGCCCTTTCCATACGAGGAACCCTTTGGCTTTCCCTCGTTTTCTGGCTTAGGTGGCGTGGCTTGCGTGTCAGAGGACATGGCACATCCGTTCCACTTCGCCCCGCCGCCAATACAGGCTGACAGCCGTGTTGCCGATCAACAGTCGCCCAAGACCTTCATCAAGCGCGGGCATCCCCTTCTCCTCCACCTTTGCGCGGCTAGGCATATTGCCACCAGTACGCGAATGAGGCGAGGGGAATGGAACCGCAGTGCCTTGCATGATCCCGGCCTACCGTTGTCGTAGTACAGCAACGGAGACCCCCCATGGGAGATTTTGAAGGCAAGTTGATGGGCTGGCTCTCGGCCCTGTGGCCCGCAATCCAGGCGGTGATGGATGCTATCGCCACGATGTTCCGCCGCTTGGTCCTGGGCATGTTCGGCGGCGTCGCCAAGGAAGATGCCGCCGCCGACAAGGCCCGGCAGCAGGCGCCCGACGCCCCGGAGGCGCGACCGGACGCCGAGTTGGAGGAATGGCAGGTGGTGGCCGATGATCGGCGCGAGGCCGAGGCAGCGCCCGAGCCACGCGGCGAAAGCGGCTCCGATGGCAGCCCGCCCCCCGACGCGGACCCCGAGGCCCCGACCGGGCCGGGGAGGCGCCCATGAGCCGGGAGCCGTGGGTGACGCCGGGAGGCGTCGCCTTCGCCCGCGACCTAGCCACGCTAGCCGAGGCGTTGGGCGATAGCGATTCGGCCGCTGTGTTCAGGGCGTTGGCGATCGATCTAGGAGGGGTCCAGGGGCTTGCCCCGGCCGATGCCTATGGAGATAACCCGCAGGGGCATCGCAATAGGCGTAGTCGGTCGCTACCGCTATTCGAATCCTCCCTTTTCTGCCCCGATGATGCCCCCCTCTCTACGCAGCAGCCTGCGCCCGCTCCGGGGATATCGGATGGATGGGATGCTCTTCGCTGTTCCAATGGCAACATTCCCGCCCTCCACATCCGCTATTCCGGCGAACAGGATTGAGGGCGGCGACCATGAGCGGTTTTCAGTTCGCGCACCTCGAAACCTACGCCCGTAAGCCCAAGGATGGCAGGGGCACAGGTTTCATTTTTGGCGAGGCGGCAAGGCGTCCAGAGGCATCGGTGCATGTCGAGACGCCATCCCAACCTGTCGTCGTCTACGGCCAAACCGTCGAGGCCGTCGAACGCCTCCACGATGAGCGCGCGACGGCAGCCAAGACGGCAACGAAGGCAGGTAGGACAAGGACACGCTGACTCTGCTACTCGACACCGTTTGGGGCTTCGATCTCAATCCGCTGGCGGTGCAGGCGTCCCGCGTCAATTTCCTGATCGCCATCGCCGATCTGATCGCCGCGAGCAAATCCGAGGTCGAATTGCCGGTGTTGCTGGCCGACGCGGTTTACTCCCCGGCGCGTTCCCCAGATGCGGACGAGGATGTGGTTGAATACCGGATCGGCAGCACCCAATCCGATCTCAAGGTGCTGATCCCGGCAGACCTCGCCTTCAACCGGGCGCGTCTTGACCGGGTGTTTGCCGTCATGGCCGATTGCGTGGAGGCCGAGGACACCTACAGCAAGGTGGAGAAAGCCCTTGTCAAGAAAGGGGCGTTGACTGCCTCTGAAGCGGGCAATTGGAAAGAACCTTTGGCGGAAACCTATGAGCAGGTGCTGAACCTGCACAAGAAGGACTGGAACGGTATCTGGTTCCGCATTGTCAGGAACTTCTTCTGGTCAGCCGTTGCCGGGCGGTTCGACGTTGTGGTGGGAAATCCCCCGTGGGTCCGCTGGTCAAGCCTCCCGGAACACTACCGGGAAAAGATCAAGCCCACTTGCCAGCAATACGCCATTTTCTCGGAAACGCCTTTTCACGGCGGCAACGAACTCGATATCTCGGGAATGATCACCTACACGGTCGGCGACAAGTGGCTGAAGGATGGCGGCACGTTGGTATTCGTCATCACCCAGACCCACTTTCAAAGCCCGTCGTCCCAGGGGTTCCGAAGCTTCAAAATCAACAAGGAAGCCAATTTCCTCCCCGTCGCGGTTGACGACCTCAAGAACCTCAAGCCTTTCCCGAAGGTCGCCAACAAGACCGCGATCATGCGGTTGGAGAAGGTCGGCAAGAAGAAGCCGAAGTATCCCGTATCCTACCGGGTTTGGGAAAAGGCGGATGGCTACAGTGCCACCATCCCCGAGGACGCCGACAAGGGCACCGTCCTCGGTCGGGTCTCGATCTTGAATTGGGAAGCAACCCCGGTAGACGGCGGTAACTCTCCTTGGGCCATCTTGCCCATAGGGCGATTTGCGGCCATGTCAGCGATCCAGGGGCAGAGCGATTGGCTCGCTGGCCGAAAAGGCGTCACGTGCGATCTCAACGGGGTGCTGCTGGTCAATATCCTCGATGTGCATCCGACCGACGGGCTGGTGCAAATTCGAACCCGCCCGGAAGCGGGACGGACGGACATCGGCCCGGCTAGGACTTATTGGGTCGAACCCGATCTGCTCTATCCGCTGCTGAAAGGGGCTGCAGATTTCTCGGCCTGCCATGTCCATGTTCAGGACGATCTCTATGTGTTCGTCCCGAACACGGGCATCAACCGCGCCGATTATGAAGCCGCCGAGGCCGTGGTAGACGATCTGCCGAAGACAAAGACGTATTTCCGCGCCTACCGGAAGCAATTGCTCGCAAGATCGACATACAAGCAGCGCCAGAGCGGTGCGCCGGAATACGTCATCTATAATGTCGGCGCTTACACGTTCGCTCCATGTAAAGTGGTCTGGGCCGAACTTTCCAAGACCTTCGAGGCTGCGGTGGTAACCAGCGCCGAAATGCCCAACGGTGGTAAGCGAGTGTTCGTTCCCGACCACAAAATCTACTTCGCCGACTTCACCGACGAAACCGAAGCGCATTACGTCTGCGCCCTATTGAACTCGTCACTTGTCCGGGAATACGTGCAAAGTCACACCATCCAAATCCAGGTCTCCAATATCTTCAAGCACCTGAGCCTTCCTGAATTCGATTCGAAGAACGGAGACCATAAGAAGCTGGCAAAGATATGCAAGGACGCCCACGGTGCCAAGACCGAGGAGAAAAGGTCGAATTTATTGGCTGCCATGGACAAAATTTCGGAACGCCTTCTTAGAACCAATTAACTTGGACAGGTTTTCTCCACAGGAACTGCCGTAGCTGCCCACCACCTCATGACGGTGCCAACGACGGCAACGATCCGACGGACCATCCTCCTCGCTCGGCTCGGTCGCCTCCATGCCAGCATATCCATCTGGCGCGCCCGGAAAGCCGCCTGGCGGCCTTGTCGACCGGATCTCCCTTGTTTCACGGTCGATACCCGGTAGTACGCGACGCATTTCATGCCCGAAACCCCGATATATAAAACTCTCTAATGTCCGTTAGCGGGTTTTATATCATGAAAATATGGGCACGAGCGACTGCCATCACAGGCATTGAGACCAGTTGGCGGAAGTGGCATAATGATAAAAATGACATTATAGGTATGATGATATGAACGAGATGCACGTCACCATGGCGGCCAATGGTCGTATCGTTGTTCCGTCACAGGTTCGTTCGAGCCTTGGTATGGAAAAGGGCGGTGGCTTTGTGATGACAGTGGATGAGAGAGGTACAATCCATCTCGAACCACTGCGCAATATTATCGCCCGTGTCCAGGATGAAGTAAGGGGCTACATCCCCGACGATGTCGATCTGGCTGACGAACTGTCGGTCGACCGTCGGCAGGAAGCGGCCCATGAGTAAAATCGTCCTCGACGCCTCGGCTCTGCTGGCCCTCATTCATCGAGAGCCAGGGCAGGAGATTGTCGCTGACGCTGTGGTCGAGTCCGTCATCTCTGCTGTCAATTTGGCCGAGGTCATCGGCAAGCTGGCTGAACGTGGAGTACCTCTCGATCGAGCGGAAGCAATCGCACTGTCCTTCGGCATCGAAGTCGTCTCACTGGACGCGGGGCTTGCCGCGAGGGCAGGTCAACTACGTCCGAGCACCCGATCTGCTGGCCTGTCACTGGGCGACCGTTGTTGCCTGGCCACAGCAATGGCATTGGGGCTGCCGGCGCTGACCGCCGAGGCAGCCTGGGAGCCGCTGGCCGATATCCTGGGCGTTGATGTTCGGAATATCAGGCCACGGGGACATTGAGCAGAGATAAATTTCAAGGCGCTTTGAAGGCCGTCTCAATCCCTACATGCGGGTGAGTTCTTGTTTTGTGCGACATTAGCGTACAAGGTATGCACTTTCGTTAGGTGACCCCAGGCAGTCCATGACACGCTGGAACACGCGGCTTCGAACGATCGGGCCAT
The DNA here is from genome assembly GCF_001650635.1 of Magnetospirillum moscoviense. GTDB lineage: Bacteria > Pseudomonadota > Alphaproteobacteria > Rhodospirillales > Magnetospirillaceae > Magnetospirillum > Magnetospirillum moscoviense. Next base: position 3,027 of record NZ_LWQU01000122.1, on the reverse strand, counting down.
TGTCCATGTAGATGGTGCCGGGGATGCCCTGGAAGGGCGAACCGTCGTCACCCTTGGTGGCCATGGCGTTGTAGAGGAACCGCAGGGCCGATTCCGCGTCTTCGCCGTAGACACACCGATACTCTTGGTATGCGACGCCGCTGCGGTCATCGACGACGCTGTACAGCATCAGTGTCGGGTTGCCGCGCCCCGGTTCGATCCACAACGGCGCCGTGACTTGCTTGAGGTCGGACGGGCTGAGGTCGAATTGCCACATTTCATTGCTGCGCTTGGCTTGGAAGCGCACGGCGGCCGGTTCCCTGGTCATTCGAACGTGATCGTAGCCCCACTCACGCAGGTATCGGTTGACGGTGGTGCGCGACAGCATACCGGCCTGCGGCTGCACCAGGCCATCGGGCGTCTCGACGCCGTATTCCTCCATGAGTTGGATCGCGCGGGCGGTCGAGAGATGATGCCCCTTCTTGTTGGTGGTGCGGATTTTCAGGGCGGCGACGATCTCGCAGTAGCGTTCCATCTCGGCCGCCGGCACCTTCCGGGGCTTGCCTCGATCAGCGCGGCGCACCGACTTTGGCCGGACAAGTTGACGAAGCTGCCGGTACAGGGTGGCGCGCGACACGCCATAGAGCGTGGCGGCGCTCTCCATCGTCGCCTTGCGGTCGGGATGGCGGGCCGGCAGCACGTCCAGCCGACGGCGCAGGTTGATCAGCGCCTCGGTCGGGATGCTGCCGTGCCCGCCTTTAGCCATTGGCTTCGGCCACGTAGCTGTACAAGGTGGGCTTGGAGATGCCCATGAGGCGGCAGATTTCCACCACGGTGTGCTTTTTCTCCGTGTAAAGCTGGACGGCGAGCCGCCGTTTCTCCGGATCAAGCTGCTTGCGGCGCCCGCCAACGCGGCCTCGCGCACGGGCGGCGGCTAGACCGGCGGCGGTGCGATCGCGGACAAGGTTGCGCTCGAATTCCGCCAGGGCGCCGAAGAGGTGGAACACCAGCCGGCCGCCGCTCGACGTGGTGTCAATCGCCTCCTGGAGGCTGCGCAGTCCGACGCCCTTGGCCTCCAGGGTCTCCACCAGCCGGATGAGGTCCTTCCGCGAGCGGCCGAGCCGATCCAACCGCCACACCACCAGCGTGTCTCCGGCGCGGGCAACCTCCAGCGCGGTGTTCAGGCCAGGCCGGTCGGCCTTGGCCCCGCTCTTGCGGTCCTCGTAGGTCTTCTCGCAGCCGGCGGTGAGGAGCGCGTCGTGCTGGAGGTGGAGGTTTTGGTCATCGGTCGAGACGCGGGCATAGCCGATCAGCACGGCGGCACCTCATCAATGGCAACAAACCCGTCCATGCGCGGGCGACGTTGACGATGATAACTTGACCGAATTTCTTTACCACGATTCCGGCGGCCAAGCGTACTGACCGATGGTATCGGCCAAGGGGCAAGAAAACGGACGTTTTCTTGCCTACCGCGAGACTCACTACCTGCGACAATCCATTCACCGAAAGCGTCGACGAAAATCCCCGGCAAGCAGCTGCTGGCACGTCCGCGCCAACGTCCTGCTGGTGACGGCTGAAGCGGGCATCATCGGCGGCATCGGTTTCATGGTGACCGTCGCCATGACCCACCATCCAAGCTGATTACCCGGATCAACCAGCTACGTCGGGAACTGGGTGGGGAGGTTCGATGAAAGGACTTTCCCCATCACGGCTTTTCCAGCGCCCGGTATACCGAAGTCCGGGCGATACCCAGGGTCGTGGCGATGGCGGCGGCGCCCATGCCTTCGTCCTTGAGGCGCCGAATTTCGGTCGGGTCGATGGAGCGCGGACGACCACGGTACTTTTCGGGGTGGTCGCGTTTCGTACGGGCAATGCCTTCGATCTGGCGCTCGCGGCGAAGCTGCGTTTCGAAATTCGCGAAGACCCCAAGGAGGTTGATGGTCAATTCCCCGTAGATCGATGTGGTGTCGAAGGGCTGTTCGGTCGCGACCAGATCGGCGCCCTTGCTCTTGAGCAGCCGCACGATGTCGAGCAGGTCACCAAGGCTGCGACTGACGCGATCTATCCGGGTCACACACAGGACATCGTTTTGACGGATGAATTCCAACAAGGCTTCCAATTCGTGGCGCCCCTGGCGGCTGGTACCGCTGACCTTCTCGCTGCGGATGACCTCGCACCCGGCAGCCTTAAGGGCTTCGATTTGCACGGTGAGGTCTTGCGAATTGGAACTGACCCTGGCGTAGCCGAATTTCATGGTGATGTCCCCTCCGGGTCTAAGACCCAAAGAGTTGGCCGCAACATAAGCCCGGATACAACCCTAATGGAGCAATAAAAGCCGGGCGTGGCCGAGTTGCAACAGGGTGTACTTAAATGGTGCTGACCTTCGTCCAAAACCCGCCAACGGTTTTCGACTGCGTATAAATATAGTCATGCCGAGGCAGCACCTCGGTACCAAGAGGGTTCTATCGAAGAACAGTGGTTACCGGGACGCATGACCGGCACGATGAGAGCGCATCCTCCGCTCGACTGGAAGATCGCTGCTGACACCCAGCGGTTCCCGCCAGACCACAATGGGGACCAAAAGACGGTCGGCACGTGATGAACCACGACGACCACCCAGCATCGGATAGAGCCGTTGGTTCGATGTTGGCACCGGCTATGGCGAGAGCCAGAAGGTCGGAGGTGATGACAGGGTTCGGTAGCCCACCTGTCGGTGATGATGCGTCACCAGCCTCTCCACGGCGTGTCGAGACTCAGATGATGTCCCGATTCCACATTCCTCTCCAAGCGGGGGGGAAGGTGGTGTCTCGATCTAGATGATGATCGACAATTCGAGGGATCGAAGAATGTCCGATGAACCAACGTCGCTCAGGTGACGAGCAACGCGATGTCACCTGTCGCGTTCAATGAAACCTGTCAAAGACCCAGGCCATCAGATTTCCCACGTAGATGCTTATGTGCGCTTAGCCTGTTGCCGTCACCTCCAGATCTGGAGGTGACGGCAAGGCCACGGCGGCGCAGTTTCACCGCCGCCTACAAGGCGGCGTT
>NZ_LWQU01000121.1 GCF_001650635.1 Magnetospirillum moscoviense | reverse complement strand
CTGGAACGCCCTCCATGTCCACCCCCACGATCACCTTCCGGGTGAAGCCCGATCGGCAACAGGCCGTCCGCGAGCTCGTCAACGCCATCAAGGATGATCCGGGCATGACGGCGGCCATGCTGGAATTCATCCGCACGCGACCGTCCGTGGTTCCGGGAACTGGTGGCGACACCGCGATCCGCAACATCGGCCCGTTCCGCAACGAGGACGCGGCGTTGTCGTTCCTGGTCGGACGCCTCAAGACGGCGCTCCGCCCGGTGGCGCTCTTCCTGTTCGGCAGCCGCGCCGCCGGATCGGCACGCCCGGACAGTGATTTCGACCTTTTGGTCATCCTGCCCAACGACGAAAGCGGCCCCCCGGACTATTTCGCCGCCTATGCGCCGGTGGCGGGCTGCGGCATCGGCGTCGACGTCGTGCCCTGCCGCCTCGCCGATTTCGAGGCCGAACGGCAACGGCCCGGCACCATTGCCCACGCCGCCGACAGCGAGGGCCGACTGCTATATGCCAGCCC
>NZ_LWQU01000120.1 GCF_001650635.1 Magnetospirillum moscoviense | reverse complement strand
AATCCGGCTTCTCAGAGGTCCGGCTCGTCCGGGGCTGGCGTCATGCTTGCCGGACCTCAGAGAACCTTCCAGATTCCTCGCACTTTTGCCAACTGAGCGATAACTGGGAATTATGACGTCGGACCACATTGCCAACCTGCTGAAGCCTACAGAGCCGGCCGCCACCAAGATCCTGTATCTGGCGGAGTACGCCCCCGACCATCCTGTCTACGACGTCAAACCCTATCTCGGGGATGGCGGCTATCCCGGCTATCACTTCGATATCTTTGCCACATTGCAGAAGATCGGATATTCTGTTTACTCTTCCAGTAAGCCATATTCCGTTATTCATTCCGCTGGAAACGTTGATTTTGTTTTTTCTCTTTACAATAGAATGCCGTTCAAGAACTCAGAGGTATTCGTTTCATCATACTGCGAGTTCATTCGAATGCCTTAGAGCCCGTCCGGAAGGTTCTTGAGTCCGATGAATCAGTTGTGATTCCATAGCTCTCCAGACGAATCGGGGGGCAGC
>NZ_LWQU01000119.1 GCF_001650635.1 Magnetospirillum moscoviense | reverse complement strand
GGGAAACCAACCCTGTCAGACGGGAGCCTTCGACGTCACATCAGGCTCCAATACCGCGCCAGCGGTTTCGTTCAATCCTCGTGCCCTGTTATGAGCCGGCATTGCCGACGCTCGCCCTTTAGACCGAGGCAGCCCCAAGACGAAAACACGGTCATGCGGTATCCAACCCGCGTATGAGAGCTTGCTCAACCGTCGTCTTTGGCCCCGCCTCCTGCCGTGGGCACCGCACCGAAATCTAGCGCCTGGGCGCATCCAGGGCGGAAACGCCTGACCAAATCCATTGACAGCGAACATGAGAACAGGCTGCGGAAAAACTCCCGTCATTCCCGCGAAAGCGGGAATCCATGCCGCAGCCACTCAATATCTTGTGGCAAGATGTTCATTTCGCCCCAACATGGACCCCGCCTGCGCGGGGGTGACGCTGGAATGGAAGGCGGAACGAGCTATTCCGCAGCCTGTCAGGCCCGGCCGATTGAGCTATTGCGGAAGGGCGACGATCGATACCGCGCCGCGCACGCGGCTGACGGCGTCTTGCATCTCGGCCTGGAAGCGATCGCTGATGGCCTTGGCCGCCTCGGCCCGGTCGGCCGACATGGTGCGAAACACCTGCTCGGCCGATTCCTTGGTACCGGTCAATCCGGCCTCGACGGCATCGACCGCCTTGCCCGCTTCCCGCACCTGGGTCTGGACCATGGCCAGGGTCTGCGGGTCCAGCGCCGACAACAGGTGCCCCAGACCGCTGACGGCGTTGCGCAACTGCGCCCCGGTCTGCGACACCGGCAGGGCGGCGCCTTGCTGGACGGCGCTGTCGGCCAGGGTCCGCACGGCGGCGATCATGGTCTGCAATTGCTGGACGATATCGGCGGGACCGGCGCCCTGACGCTGGCGCTCGTGGTCCTGCTGGGCCATCGAGGCTTCGGTCTGGCGCAAGGATTCCGGAAGCTCCCGATCAGCCGAAGATAGCGCCGCAGCGGACTCGGATGCGGGAGACAACGAACTCAGGAACGAGGCGATTCTGCCGATTCCCATGAGCAAACCCCAAGAACGCGTCCTTTGGACGCTGAAGAACATCCTTTTCAGGAACTTACAGTGTAGCGTATGTTCTCGAAGGATTTCAAGTTGTGCGCAACGGCGCGACCCCAGGGCCGCGCCGTCGGCGAACTGGAAGGGATTATTCGGCGGCGGCCGCCGCGGTCACCGGATGATCCAGCCGGGTCAGCATCTCCTTCGGGATCACCTGGACGAAGCGGGCGGATTCGCGGTCCCAATCGGCCAGCAATTCCTCGGCCCACTTGGACTGGGTCTCGAGGGCGTGCTCGCGCAGCAATCCTTCCAGCACGCCCAGCCAATGGCTGGTCTGAACCTTCTGCCACACCACGCTTTCCGGGTTGACCCGGTTGCGGAAGGTGTTGTCGCCGTCATAGACGAAGGCCATGCCGCCGGTCATGCCGGCGGCGAAGTTGGCCCCCACCGGCCCCAGGATCACCGCGGTACCGCCGGTCATGTATTCGCAGCCGTTGGATCCGCAGCCCTCGATCACGGTGATCGCCCCGGAATTCCGGACGGCGAAGCGCTCGCCGGCCTGGCCGGCGGCGAACAGCTTGCCGGCCGTCGCCCCGTACAGGCAGGTGTTGCCGATGATGGTGTTGAGGTTCGAGGCCAGGTTCGACGACACCGACGGGCGCACGACGATGGTGCCGCCCGACAGGCCCTTGCCGACATAGTCGTTGGAATCGCCGAACACCTCGAGCTTCAGGCCCTGGACCGCGAAGGCGCCCAGGCTTTGCCCGCACGAGCCGCGCAGGCGCACGGTGATGTGGCCGGGATTAAGGCCGGTCATGCCGTACTTCCGGGTGATCTTGTGGGACAGCTTGGTGCCGATGGCGCGTTGGACGTTTCTGACATTATAGGCCAGCTGCATCTTCTCGCCGTCTTCCAGGGCCGGGCGGGCGTCCTGGATCATCTGGGCGTCCAGGGTCTCGGGCACCTCGTTCCTCTCCTCCTGGGTGCAGTGCCGCGCGAAGCCGCCGGCATCAGCCTGGGCCAAGAGCGGGTTCAAGTCCAGATCGTCCAGGTGGGCGGCGCCACGGCTGACCTGGCGCAGCAGGTCGGTGCGGCCGACGATCTCGTTCAGCGAGCGGGCGCCCAGGCTGGCCAGAATTTCGCGCACTTCCTCGGCGATGAAGGTGAACAAATTGACCACCTTCTCGGGCGACCCGGTGAAGCGGGCGCGCAGTTCGGGGTCCTGGGTGCAGACGCCGACCGGGCAGGTGTTGGAATGGCACTGGCGCACCATGATGCAGCCCAGCGCCACCAGGCTGGTGGTGCCGATGCCGAATTCCTCGGCGCCCAGCATGGCGGCGATGACGATGTCGCGGCCGGTCTTCAGGCCGCCATCGGTGCGCAGCTTGACCCGGTGGCGCAGGCGGTTCAGCGTCAGCAATTGGTGCGCTTCCGACAGGCCCAGTTCCCACGGCAGGCCGGCGAACTTGATCGAGGTCTGGGGGCTGGCGCCGGTGCCGCCGACATTGCCGGAAATCAGGATGGTGTCGGCCTTGGCCTTGGCGACGCCGGCGGCGACGGTGCCGATGCCGGAGCGGCTCACCAGCTTGACCGTCACCCGGGCGTCGGGGTTGATCTGCTTCAGGTCATAGATCAGCTGGGCCAGGTCTTCGATGGAATAGATGTCGTGGTGCGGCGGCGGGCTGATCAGCATGACCCCGGGGGTGGCGTGGCGAAGCTTGGCGATTTCCACCGTCACCTTGAAGCCGGGCAGCTGGCCGCCCTCGCCGGGCTTGGCGCCCTGGGCGACCTTGATCTCGATCTCGCGGCACATGTTCAGGTACTCGGCGGTGACGCCGAATCGGCCCGAGGCGATCTGCTTGATGGCCGAGTTGGCGTTGTCGCCGTTGGGGCGCGGACGATAACGCTCGCGGTCCTCGCCGCCCTCGCCCGATACCGACTTGGCGCCGATACGGTTCATGGCGATGTTCAAGGTGCCGTGGGCTTCCGCCGACAGCGCCCCCAGGCTCATGCCCGGCGTCAGGAAGCGCTTTCTGATCTCGGTGATGGATTCCACCTCGTCGATCGGGATCGCCGCCGCATTGGGCTGGAAGTCCAGCAGGTCGCGGATGGTGATGGGCACCAGCCGGCGCACGCCGTCGGAATACTTCTTGTAGGTGGTGTAGGAATCGGTCGACACCGCCGTCTGCAGCAGATGGATCAGCGTGCCGTCGAAGGCGTGGGCCTCTTGGCCGCGCCGCACGCGGTAGAAGCCGCCGACCGGCAGCACCGCCGAGGCGGTGGCGAAGCCGGCGGCATGCTGGCGGGTGGTCTTCTTGGCGATGCCGTTCAGGCCGATGCCGGAAATGCGGCTGGTCATGCCGGGGAAGAACTCGGCCACCAGCGAGCGCGACAGGCCGATGGCCTCGAAGTTGCAGCCGCCGCGATAGGACGAGATCACCGAGATGCCCATCTTCGACATGATCTTCAGCAGACCCTGGTCGATGGCCTTCTTGTAGTTGCGCACGCATTCTTCCAGCGTGAGCCCGGGGAACAGGCCGCGGCGCCAGCGATCGGCGATGGCTTCCTGGGCCAGATAGGCGTTGACGGTGGTGGCGCCGATTCCGACCAGCACGGCGAAGTAATGGACGTCCAGCGCCTCGCCCGAGCGGACGTTCAGGCTGGTCCAGGTGCGCAGGCGCTCGCGCACCAGATGGGAATGCACGCCCCCGGCGGCCAGGATCATCGGCACCGGGGCGCGGCAGGAATCGACGCTCTTGTCGGACAGGATCAGGTGGGTGCAGCCGGCGCGCACCGCCTCTTCCGCCTCGCGGCGGATACGGTTGAGCGCGTCCTTCAGGGCATGCTCGCCGGCGGATGGATCGAAGGTGCAGTCGATCTCGGCGGCGGCGGCTCCCATGTGGCGGCGCATGGCCTCGAACTCGGCGGTGGACAGGACCGGGCTGTTGAGCGCCAGCACGTCGCACTGGCTTTCATGCTCGTCCAGGATGTTGCCCAGATTGCCCAGCCGGGTCCGCAGGCTCATCACCCGGGACTCGCGAAGGGAATCGATCGGCGGGTTGGTGACCTGGCTGAAGTTCTGCTTGAAGAAATGGTGCAGGCCCCGGTACTGGTCGGACAGCACCGCCAGCGGCGTGTCGTCGCCCATCGAGCCGACCGCTTCCTTGGCCTCCTCGACCATCGGCTGCAAGATCAGCTCCATGTCTTCCATGGTCAGGCCATAGGCCAGCTGGCGGCGGCGCAATTCCTCGGTCGACAGCTCGGCCGGCTCGTTGGCGGCGCTCTTGACCAGGCTGTCCAGCTCGGTGATGCGCTTGGTCCACTCGCCATAGGGCTTCAACGACGACAGCCAGTCCTTCAATTCGCCGTCGCGGTACAGCCGGCCCTGCTCCAGATCGACGGCGATGGTCTGGCCCGGTCCGACCCGGCCCTTCTCGATGATGTCGGATTCCGCCACCTTGACCATGCCGGTCTCGGAGCCGACGATCAACAGCCCGTCCGTGGTGATGGTGACGCGCATCGGACGCAGGCCGTTCCTGTCCATGCCGGCGATGACCCAACGGCCGTCGGTGGCGCAGATGGCCGCCGGGCCGTCCCACGGCTCGATGACGGCGTTGCAATAGCCGAAGAAATGGCGGTGGGAATCGGGCATCAGGGCGTTCGAGCCCAAGGATTCCGGCACCAGCATCTGCTTGACCATCGGCGCCGTGCGCCCGGCGCGGACCATCACCTCGAACACGTTGTCGAGCGCGGCCGAGTCCGAGCCGCCGGCCTGGATCACCGGCTTGATGTCCTCCATGTGGTCGCCGAAGGCTTCGTGCCCCATGCGCGGCTCGTGCGCCTTCATCCAGTTCAGGTTGCCCGACAGGGTGTTGATCTCGCCGTTATGGGCCAGCATGCGGAACGGCTGGGCCAGGCGCCAGGTCGGGAAGGTGTTGGTGGAATAGCGCTGGTGATAGATGGCGAAGCGCGACACGAAGCGCTCGTCCAAGAGGTCGGGATAGAAGCTGGTCAGCTGCTCGGCCAGGAACATGCCCTTGTAGATGATCGAGCGGCCCGACAGCGAACAGATATAGAAGTCGGTGATGTGCTCGGCCAGCACCAGCTTCTCGATGCGCCGGCGCAGGATATAAAGGTCGGTCTCGAACCGCTCTTCCGGCGTGCCAAGGGTGTTGGCGATCATGATCTGCTCGATCTCGGGGCGGGTGGCGTTGGCCATCTCGCCGATGATCGAAACGTCGACCGGCACCTGGCGCCAGCCATAGATGGCATAGCCGAAATTCAAGATCTCGGCCTCGACGATGCAGCGGCAGCGTTCCTGCGCGCCCAGGTCGGCCTTGGGCAGGAAGATCATGCCGACGCCCAGCCGGCCCGGCACCGGCTCGTGGCCGGTGTGGCGGATATGTTCCTTGAAGAAGTCCTGCGGCAGCTCGACATGGATGCCGGCGCCGTCGCCGGTCTTGCCGTCGGCATCGACGGCGCCGCGATGGAACAGCACCTTCAGGGCCTCGATGCCGGCGACCACCACGTCGCGCCGGGGCTTGCCGTCCAAGGTGGCGACCAGGCCGACGCCGCAGGCGTCGTGCGGCATGGTGTCGATGCCGGCCGCGTCCAGGATGGCGGCGTTCTTCAGGTACAGGGCTGCGAATTGCTCGCTCATGACAGGCTCCACGGTCGGGATGGTCCCGGAAGGGTCGAATGGGTTACTGGGCCGCCTTGGGCTTGGTCTTGACCTTGTCCTTGGTCTTGTCCCTGGGCTTGGCCTTGATGTGGGAATCGATGGCGGCCGCCGCGTCGCGGCCGTCCTTGATCGCCCACACCACCAGCGAGGCGCCGCGCACGATGTCGCCGGCGGCGAACACGCCGTCCAGGCTGGTCATCAGGCGGTCGTCCACTGTCAGGGTGCCCCAGCGGGTGGTCTCCAGCCTGGGCTCGCCGAACAGAGCCGGCACGTCCTCGGGCTCGAAGCCCAGGGCCGAGATGACCATGTCGGCCGGCAGGTCGAAGCCCGAGCCCTCGATCACCTGCGGGCTGCGCCGGCCCGACGAATCGGGCATGCCCAGATGCATGCGGTGCGCGCGCACGGCCGTCACCTTGGTCTCGCCCAGCACCATCTCGGGCGCGGCCATCCACACGAACTCGACGCCTTCCTCCTCGGCGTGGGCCACCTCGCGCTGGCTGCCGGGCATGTTGGCGCGGTCGCGGCGATACAGGCACTTGACCGAGCGCGCACCCTGGCGGATGGCGGTGCGCACGCAATCCATGGCGGTGTCGCCGCCGCCGATCACCACGACGTTCTTGCCCTTGGCGTCCAGCGCGGGGTCAAGCCCGGTGTCGCCCAGATCGGCGCGGTTGGACCGGATCAGATAATCCAGCGCGGCATGGATTCCCGCCAGCTTGGCGCCTTCGCAATCCAGGCCCCTGGCGCGATAGACCCCGGTGGCGATCAGGACGGCGTCGTGGCGCTCGCGCAGGTCGGCGAAGGACAGATCGCGGCCGATCTCGGTGCCGGCGACCAGGGTGACGCCGCCTTGCGCCAGCAGCTTGGTGCGGCGCTCGACCACGCTCTTTTCCAGCTTGAAGCCGGGGATGCCATAGATCAGAAGGCCGCCCATGCGGTCGTGGCGGTCATAGACGGTGACCTGATAGCCGATCCGGCGCAGCGCTTCCGCCGCCGCCAGGCCGCCCGGCCCGCCACCGACGATGCCGACCGAGGCGGCCAGTTCGCGCGGCGGCACCACCGGCTCGACCCAGCCCTCGGCGAAGGCGGTTTCGGTGATGTGCTTTTCGATGGCGCCGATGGTCACGCCGCCATGCCTGGACTGTTCCAGGACGCAATGGCCCTCGCACAGGCGGTCCTGCGGGCAGATGCGGCCGCAAATCTCGGGGAAGGAATTGGTCGAGGCGGCCATCTGGTAGGCCTCTTCCATCCGGCCGGTGGCCGACAGCATCAGCCAGTCGGGGATGTTGTTGCCCAGCGGACAGCGGATTTGACAGAACGGGATGCCGCATTGCTCGCAGCGCGAGGCCTGGTCGGCGGCCCGCTCGGGTTCGAAGGCGCGGCTGATCTCGCCAAAGTCGCCGCGCCGCTCGGCCGCCGGGCGCTTGGCGGGCTGGCAGGGATCCAGGCGGGTGAATTGCAGCATCTTGCGAGCCATGGCAACGGACCTTGGAAAGGGAATGATCGGACGAATCTTTTACGGCAGGAAGGCTGCCGAATTCCAGAAGATTCTTCGCCAAAGGACAGCTATGCTGCCATAAAATGGCGGAATTGATGGTGGCGCCGGCCGACCGAAGCCTGGGCTTTCCGCAAAATGGTACCGGAACGAGACTATCGGCCTTTAATAATAGGTTAAGGATAGCCATCCAATGCGCTGACCTTATTCATTTTTCTTGTCATTGCAGACCGTGAAACACTATAGTCGCAGTGTCTGGAAAACAGGGGGGTCACCCGTCGTGCCGTACCGCGCCCTTGCCGTGCTGTGTTTGCTGCTGGCCTTGTCGGCCTGCGCCCGTGGTCCGGCGCCCTCGGCCTTCGTCTTCGGCCCGCCGGCCCAGCCGCCATTGGTCGATCCTGACGCCGCCTGCCTGCGGGACCTGGCGGCGCTGCAGGTGGCCTATCAGCCGGTTCAGGCCTTCGGCGACCCCGAGCAGGGGTGCGGCATCGCCAATCCGGTCAGTGTCAGCGCTTCCGGCGCCCAGTTCAACCGCCCCAGTGTGATGACCTGTTCATTGGCCCGCACGGTGGCGCAATTCGAGCAGCAGATCATCCAGCAGGCGGCCCTGGCCCGCTTCGGCCAGCCGGTCAGGAAGATCCTGCATGCCGGCACCTATGATTGCCGCATGCGCAGAAACGGCACCACCTTGGCCGCCGCCGGCTCGACGGCGTCGAAGGGCGGCCGGCTGTCCGAGCATGCCAAGGGCCAAGCCATCGACATCGTCGGCTTCGAGCTGGCCGACGGCACCCCGATCTCGGTCAAGAAGGACTGGCGCGGGGCCGGCACCAAGTCGGCCTTCCTGCACGAGGTGGCGCGGGGGTCGTGCTCGACGTTCAATGTGGTGCTGACCCCCAACCATGACCGCTTGCACCAGGACCATCTGCATCTGGATATCGGCCCCCACACATTGTGTGGTTATTAAGGGCTCCACCGCCTTGTGATTTGGTGGTCGCATGGTATGATTCCCGACCGCCCGCGATAATAACAAGCCGTATAAGCGGGCCGGCCAAAAACCCTGTTCAGGGGGCGGAGGACACTTTGGAGATGAAGCAACCATCCGGTCGCGGCCGGGCGGGGGGCGGGCTGTCATGCTGATCGCCAGCGCCTTGCTGTCCTTGCCGTTGCTGTCGCTGTTCATCATCGCCTTTGGGCGGTGGGAGCGGGCGCACGCGGTGGCCTATGCCGGTTGTTTCATCGCCTGCGTCTCGCTGTTTTCCGGCGGGCTGGAACATCTGGGCGGGGTGTGGGGCGCGCCCAACCTGGTGCTTCCGTTCGGCCTGCCGTGGCTGAAGGCGCATTTTCGCATCGACAATCTGTCGGCCCTGTTCCTGCTGGTGATCAATTTCTCGGGCGCGATCGCCTCGGCCTATGCCATCGGCTATTCCGAGCATCTGCATGAACGCCGCCGGGTCACGCCGTTCTATCCCTTGTTCCTATTCGGCATGAACACCGTGCTGGTGGCCGACGACGCCTTCGTCTTCCTGGTGGCGTGGGAATTCATGTCGCTGGCCTCGTGGCTGATGGTGCTGGCCGACCATGAAAAGCCCGACAATCGCCGGGCCGCCGCGGTCTATCTGATGATGGCGGTGTTCGGCACCTTCTGCCTGTTGCCGGCGCTGGGCCTGATGGCCGGGGCGGGCGGCGACTATACCTTCGCCGCCATGCGGCTCAAGGATCTGTCGGGCGTGACCGGCTTCCTGGTGGTGCTGCTGACCCTGTTGGGCACCGGCTCGAAGGCCGGGCTGGTGCCGTTGCATGTGTGGCTGCCATTGGCCCATCCGGCGGCGCCCAGCCATGTCTCGGCGCTGATGAGCGGCGTCATGACCAAGGTCGCCCTGTACGGACTGATCCGCATCCTGTTCGACCTGCATGGCGATGTCGGCTGGCAGTGGGGCGCGGCGATGATGGTGGTCGGCGGCATCACCGCCGTCATGGGCGTGCTGTATGCGGTGATGCAAGACGACATCAAGACGCTGTTGGCCTATTCCACCGTCGAGAATGTCGGCGTGGTGGTGATCGGTCTGGGCCTGGCCATCGCCTTCAAGGCCGATGGCGAGAATCTGCTGGCCGCCCTGGCCTTGGTCGCCGGGCTTTACCACATCGTCAATCACTCGGTGTTCAAAAGCCTGCTGTTCCTGGGGGCCGGCGCGGTGATCACCGCCACCGGCAAGCGCTCGATCAGTCAGCTGGGCGGATTGCTGAACCGGCTGCCGGTGACGGGCGCGGCCTTTCTGGTCGGCGCTGCCGCCGCCTCCAGCCTGCCGCCCCTGAACGGCTTCGTGTCGGAATGGCTGATCCTGCAGACCCTGTTCAAGGGGCCGGGCCTGCCCCATTGGGCGATGAAATTCGGCGTGCCGGTGGTCGGCGCCTTGCTGGCCCTGGCCGCCGCCCTGGCCGCCGCCTGTTTCGTGCGGGCCTACGGAATCGCCTTTCTGGGCCGGCCGCGCACCGACGCCGCCCGCCAGGCAGGCGAGGTCACCTTCGGCATGCGCGCCAGCCTGGTGGTGCTGGCCGGCGCCTGCGTGGTGCTGGGCGTCATCCCGGTCACCGTCACCGACGCGCTGTCCCACGTGGTGCAGCCCCTGACCGGGGTGTCGTTCAAGGTGTCGGCCGATCTGGGCTGGCCGTGGCTCAGCCCGGTTTCGTCCAATCGCGGGTCCTATTCCGGCACGGTGCTGGTGATGGTCGGGCTGGCGCTGTTCGGGGCGGTGATCTTGCTGGTCCATCGTTTCGGCACCGAGGCGGTGCGTCGCGCCGATGCCTGGGATTGCGGCCACCGGGAAGACATTCCCCAGACCCAATATACCGGCCCGTCCTTCGCCCAGCCGATCCGCCGGGTGTTTGGCGGCACCGTGTTCCGCGCGCGTGAGAGCGTGGTGATGCCGCCGCCCGGCGACGATTCGCCCGCGCGCCATACGGTGTCGATGATCGACCCGGTGTGGGACGGCGTCTATGGCCGTATCGGCGGCATCGTCAACTGGGCGGCCGACCTGGTCAACCGGCTGCAATACCTGACGGTGCGCGGCTACCTGCTGATGATGTTCTGCACCCTGGTCTTCATGCTTCTGGTGGTCGCGGTGAGGCAGCAATCATGACGGCGGTGGTCTGGCAAATCGTGCAGATCGTGCTGGTGCTGGCGACGGCGCCGCTGGTCACCGGCTGGGTGCGCTGGGTCAAGGCGCGCCTGAACGGCAGGCGCGGCGCGCCGCCCTGGCAGCCCTACCGCGATTTCTATCGCCTGCTGCAAAAGGAAGCGGTGGTGGCCCATTCGGCCTCGTGGATATTCCGCGCCGCGCCCTACATCACCTTCGCCTCGGTGTGGCTGGCCGCGTGCATCGTGCCGACCTTCACCACCAACATCTTCCTGGCCCCGGCCGCCGACCTGATCGCCCTGGTGGCGTTGCTGGCCATCGGCCGCTTCTGGACCGCGCTGGCCGGCATGGATGTCGGCACCGCCTTCGGCGGCCTGGGCGCCAGCCGCGAGATGATGATCGCCTCGCTGGCCGAGCCGGCCATGCTGATGGTGACCTTTTCGTTGTCGCTGGTGGCCGGCACCACCCAGCCGGCGCAGATCGTCGTGTTCGTGCTGGGCGGCAATGTCGGCATCGAGGTCAGCCTGGGCCTGGCGCTGGCCGCCATGCTGATGGTGGCCATCGCCGAGAACGGCCGCATCCCCATCGACAATCCCGCCACCCACCTGGAGCTGACCATGGTGCACGAGGCGATGGTGCTGGAATATTCCGGCCGCCACCTGGCGATGATCGAGGCGGCGCAGATGGTGCGGCTGACCTTGTTCATGGCGTTGATCGCCTGCCTGTTCGCGCCGTGGGGCATGGCCATGCCCGGGGCCGGGCTGCCGGGTATTCTGGTCGGCATGGCCGCCTTCGCCGCCAAGCTGTTCATCCTGGCCACCGCCTTGGCCTGGTTCGAGACGGTGATCGCCAAGATGCGGGTGTTTCGCTATTCCGACTTCCTGGGCGGCGCCCTGCTGCTGGGACTTCTTGCCACCATCTTCCTTTACGTGTCGGAGGCTGTCTGATGCTGCAGCAGTTCTCCTATGACCTTGCCCACCTGATCGGTGCCACCGTGCTGATGGCCGGGTTCGGCATGCTGTACCAGCGCCGGCTGTTCGCCGTTTTGAACACCTTCGCCTTCCAGGCCCTGGCCCTGGCGGCCGCCGCCGCCTGGCAGGCCCATGTCCAGAACGCGCCGCATCTTTACGCCACCGCCGCCATCGCCCTGATCTTCAAGGCCATCGCCGTGCCGATCGCCCTGCATTGGCTGGTCGAGCGCTTAGGGATTCACCGCACGGTGGAAACCGCCTTGTCGATCGGCTGGACCATGATCGTCGGCGTCGCCCTGGTGGCGCTGGCGATCATGCTGGTGCTGCCGGTCACCGCCAAGGCCGCGGCGCTGACCCGCGAATCGCTGTCCATCGCCATGTCGGTCGTGCTGCTGGGCATGCTGATGATGATCACCCGCCGGAATGCCGTGACCCAGGTGGTCGGCTTCATGGCCCTGGAAAACGGGCTGATCCTGGCCGCCGTCTCGGCCAAGGGCATGCCGCTGGTGGTGGAAATCTCGATTGCCTTCTCGGTGCTGGTGGCGATGACGGTGTTCGGCATCTTCTTCTTCCGCATCCGCGAGCGCTTCGACAGCCTGGATCTGCATTTCCTGGAAACCTATCGGGGGGACCGGCAATGAGCGTGACAGCGGCCATGCAGGCCGGCGCCGCCAACCCGATCTTGTGGATCCTGGCCATTCCGCTGGGGGCCGCCGGCTTTCTGGCCGTCCTGCCGGGCTGGCGGCTGGCGACCTGGCTGAACGTGGCGGTGTCGGGGGCGACGTTCCTGTCGTCCTTGGTGCTGTTCCAGCACCGCCCCGAGCCGACCCGATTGCTGTTCATCGACGATTTCAACGTCTATCTGGTGGCGCTGACCGCCTTCGTCGGCTTCACCACGTCGATCTTCTCGGCCGCCTATATCAGCCGGGAATCACGGGCCAAGCACCTGTCGGACATGCATCTGCGTTTCTATCACGCGATGTATCAGGCCTTCTTGTTCACCATGCTGCTGGCCTTGGTCGCCAACAATATCGGCGTGATGTGGGTAGCGATCGAGGCGGCGACCCTGACCACCGTCTTGATGGTCAGCCTGTACCGCACGCGCGAAGCCATCGAGGCTGCGTGGAAATATTTCATCTTGTGCTCGGTCGGCATCGGCCTGGCGCTGTTCGGCACCACCTTGGTCTATCTGGCGGCCCAGCCGGTGATGGGCGACGGCGCCGACGCCATGGCCTGGACCCTGCTGATCACCAAGGCGGCCGGCTTCCACCCCGACCTGTTGAACCTGGCCTTCGTGTTCCTGCTGGTGGGGTATGGCACCAAGGTCGGTCTGGCCCCCTTGCACGCCTGGCTGCCCGACGCCCACGCAGAAGGCCCGACCCCGATCTCGGCGGTGCTGTCGGGGCTGCTGCTGAACGTCGCCCTTTACGCGCTGCTTCGCTTCAAGATGCTGATCTCGACCAATCCCGAGACGCTGGCGCCTGGCCCGCTGATGATCATGATGGGACTGTCCAGCCTGTTCCTGTCGGGCTTCATGCTGTACCGGCGCGGCGACATCAAGCGGCTGTTCGCCTATTCCTCGATCGAGCATATGGGCGTCATCACCTTCGCCTTCGGGCTGGGCGGCGCGGTGGCCAACTTCGCCGGCCTGATGCACATGACCATGCACAGCCTGACCAAGTCGGCGATCTTCTTCGCGGTGGGCATCATCACCCAGAATGCCGGCACCAAGCGCATCGCCGACATTCGCGGTCTGACCGCCAGCCACCCGGTGCTGGGTTGGGGCTTCGTCATCGCCGTGCTGGCCATCGCCGGGCTGCCGCCGATGGGGGTGTTCATGAGCGAGTTCCTGGTCGTCACCTCGGCCTTCTCGAAGCAGCCGCTGCTGGCGCTGCCGCTGGTGGTCGGGCTGCTGCTGGCCTTCGGCGCCCTGGTGTCGCGCCTGCAGGGCATGGCGTTCGGGCCGCCGCCGCCGCCCAACCGCCGCGCCCATGGCGGCGGCAACTGGCTGGGAACCATGATGGCCACGGTGCCCTTGTGGCTGCATATGTCGCTGGTGGTGATCGCCGGTCTGTGGCTGCCGGCGCCCCTGGTGGCGTGGTTCGAAGCCGTGGCCAAATTGCTGGGATGACCGCGCGATGATGGGCAACATCACCTTGATGGAGTTTCTGTCTGCCGGCCGCGAGGTGGCGGGCCACAAGCCCTGGCCGCGCTTCCAGCTGGATGCCCGCACCTGGCGCAAGCTGGCCGAGCAGATGACGGTGTCCAACTGGGAAATCATGGCCGAATGGGGCGAGCCGGCCGAGGTGCACGTCCTGCTGCGCGGCGAGGATTCAGGCGCCATCGCGGTGGCGTCGCATCCTTGCCCCGACGGCAAGTTCTTCGCCCTGGGCCAGGCGCGACCATCGGCGATCCGGCTGGAGCGGGCCATCCGCGACCTGTGGGGCCTGGTGCCCGAGGGGCTGGAGGACCAGCGCCCGTGGCTGGAACATGGCCGCTGGGGCGTCAAGCACCCGCTGGGCAAGCCGCGCGAGGCCGAGGCCAAGGCCACCACTTATCGCTTCCACACCGCCGAAGGCGACGGCCTGCACCAGATCCCGGTCGGCCCGGTCCATGCCGGCGTGATCGAGCCCGGCCATTTCCGCTTCCATTGCCAGGGCGAGACGGTGGTGCGGCTGGAACAGCGGCTGGGTTATGTCCACAAGGGCATCGCCGGCCTGACCGCCGGCAAGCCGCTTCATGATGCCGGCCGCATCGTGGCCCGCGTCTCGGGCGATGCCACCGTGGCCTATTCGCTGGCCTTCGCCCGCGCCGTCGAGGCGGCCCTGGGGCTGGAGCCGCCGCCGCGCGCGGTATGGCTGCGGGCCTTGATGGCCGAGTGCGAGCGCATCGCCAACCATCTGTTCGACATCGGCGCCATCTGCAACGACGCCGCCTTCTCGATCATGCTGTCCCATCTGGGCGCGCTGCGCGAGACGGTGCTGCGGGCCAACGCCGCCTGTTTCGGCCATCGCCTGCTGATGGACCAGATCATCCCCGGCGGCGTCGCCCGCGACCTGCCCGACGATGGCCCTTCCATCCTGCACCACGCCCGGCATGCGGTGAAGAAGGGCTTCCACCGCGCCATGCAGCTTTACGACGAGACGCCGTCTCTGTTGGACCGCACCACCGGGACCGGCTTCCTGTCCGGCGCGCTGGCGCATCGTTTCGCCGCCGGCGGCTTCGTCGGGCGCGCCTCGTCGCGCGGCCAGGATGCCCGGCGCAATCCCGGCTATCCGCCGTACGAAGACCTGACCTTCACCGTGCCGGTGATGAGCGACGGCGACGTCCATGCCCGCCTGATGATCCGCGCCGAGGAGATCAAGGCCTCGTTGTCCCTGATCGAGCAGATCCTGGCCGCCATGCAGCCCGGCCCGATCGCGACGCCGGTGGCCCTTCGCGGTGCCGGCGAGGGGGTGGCGGTGGTCGAAAGCTTCCGCGGCGACGTGGTGGTGTGGGTGCGGGTGTCGGAAGCCGGCAAGATCGTGCGGCTGCATGCCCACGATCCGTCCTGGTTCCAATGGCCGCTGCTGGAAGCCGCCATCGAGGGCAACATCGTCGCCGACTTCCCGTTGTGCAACAAGTCGTTCAATTGTTCCTATTCGGGCCAGGATTCGTGACATGCCGCTGATTCCGCCGATCGCCCGCATCATCGCCCGCCACCTGCTGCGCGGGCCGCTGACCATGAAGGGCGCGCCCGATCCCGATCCGGCCGGGCTGATGGAACTGGGCGATAGCCTGGGCGATCTGTCGCGCGCCCGCCTGGGCCGCAGCCTGGCGATCCGCGCCGTCGATGCCGGCAGCTGCAATGGCTGCGAGCTGGAAATCCACGCCGTCAACAATCCGGTTTACGACCTGGAACGCTTCGGCATTCGCTTCGTCGCCAGTCCGCGCCATGCCGACGTTTTGCTGGTCACCGGTCCGGTCGCCTGGAACATGGCCGAAGCCCTGCGCCGCACCTATGACGCCACGCCCAACCCGCGCTGGGTGGTGGCGATGGGCGATTGCGGGCGTGACGGCGGCTGCTTTGCCGGTTCCTATGCGGTGGCGGGCGGGGTGTCGGCCATCGTGCCGGTCGACCTGCACATCCCCGGCTGTCCGCCGACACCGACCGCGCTGCTGTCCGGCTTGCTGGCCTTGCTGCAGCGGGTGGACGGAAGGTAGGGGATCATATCGCGAAGGTTTTTTCCGCCTGGCGGATCTGGCCGATGCCCTGGATCATTTCCGAGGCCATGAAGTCGGCGCGTTTGACCGGGCCGCCCATGTTGGGGCGCGGGAACATGCGGGCGAAGGAATTCATCTTCACCGTCAGGCCGCACAGCACCGATCCGATGGTGACGTGATAGCGCTCGATCAGCGTCTTGACCTGGCGGAACTCTTCCTGGTTCAGGTTGCCCCACATCTCGCGGGTGCGCGTCTCGAACACTTCCAGGCGGCCGGTGATGGCCGCCGACATGTTGTTGATGGTGTCCTCGATGGTGTCGCAGGTCTTCATCAGACCGGCATCCTGCCTGAGCTGGAAATGGGTGCGGATCGGCTTCATCGATTCGACGCAGGCGGTGAAATAGGGTTCCAGCCGGTCCAGGCAGTGGCGGAAATAGGACAGCGACAGGAAGGTGTCGCCGTAATCTTCCAGGAAGCGCGGCACCTCGAAGATATCGATGTTCAGGCTGGAGGCCATCTGTTCCAGCCGCTGGCGAGCCTTGCGCACGTCGGGGTCGCGGAACAGCTGCAGCAAATCCTCGTAGGTATTGACGTTCACCGCCTCGTCGGCATAGATCAGCTTCAGCAGCGGCCGGGTGAACATCATCATGTACTTGGTCAGCTCGGCGGCCTTGTCCGGCGACAGCTTCAGGGCGGAATAATCGTTCACCGGAATGCCGTGCTCGCGCAAGGAAATGCGCAGCGAATAGACGTCGTAGCTGGGCAGCAACGCCAATCGACGCAAGACGGCGTGATCGGGATGCAGTTCGATATCCGGCCAATTGAACATGCGCGGCAGGCTATCGATATCGACCTGGCCCGACCCGGTCTGGGCGTCTTGGAAGATTTCGATCACGCTCTTCAGGCGCACGTTCTTGATCAGCTTGGCGCTTTGCAAAGCCGGCGTCTGCAACGGAATGATCGACAGCGGCAACACGAACATGGAATCCATGTCGCTGTCGGCTATCGCACTAAGCTCTTCGTCCATCGAACCCCTGTTGCACTGACTTGTTCAAAAAGCACACTGACCCATTGAACAAGTCAGTGCACCATCCATCGATCTCGTGGCCCGAAGCCGGTTGCGCGGCCATATTGCCGTGAAAAGTGATCGTGGGAAACTGCGAAATTACCGCGATTATATAAGGACATTTTAATGTGACGCGGTATATTGGGGCCAGCGTCACCCCGCCCGAACCGGAGGACCCTTCCCGTGACCCGCGCCCGACTGATTGCTTTCGCCCTGGTGGCGACGTTTCTTGTCTCTGTCGCCCAGGCGGCCGACATTCGATTCTTTCAGTTGGGAACCGGTCCGACCGGCGAGACGCGCTTTCCCATCGGCGGCCTGATCGCCAACGCGCTGTCGAACCCGCCGGGTTCGCGCGAGTGCGAGAAGGGCGGCAGCTGCGGCGTGCCGGGCATGGTGGCGGTGGCCAAGTCGACCGGTGGCTCGATCGCCAATGTCGAGGCCATCGGCGCCAAGCGGCTGGATGCCGCCCTGGTCCAGGCCGATATCGCCTATTGGGCCTATCACGGCTCGGGCATCTACAAGGCCAAGGGTGCGGTGCAGAACCTGCGCGGCATCGCCATGCTGTATCCGGAAAGCATGCACCTGGTCGCCCGCAAGGATGCCAAGATCAAAAACGTGCGCGACCTCAAGGGCAAGCGGGTGTCGTTCGGCGAAAAGGATTCCGGGTCGCTGGTGCATGGCCGCATGCTGTTGACCGCCTATGGCGTGGTCGAGAATCAGGTCAAGCTGTCGTTCCTGAAGCCCGGCCCGGCGGCCGATGCCATGGCGAACGGCCAGTTGGACGCCATGCTGGTGGTCGATGCCTATCCGGTCCCGACCGTCGCCGAGTTGGCCAAGACCACTGCCATCGACCTGGTGCCGATCTCGGGCCCCGAGGCCGAGAAGATCCTGTCCCAGATGCCGTTCTTCCAGGTCGGCAGCATCCCGGCCGCCTTGTACGAAGGCGTCCACGACGCCAACCTGACACTGGATGTCGGCGTCGCCCTGGTCACCGGCGCCGAGCAGCCCGACGCCCTGATCTACGACATCACCAAGGCGCTGTGGCAGCCATCGACCCAGAAGCTGCTGGCCGAGGCCAACAGCCGCGGCCGCCTGATCAAGCTGGACGCCAAGGCGATCGCCCGCATGGGCATCCAGCTGCATGGCGGCGCTTCCAGCTATTATTTCGATGCGGGGATGACGCCTTAACGGGGGCATCCGCGCCCTGGGCCTATTTCTCGGGGTGGACGTCCAGGAAGACTTTGGCCTCGAAGACGATGTAGGCGTCGATCATGGCGCGGTAGATGTTCTCGATCAGCGTCGGATCGCAGCCTTCTTCGTTGGCCAGATGGCGGACCTTCGAGATCACCTCCTCGATGCGGTCGCGATCGACCACCTGATGCTTGGTCGCCTTGAAGTTGGGGGCCTGGGCGACATAGGTGGCGCGCTCGGCCAGCAGCGGCACGATCTGGCGATCCAGGCGGTCGATATGGGCGCGGACGTCGTTCAGGTCCTTGCAGTGGGCCATTTCTAGCTCTCCTTAGTACGCATACTCGGCAAACAAGGGGTCGACGCTCCCCTGCCAGCGGCCGTTAAAGGCTTCCAGCATCTCCTCGGCCGGCGTCCGGCCCGATTGCAAGATGGCCATCAGCGGCTCGAGATAGATGCTTTCGTCACGGCCCGATTCCGAGAGGCGGGCACGGTTCTTCAGGCCGATCGCCGCCAGGTCCAGCACGTCTTCCCCGATCTCTTCCAGGCTGCGGCCGCCGACGCGGGCGGACAATCCCTCGCGCGGGACGGCGGTGCGCAAGCTTTCGCGTTCCTCGATCGACCAATCCTTGACCAGATCCCAGGCGCCATCCAGGGCGGCGGTGTCGTAAAGCAGGCCGACCCACAGGGCCGGCAGGGCGCAGATGCGCCGCCACGGACCGCTGTCGGCACCCCGCATTTCCAGATATTTCTTCAGACGCACTTCCGGGAAGGCGGTGGTCAGATGGTCCATCCAATCGCCGATGGTCGGGACCTGGCCGGGCAGGGCCGGCAGGCGGCCATTCATGAAATCCCTGAACGACTGGCCCGAGGCGTCGATGTACTGGCCGTCGCGATAGACGAAATACATCGGCACATCCAGCATGTAATCGACATAGCGTTCGAAGCCGAAGCCCGGCTCGAACACGAAAGGCAGCATGCCGCAACGGTCGGGATCGGTGTCGGTCCACACGTCGGAGCGGGTCGACAGCAGGCCCGACGGCTTGCCCTCGATGAAGGGCGAACTGGCGAACAGCGCGGTGGCCAACGGCTGCAGCGCCAGCGAGACCTGGAACTTGCGCACCATGTCGGCTTCCGAGGCGAAATCCAGGTTGACCTGCACGGTGCAGGTCCTCAGCATCATATCCAGCCCCTTCGATCCGCGCTTGGGCATGTAGTCGCGCATGATGCGATAGCGGCCCTTGGGCATCCAGGGCGTGTCCTCGCGGCGCCATTTCGGCTGGAAGCCGACGCCCAGGAAGCCGATATCCAAGGGGGCGGCGACGTCCTTGACCTGCTTCAGGTGGGTATAGGTCTCGACGCAGGTCTGATGGATGGTTTCCAACGGCGCGCCCGACAATTCCAGCTGCCCGCCCGGTTCCAGCGTCACCGACGAGCCGGTATCGTCGATCAGGGCGATCAGGGTGCCGTTTTCCAGCACCGGGCGCCAGCCGAAGCGCGACAGGCCTTCCAGCATGGCGCGGATACCACGCTCGCCCTCATAGGCCAGCGGGCGCAAATCGTCCATGGTGAAGCCGAACTTCTCGTGCTCGGTGCCGATGCGCCAGGCCTCGGCCGGCTTGCAGCCCGATTCGATGTACTCAACCAACTGACGCTTCGACGTGATCGGCTCGCCGCTGGGTTTGGCCGGTGCGGACATGGGATTCCTTGACAAGTGGGGGGCGGCACCGCGCTGTGCTGACCAGCAAACGCCTTCGCGTCCGCAGCGTCAAGCGTCCATTTGGAGACGGAAACCGCCGCCGTCAATGGGCGGACGAGGGTTCCGGGCGGCCCAGTGTGGTCTTGGCGGGGACGGTTTCCGGGTCGCGCAACACGTAGCCGCGCCCCCACACCGTCTCGATATAGTTGTCGCCGCCGGTGGCGGTGGACAACTTCTTTCTGAGCTTGCAGATGAAGACGTCGATGATCTTCAATTCGGGCTCGTCGATGCCGCCATACAGGTGGTTCAGGAATTGCTCTTTGGTCAGGGTCTGGCCCTTGCGCAAGCTCAACAGTTCCAGGATGCCGTATTCCTTGGCGGTCAGGTGCAGGGGCTCGCCTTCGGAATCCACCGTGCGCTGATCCAGGTTGACCGCCAGCTTGCCGGTCTTGATCACCGACTGGGCGTGGCCCTTCGAGCGGCGCACGATGGCCTGGATGCGGGCCACCAATTCGCCCTTGTCGAACGGCTTGGTCAGGTAATCGTCGGCGCCGAAGCCCAGGCCCTTGATCTTCTTGTCCGGCTCGGTCAGCCCCGACAGGATCAGCACCGGCGTCTCGATGCGCGATGACCTGAGTCGGCGCAGCACCTCGTAGCCGTCCATGTCGGGCAGCATCAGATCCAGCAAGATGATGTCGTAATCGTAGAGCTTGCCGATTTCCAGCCCGTCCTCGCCCAGCGCGGTGGAATCGACCACCATGCCTTCGGCCTTCAGCATCGTCTCGATCAACTGGGTCATCATCCGGTCGTCTTCGACCACCAACACGCGCATCGTGGCAATCCCTGTTCGGCGGGGTCCATTGAGGATGTGGTAACCTTCGCGGGCGTATATTAACCATTTCCGGCGGCTGTTGTTAACCTCTTATCAAGATTCGCTCCAAACGATGAAATTTCTCGTCCGAAACGTGGTCACCGACATCGAGCGCGTCACCGGCATCCAGGTCTATGGCCGGGTGGCGGCGGTGCAGGGCATGCTGATCGAGGCCGGCGGCGTGCAGCGCCAGATATCGGTCGGCGACCGCTGCCATGTCATCGCCCGCGATGGCCGCCGCGTGCCGTGCGAGGTGGTGGGGTTCCGCTCGGGGCGCGCCCTGTTGATGCCGTTCGTGGCCATCGACGGTGTCGGCCTGGGCTGCCGCACCGAGGTCCAGGATTCCGAGCCGGTGATCTATCCCGAGCCCCATTGGCTGGGCCGGGTGATCAACGCCTTTGCCCAGCCGGTGGATGGGCTGGGGCCGTTGCCGGTCGGCGACGAGGCCTTTCCCATCCGCGCCCGACCGCCCTCGGCCCATTCGCGCCAGCGGGTCGCCGGCAAGGTCGATCTGGGGGGGCGCTCGGTCAACACCTTCCTGACCATGTGCCGCGGCCAGCGCATGGGCATCTTCGCCGGTTCCGGCGTCGGCAAAAGCTCGATCCTGTCGATGATGACCAAGAATACCAGCTGCGACGTCGCGGTGATCGGGCTGATCGGCGAACGTGGCCGCGAGGCGCGCGAATTCATCGAGGACGATCTGGGTCCCGAGGGCATGAAGAAGGCCGTGATGGTGGTGTCCACCTCGGACGAAAGCCCGCTGATGCGCCGCCAGGCCGCCTATGTGACGTTGGCGGTGGCGGAATATTTCCGCGATCAGGGCAAGGACGTCTTGTGCATGATGGATTCGGTCACCCGCTTCGCCATGGCCCAGCGCGAGATTTCCCTGTCGGCGGGCGAGCCGCCGGCCTCGAAGGGCTATACGCCCACGGTGTTCGCCGAATTGCCGCGCCTGCTCGAGCGGGCCGGCCCCGGCACCGCCAAGGGCTCGATCACCGGCCTGTTCACCGTGCTGGTCGATGGCGACGACCATAACGAGCCGATTTCCGACGCGGTGCGCGGCATTCTGGACGGCCACGTCGTGCTGGACCGCGCCATCGCCGATCGCGGCCGCTATCCGGCGGTCAACGTGCTGCGCTCGGTGTCTCGAACCATGCCGGCCTGCAACAACGAGCAGGAAAACGCTCTGGTCAGCAAGGCCCGGCGGCTGATGGCCACCTACGAGGACATGGCCGAGCTGATCCGCCTGGGCGCCTATCGGCGCGGCACCGACCCGGCGGTGGACGAGGCCATCCATTATTACCCGCAACTCGAGGCCTTCCTGGGCCAGAAGAAGACCGAGGCCAATTCGCTGCAGCAATGCTACGCCATGCTGGCCAACATCCTGGGCATGCCGTTCGACGGCGACGGGATGGGGGGGCGCTAGTCCATGGCCAGGAACGCCAAGGGCATCAAGACCCTGATCCGACTGTCGAAGTTCAATGTCGATGAAAAGCGTCGGGTGCTGACCAGCCTGCAGACCGCAGAAGACCAGATCCTGGCCGACATCGATCATGCCGAGCACCGCCTGATCGAGGAACAAAAGATTGCCGCCGCCGACGCCACCGGGGTCGGCTATCTGTATGGGGCCTATCACCGCGCCTGGCGCGATCACAGGAACGAGCAGGACCGCGCCCTGATGAACGTGCGGGCCCAGATCGAGGCGGCACGCGACGATTTGGCCGAGGCTTACCGTCAACTCAAGACCTACGAGGTCACCCAGGCCAACCGCGAGAAGCTGGAGCGGGAAGAAGCCGACCGTAAGGAACAGATCTTCCTGGACGAGGTCGGCATGACCCAGTTCCGCCGCCGGGAAGAGGCGGCGAACGAGGGGTGACCAGCGTCAAGGCGTGACTGGCCGAATATCACTACATCGTGATATTCAAGCGCCGCCGGAGTCCGCCGCCATGCCCCGCCGTTTCGTCCATCGCCATCAAGAGCCGGTCCACCCGCGCACCTGGATCAAGGCCGCGCTTGGCGGCCTGATCGGTGTCGGCATGGTGGCGATGCTGGGGGAGTGGAGCGGCCTGCCGCTGCTGGTGGCGCCGCTGGGAGCGTCGGCGGTCCTGTTGTTCGGCATGCCGGACAACCCGCTGTCGCAGCCGGCCAATCTGATCGGCGGCCATCTGATCGCCACCACCCTGGCCCTGCTGCTGGATGCCTGGCTGCCCAACAGCTTTTGGACTATGGCGTTGGCGGTGGGGCTGGTGATCGGCATTCTGGGAATGGCGCGCCTGACCCATCCGCCGGCCGGGGCCGACCCGATCGTGGTGATGATGGCTCATCCCGGCTGGGACTTCCTGTTGACTCCGGTGTTGGCCGGCACCGTGGCCCTGGTGCTGCTGGCTCTGGCGATCCATCGCTTGCCGCCACGGGTGGTTTATCCGCTGCCGGTCGGCCGATCGGGCTGAGCGGCGAAAAGCCGTGTACAGCGTCGGGTCCGCTGTGCTTCTTAAGGGGCGTCTTCGTCCGCTTGCCAAGTGATACCCGCACCCGTGACCCAACTGACCGCCTATCTCGCCGCCGAAGGCTTCGAGGCCGACCTGGACCAGGAACTGGCCGGTGCCGCCGTCTCGCGCCGGCATGGCCGGCTTGTCCTGACCGAGGGGCCGGCAATCGCCGCCGCCTGGGCGGCCAATATCTGGCACGATGCCCGCATCATTCCCATCGCCTCGATCGGCGAGGGCGCCAAGGCGTTGCGCGCCATCCAGCGCAATTGGTGGCCCTATGCGCCGACCCTGCACCGCCGCACCGCCTTGATGGTGGAAAAGCTGCCCAAGGTGTCGGCCAAGCCGATCACCTTCGGCCAGCCGGCCCCCACCGCGCCGCTTGGTTCGTTCACCTTGCTCGACGAGTCGACCTTGCTGGCCGCCGGCCATTGCTCCAGTGCCTTCCCCAACGGCGAGCTGAATTTCGTCGAGGACCGGGTCAATCCGCCCAACCGCGCCTATCTCAAGCTATGGGATGTGTTCACCCGGCTGGGTGTCCGCCCCGCCCCCGGCGAATTGTGCGTCGATCTGGGCGCCTGCCCGGGCGGCTGGACCTGGGTGCTGGCCGGACTGGGGGCCAGGGTGATCAGCGTCGACAAGGCGCCGCTCGATCCCAGGATCGAGGCGATGGAGGGCGTGATGGTCCGCAAGGAAAGCGCCTTCGGTCTGACCCCGGCCGATCTGGGGCCGGTCGATTGGCTGTTTTCCGACGTCATCTGCTATCCCGAGCGGCTGCTGCGCCTGATAGAGCGTTTCATCGCCGCCGGCACGGTCAAGAATTTCGTCTGCACCATCAAGTTCCAGGGCGAAACCGACCATGCCATGGCCGCCGCCTTCGCCGCCATCCCCGGTTCGGCGGTGATGCACCTCTCCCACAACAAGCACGAACTGACCTGGGTGCGGTTGGCCACAGTTGCCTTGCCCGACGGGACGGTTTAAACCTTCCCTGTGCATTTCCGCCCGCCTGCAGGGGTACCATGTCCAGCGCAACCCTTCCGCCGCCGATCGACATCGACGCCGACACCAAAAAGGCCATCATCGAAGGCCTGAAAGCGGTGTTGGCCCTTTTGCAGCGGGCCGGCGTGGTCGATGGCCAGCTGACCTATCAGATGCTGATCGCCAGCCCCGAGGCGCTGGATGCCTTCATCACCGCCTTCATCGCCAACCGGGCCGTCTGCGACGTGGTGGTCAAGGCGGCGGACGGCAAGCCGGTGCGCGACGAGTCCCAGGCGCTGGTCTGCGGCGTCAGCCTGAACCAGATCCAGCAATTGCTGGTCCGCACCTGCGCCAAGAAGATGTTCGAGTCCGAGAAGACCGAGCAGGTCGTGACCGAGACGGTGACCAAGAAGGCGCTGTTCGGCCTGATCACCAAGACCGAGCAGGTCGAGGTCACCCGCATGGGCCACGATCCGGTGGAAGAGCGCAAGCTGCGCCATCTGGCCAATTACATCGCCTTCGGCTGGCAATTGCCGCTGCTGTCGGCCTATCGCCAGCACCTTTCCTATCCGCAGATCATGGAGCTGGGCGAGGACGTCCTGGCGCTGCGGACGGTCGAGGCGATCGCCGCCGTCGGTCAGTTCCCGCCGGAAATGCTGAAGAAGGTCCGGGCCGCCGCCGGCGAGGATTTCGTCGATATCCTGGTGCACCGGCCCCAGGCCATCGCCGGCGTCGCGGTGTGGAACCGCGACATGTACGATTTCTATCGCAAGCTTCTGGGTGACAGCGCCTGGGATTTCTTCGCCCGCGACAAGGCGTTCTTCAACGTGGTGGCGGCGTTGGACAAGAGCTCGGCCAAGATCTTCGGCGATGTCTTGTGCTGGATCGCCGCCGAGAATCTGGAAGACCTCGAGCGGTTGAACATCGACAAGCTGGAAGTGCTGGTGACCTCGATGCGCTCGGCGTTGGGCAACAAGCTGCCGATGGTGGTCGGCAATCCCAACTTCTCGAAGGACATCCTGCGCAAGGTGGTCGATAACATGCTGCACATGAACCAGGAGAAGGACAAGCTGATGGCGTCCTTCTCGCTGACCTTCAAGGCCATGGTCCCCACCATCAACGAGTGGCTGGCCAAGCAGCCGCACCATTGACATGGCCGCGTTGGCGCAGGGGCTCGTCGGCCTGATCGGACTGGTCGGCCTGGCCTGGCTGATGTCGGAAGACCGCCGCCGCGTGTCGTGGCGCGTCGCGGCGGCCGGCCTGGCCGCGCAGTTCCTGATCGCCGCCTTGCTGCTGAAAGTGCCGGCGGCGCAAGGCCTGTTCCTGGGCCTCAACCGCATCGTCGATTCCTTGCAGGCCGCGACCCGGGCCGGCACCTCCTTCGTGTTCGGCTATATCGGCGGCGGCGCCGCGCCCTATGCGGTGGCCGACCCGGCCTCGTCCTTCGTGCTGGCCTTCCAGGCCTTGCCGCTGGTTCTGATCATGAGCGCGCTGTCGGCCCTGCTGTATCACTGGCGCATCCTGCCGGTGGTGGTCAAGGCGATGAGCTGGGCGCTGGAGCGGGCCATGGGGCTGGGCGGTGCGGTCGGGGTGTCGTCGGCGGCCAACGCCTTCGTCGGCATGGTCGAGGCCCCCTTGCTGATCCGTCCCTATATTTCCGTGCTGTCGCGGGGCGAGCTGTTCGTGGTGATGACCGGCGGCATGGCCACCATCGCCGGCACGGTGATGGTGCTGTACGCCACCTTCCTGGCCGGCGTGGTGCCCGATCCGGTCGGCCACCTGCTGACCGCCTCGCTGATCAGCGTGCCGGCGGCGGTGATGGTGGCCAAGATCATGATCCCCGACGATTCCCGCACCGGTGGCGGCGAGACCCCGGCGGCCTATGGCGGTTCGATGGACGCGGTGGTCAAGGGCACGGCCGACGGCGTGCAATTGCTGATCAACGTCATCGCCATGCTGATCGTGCTGGTGGCCCTGGTGTCGCTGGCCAACGGCGCGCTGTCGTTGTTGCCCGATTGGGGCGGCCAGCCCTTGACGCTGCAGCGGATGATGGGCTGGCTGATGGCGCCGATCGTTTGGCTGATGGGCATTCCGGCGTCCGAGATGGTCACGGCCGGGGCCCTGATGGGCACCAAGACGGTGCTGAACGAATTGTTGGCCTATCTCGACCTGGCCCGGCTGCCGCCCGAGGCGCTGTCGGTGCGCTCGCGCATCATCATGACCTACGGATTGTGCGGATTCGCCAATTTCGGCTCGCTGGGGATCATGATCGCCGGGCTGTCGGCGATGGCGCCCGAACGTCGCGACGAGATCGTCGCCCTGGGCGGTCGATCGGTAATTTCCGGTACTCTCGCCTCGTGCTTGACCGGAGGTATCGTCGGTCTGCTGCTTTAGGACCGTCTCAAGATCGTTAGCATCCGTTTACATCGGCTTGAGGATGCTGCATCTTGCCAAGGTCATGACAGTCGCCACCGCCGCCACGCGTCTCCTCGTCATCGAGGACAATCCCGGAGACCAGCGCCTCATCGAGATAAAACTCGCCGAGGCGATGGTGCCGTGGCGTGCCGATTGCCGTGCCACCTTGGCCGAGGGCGCGGCGCTGGCGCCATTGCCGGACTATATCTGCATCCTGGCCGACCTGGGCCTGCCCGACGCCTCGGGGTTGGAATCGGTGATCCGGCTCAAGGCGGTGGCGCCCGACACCGCCCTGGTGGTGCTGACCAGCCTGGACGACGAACGGGTGGCGCAAGACGCCATCCGCGCCGGCGCCCAGGATTACGTGGTCAAGTCGCTGGCCGGCCTGGAATTGCTGCCCCGCGTCATCCGCCACGCGGTCGAACGCCAGCAGGCGCAAAAGGCGCTGGAACTGTCGCACCACACCACCCAGGCCCTGCTGGATGCCAGCCATGATTTCGCAGCACTTCTGGATGCGAACGGCGTGGTCATCACCGTCAACGCCCAGGCCGCCGAGACCCTGGGGCGCCGGCCCGACGAGCTGGAAGGCCAGGACGTCTTCACCTTGATGCCGAAGGCCCTGGTCGAGCGGCGCCGCGATTTCTTCGCCCAGGCCCTGGCGGCCGGGCGCACCATCGAGTTCGAGGATAGTGACGGCCCGCGCTGGTTCGCCGGCCGGTTCCTGGCGGTGGGCTCGCCCGACGACCGCCGCTGCGCTTTTTTCCTGCGTGACATCACCAGCGAGCGCAACGCGGCGGAAGTCCTGGCCGAGGCCAAGGAAGAGGCCCAGTTGGCCAACCGGTCGAAGACCGAGTTCATGGCGCGCATGAGCCGCGACATCCGCACGCCCCTGAACGACGTCATCGGCTTCGCCGAGATGATCCATTCCGAGATGCTGGGGCAGATCCAGCCCTCGGGCTATCGCGACTATGCCGACAGCATCTTGAATTCCGGCTCGCAGATCCTGAAGCAGCTGGACCGCATCACCGATCTGTCGATGCTGGAAACCGCCTTGTTGAAGGATCAGGCCTCGTACCGCGACCTGGTCGAGCTGTCGCCCGACCTGATCTGCGTCTGCGTCGATGGCGTCATCGAGCGCATCAACGCGGCCGGCCTGGGCATGCTGCGGGCCCCCTCGGAATCGGCGTGCGAGGGCAAGGAATTCATCGATTTCGTCCACCCCGATTTTCGCGGCGTGCTGGCGACCGGCATCGAGGCCTTGTTCAACGAGGATCATCCGGTTCCGGTCAAGATCACCACCTTCGCCGGCCGCACCCGCGACGTCGAACTGAACGCGGTGCCCTTGAAGCGGGACGGCCAGACCGCCGCCCTGGTGGTCGGGCGCGACACCACCGAGGTGACGGCGGCGATGCGGGCGGTCGCGGCCCGTGAACACCGCATCCGCGCCATCATGGACACCGTCCTGGACGGCATCCTGACCATCGACGAGGACGGCATCATCGTCAGCGCCAATTTGTCGGTGGAACGGATCTTCGGCTCGTCGCTGGCGGAACTGATCGGCGCCAATGTCGCGGTTCTGATGCCCGAATCGGCCGATTTTCGGGTCTATCTGCACGGACAGGGCAACATGGCCGTGGGCACCGAGGTTTTGGGCCGGCGCAAGGACGGCTCGCTATTCCCGATCCATCTGGCGGTGTCGGAACTGCGCCTGGATAATCGCCGCCTGTTCACCGGCACCATCCGCGATCTGACCGAGAACAAGCAATTGGCGCAGCGCGTGGCCTATCTGGCCAACCACGATCCGCTGACCGATTTGCCCAACCGCACGCTCTTGATCGATCGTCTCGGCCAGGCCTTGGGCCTGGCCCGCACCAGCGGCCACCATGTGGTGGTGATGACCATCGACCTGGACGGCTTCACCACCGTCAACGATTCCATGGGGCACGAGATCGGCAACGCCGTCCTGCGCGAAACCGCGCGGCGGCTGTCGCAAGTGGTCGGCGGGTTGCAGGGCACCGCGGCGCGGCTGGCCGGCGACGAATTCGCCGTGGTGGTTTCCGGCCTGGATGGATTGGCCGACGCCACCCGCATCACCGGCACCGTCCAGGATGCGCTGCTCGAGCCGTTCCTGCTGCAGGGCCACGAGATCAGCCTGCCGGTGGATATCGGCATCTCGGTGTTTCCGCGCGACGGCGACGAGGCGCTGGAACTGCTGCGCAACGCCGAAATGGCGCTGCACCAGGTCAAGAAGCGTCCGGACGAGCGGCTGGGCTTCTTCGACGCCGCCATGAGCTTCGCGGTCAGCGAGCGCATGACCCTGGAACGCAGCTTGCGCGACGCCCTGAAGGTCGGCCAGTTCGAGCTGTTCTACCAGCCCCAGGTCAAGCTGAAGGAGATGCGCCTGGTCGGTGCCGAGGCGCTGATTCGCTGGCGTCACCCCGAATTGGGGATCATCGGCCCCGACAAGTTCATTCCCGTCGCCGAACAGACCGGCCTGATCGTCGAGATGGGCCGCTGGGTGCTGGAAAGCGCCTGCGCCGAATTGCGCTCGTGGGATAAGCAGGAGCTGCCGCCCTTGCGCCTGGGGGTCAACATCTCGGGGCGCCAGTTCCACGAGGCCGATCTGGCCGACACCGTGGCCGGCGTCATCGCCGATTCCGGCATCAATCCGCGCCAGCTCGACCTGGAACTGACCGAAAGCATGCTGATGGCCGACGGCGAATCGACGCTGCGGTTGTTGCGGCAATTGGCCGACCTGGGGGTGTCGCTGTCGATCGACGATTTCGGCACCGGCTATTCGTCGCTGGCCTATCTCAAGCGTTTCCCGGTCAACACCGTCAAGATCGACCGCGCCTTCGTGCGCGACCTCGACCATGACGAGGACGGGCGGGTGATCGCCAACGCCATCATCTCGTTGGCCCATTCCCTTTCGCTGTCGACCATCGCCGAGGGTGTCGAGACCGAGTCCCAGGCCGCCTTGCTGGCCCGGCACGGCTGCGACGAGATTCAGGGCTACCTGATTGGCCGGCCAGTGCCGGCGGCGGACTTTGTGGCTTTCGCGCGTTCTTTCAACGGTACAACGGCCATCGCCGGAAAATCATAGGAGTGGGGCCATGACCGGGACGGTGGTGATCGTCGAAGACAATGCCATGAACATGAAGTTGCTGGAGCAGGCGCTGACCATCGCCGGCTACGGCACCGTCAAGTCGCAAGACGGCGACGGGCTGGTCGAGATGACCGCCAATTCGGGCGCCAAGCTGATCTTGATGGATATCCAGCTGCCCCGGCAGTCGGGCGTCGATCTTTTGAAGCAGTTGAAGGCGGACGACCGCACCGCCGCGGTGCCGGTGCTGGCGGTGACCGCCTTCGCCGATCCGGAATCGGTGGCGGCCTTCATGAAGGAAGGGTTCGACCAGGTGATCACCAAGCCGATCTCGATCCGCAAGCTGCTGGACGAAGTGGCCCGCTATTGCGCCGAGGAGTAATCCCAAATCCGAATGACCCATTCGGATTTTGTATGAGCTACCAGCGCAGCACGCCGCCCAGCGGCTTTTTCTTGGCCTGATCGAAGCCGCGCTTGGTCACCAGCACCCATTCGTTGACCTGCATGAAACGCGGCGCCAGGAACTGGTACAGGTCGCGGATGCGCAAGACGTTCTCGTCCGACTTGACGACATAGACCGACTTCCACACCGGGAAGTAATCCTCCCACGGGATCATGCGGCGGTGCAGTTCGTCGCGGGCCGAGCGGATATAGTCGGTCTGGTTGTCGATGTTCTTCAGCATGGCCAGGATCTCGCCGGTCTGGGCGTCGATCTGGTCGAAATTCTCCTGGAATACCTTCAAGGCGCGCTGGCACAGGCGGGCGACCTGATCGACCGTCTCGATCATGCCGCGATCCGAGCCGTAGAGGCGACGCAGGCCCTGGACCTTGTCGTCGATCTTCTTGATTTCGGTGAAGACGTCGCGTTCGGCCTCGATATAGGCCAACTCCTTGGCCAGGGTCTCGATGTAGGTGACCACCTCTTCGCGGCGGTCGCGGCCCAGGCCCAGTTCCTCGGCCGCTTCGGCGAAGGCCAGGTTGATGTTCTTCTTGACCTGCGGGTCCTCGGCGACCTGCGCCAGTTCCTCGGGCGAGGTGAAGATGTGTTCGTCGCCGGTCAGCCAGGTCACCAACTGCATGGTCAGGCGCTGGCGGGCGATGCGGCGGTGGCGGTCGGTCGGCTCCCACGACGCCTCGCGGGTAGTGACTTCCTTGGGCAGCACGTCGCCGGGCTTCAAGCCGCGCACATATTGCAGGCCCTCGGCGATCTTGTTCAGCAGGCGACCGTCGGCGGAATCCTCGGTCAGGCCGAACTCGCGTTTGATGCCGTCGAAGGCCAGGATCGCCTCGTTGCCGGCCATCTTCAGCACGACCGCCGCTTCGCCGGTGTCGGTCAGTCGGAAGTACAGCTCTTCGAACGAGGCGAAGAACTTGTGCTCGAACTTGATGGCGTTGTCATCGCCACCCTGCGATTTTGCCGGATTCGCTGTATTCGCTTCGTCCGCCGCTGCCATACCTGAAAGTCCCCGATCACCCACGCGCATCCCGCCGGCCGGCCCCCAAGCCGGTCACTGGTCGGCGCTAGTATGCCGGGGCCGCGTGTCGCGGACAAGAGGCCTACAGGTCGGCCTCGACGAACAGATGCCCTTCCCGACCATGGACATAGCCGTTCGAGAATTCCGCCCGTGGGCACAAGGCGGCCAATTGGTCGGCGGCATCGGCCGGTTCGACGGCGCCGTCCAGCACGGCGCGGTACAGGGCGGCCACCGCGACCATGTCGACATTCTGTGGCCACAGGCGGAACCGGTTGATGCCGCGGGCTCGCAAGGCCGGCAGTTCGTGCAGCAGGTCCAGGTAATGGTACGACATGGTCTGGGTGCCGTTGACCGCCAGGAACGGCTCGTCGTCCAGGGTATCGACGGCCATGCCGTCGGGGTCTTCGGCGCAGACGTACTGGCAGCCATCCTTGGCCAGGTTGCGCGAGCGCGCATGGTAGCAGCGGGCGGAAATGGCCAGCGGCAGCCGGCCGAAGGCCTGGATTTCGATCTCGCCCTTGGCGGCCCCGGCCAGGGTGACCAGGATGTCGGCCGGCAGTTCGGCCGGGAGGCAGGTGCGCACCGCGCCCAGCTCTTCCAGAGCGGCCAGGGTGCCCTCGTTGTAGATGTTCAACAGCGGCCCGGCGACGAACGGCCGGCCGGCCAGCATCGAGGCGACCGAGATGTCGTTGGCCTCGACCAGGAAGCCGGCATCGGCGGTGGCCAACTGGCGGGCCTCGTTCGCCTCGCGCTCGGTCATGATCAGGGCCAGCGACGACAGCACCACCTCTTTGCCGGCGCTGGTCAGGCGCTCGATCACCTCGGGCAGGACCGGGGCCAGGAACGGCGTGCGCTTCGAACACACCACCTCGCCGACGCAGACGGTATCGACGCACGCTTCGTCGGCGATGCGGAAATAGAAGTCGCGAAAGGCTTCGGGGCGCCAGTTGAACAGAACAGGACCCAGGGTCAGTTTGGCGGGATGGGTCAACGCCAGGTCCTCTCGTAGGCGCCGGTGGTCTGGCGGCCGCCCTCGGTGATGCGGTCAAGGTCGATGTCGGGCATGGGCCGTCCGGCCATGACCGCATCGACGCCCTGGCGGAAGGCCTGGACCACCGCGGCGACATAGGCGCGGCCGCGCTGGCGGCCCTCGATCTTGAAGGCGGTGATTCCGGCCTTGATCAACTCGGGCAGCATGGCCAGGGTGTTGAGCGAGGTCGGTTCCTCGAACAG
Organism: Magnetospirillum moscoviense; assembly: GCF_001650635.1. Taxonomy (GTDB): domain Bacteria; phylum Pseudomonadota; class Alphaproteobacteria; order Rhodospirillales; family Magnetospirillaceae; genus Magnetospirillum; species Magnetospirillum moscoviense. Next base: position 23,399 of record NZ_LWQU01000119.1, on the reverse strand, counting down.
GTAGCTGGTCTTGCCGTTGGCGATGAAGCGGCCCTTGCACAGGGTCGGATAGCCGGCCGGCTCGCCTTCGCCGAACTTGTTGATGGTGAAGCCGGCCAGTTGCGAGGTGATGCCGCCGGCTCGTTCCTCGTAGCGGACGTGGCTGGCCGGCGAGCAGACGCCGTTCATGTTGGGCGACTGGCCGGTGGCATAGGACGACAGGGCGCAGCGGCCTTCCGCCATCACGCACAGGCCGCCGAACACGAACACCTCGGTTTCGACCGGGGCGATGGCGGCGTTGACGGTGGCGATTTCCTGCACGGTCAAGACGCGCGGCAGCACCACCCTTTTCACCCCGAAGCGTTCGGCGTAGAAGCGGATCGAATCGGGGTTGGACGCCGCCGCCTGGACCGACAGGTGCAGGCGCAGATCGGGGTGGTGGTGGGCGGCGTGGGCCAACAGGCCGATATCGGCCAGGATCACCGCATCGGCCTTCAGCCGTGCCGAATCGGCCACCGCCTGGTGCCACAAGTCCGGGCGGCCGGCGCGCGGGAAGGTGTTGATGGCCACCAGCACCTTGGCGCCGTGGTCATGGGCAAGCGCGATGCCTTCCTCCAGTTCCTTGCGGCTGAAATTCAGGCCGGGGAAGTTCCGCGCGTTGGTCTCGTCGCGAAAACCGACATAGACGCAATCGGCGCCGGCTTCGACGGCGCTTTTCAGCGCGGCCGGGGTGCCGGCCGGGCAAACCAGCTCGGGGCGAACCAACTCGGTCATCAGGCGTGGCCCCGCCGCGACGCCTTGCGCAAGGCCTTGACCTCGGCTTCCAACTCAGCGATGCGAGCGTCGCGGGACGCAGCACCCTGAACCGCCGGGGCAATCAGCGACTGGCGCAGTGTCTCGATGCCCGAGCGGACCGAATGGGCGGCTTCCAGGGCGGCGTCGGCCAGGCGCCGCGCCGGGTTGGCGAACGGGCCGAGCGCGCTGGTCAGGTCGGCGATCAGATCGATGCCGGCGCCGTCGATGGCATTTCTCAGCGCCACCACCACCTCGGTATCGCCCTCGATGACCAATTGGCGCGAGAAGAACAAGGCGTCGCCGTCGACCTTGCCCTCGGCCAGGGCGATCAGGGTCTCCAGCGGGCCGCGGATGGTGGCGTGCACTTCATCGGCATCGACGAAGCGGCGCACGGTCAGGCGCGGCTCGGCCGGATTGGGTTCCAGCAAGATGGCGAAGGGCAGGTCGATGGGGTCGATGCAGACGACGCGGTCGCCATAGGCTTCCAGCCGTTCCAGGATGTCGGGGTGCTGGCGGCGCACCACCCGCAGCATGGCGTCGAACAGCGGCTGCAGCAGGGCGGGGCGAAGCGGCTTCAGGGCCAGCCCCAGCAGCAGCACGGGCGAGAAGGGCGGGGTCATCGGCTTGGCACCCGGCCGGTACTGCCCTTCCATCATGTCGCTGGCCATCATGTCCCTGGTCCTTCCGTCGGATGGGCGATCATGGGGACGGTCATAGCCCCCCTCATTGACCGCCGTCAAGCCACAGCTCCCAGGGGGCCAGCCTTAGGTCTCTCTTGGAGAGCAGGGGGCTGATGGGCTAGAAATGAAGGGCGGAGGTTTTTGCCAGCGATGATTGTCGATATCGACCTTTCCCCCCTGACCGTCATGGTGATCGACGACAGCCGGTACGCGCGCTCGTTCATGAAGTCGGCGCTGCAATCCTTCGGCGTGCGCACGATCCTCGAGGCCGGCGATGGCCCGACGGCGCTGCAGATCCTGGCCGACAACAAGGTCGATCTGATGCTGGTCGATCACGACATGGACCCGATGGACGGCGTCATGCTGACCCGTTTCATCCGCGAGGGTCATGTGCCGTCGTGCAAGACGACGCCGATCATCATGGTGTCGGGCTTTGCCGAGATGGAAAAGGTGATGGATGCCAGGAACGCCGGGGTCAACGAATTCCTGGTCAAGCCGGTGTCGGCCGATTCGATGTTCCGGCGCATCCGCAACGCGCTGATCAATCCGCGCCCGTTCGTCGATGTCGCCTCTTATACCGGCCCGTGCCGCCGCTCGGTCGAGCGCGACATGCCGGACGGCGGCAACCGCCGCCGCAATCCGCCCCTGCCCAAGCCGCCGCCCTTGATCGCCTTGCCGCCGGGGGTGGCGCAGCAGACCATCCGTCAGGCGGTGGCGCAGGGGCAGTCGGCGGCGCCCGGCGCTTCGGAAAAGACCTCGCGCCGCCGTTTCGCCGCCGGCGAGGTCATCTTTTCCGAGGGCGAAGCCGGCAACGAGGCCTATGTCATCGAATCCGGCCGGGTCATCATCTTCAAGGATGTCGATGGCCAGAAGGTGGCGTTGGGCGAACTGGGCGCTTCGGGTGTGTTCGGCGAGATGGCCCTGATCGATGACGAGCCGCGCATGGCCTCGGCCGAGGCGGCTGCTCCCACCGTCTGCCTGGTCCTGCCCAAGGCGACCTTGAAGGCGCAGTTGAATCGCACCCCGGACCTGGTCATCCTGGTGGTCGAGACGCTGCTGCACGACATTCGCAAAATGGGACGCGAATTGGTCGAGGCCCGCGCCCGTCTCAAGCACAAGCGCGGCGGCTGACCGCATCACACAAAGGGGGCGGTCATGCTGACGGTGCTGGTGGGTAACATCAAGGGCGGCTGCGGCAAGACCACCATCGCCACCCATCTGGCGGCTTCCTTCGCCCTGGCCGGTTTGCGCACCGCCATCGGCGATTGCGACCGGCAGCGTTCGGCGCTGAACTGGCTGCGGCGCCGGGGCGAGCGCACACCGTCCATCGAGGGGCTGGACTGGTCCAAGGATGTCGGCAAGCCGGCCAAGGGGCTGGAACGTCTGGTCATCGACGCGCCGGCGGCGATGCACCACAAGGATGTCGAGGATCTGATCGACATCTCGGACATCGTGGTGGTGCCGGTGCTGCCCGGCGCCTTCGACGAGGATGCCACCGCTCATTTCCTCAAGCGTCTGGCCGAGGTCAAGGCGGTGCGCAAGAACAAGCGGGTGGTCGCCATCGTCGGCAACCGCCTGCGATTGGGGACCAAGGTGTCCGACCATCTGGACGGCTTCTTCGCCCAACTGGGATTTCCTGTGGTGGCCCGGCTGCGCGACAGCCAGATCTATCCCAACCTGGCGGCGCTGGGCCAGACCGTGCTGGAAGCCCCCGACCGCCGCTCGCGCGATTATGCCGCCGAATGGGCGCCGCTGCTGCGGCTGGTCGAGAAGTAGGGCTCGCGACACGAAAACGGCCGCACCCCCAGGGGATGCGGCCGTCGCGTTTGCCGGATCGGCGACGAAGCTTACTTCTTCGCGCTCTTCACGAAGGCTTCGCGGATCTCGTCCATGTTCTGGGTGAAGCGCTTGTTCAACAGGTCGAACGCCTCGTTGTTGGCCTTGGCGATCATCTCGGCCAGTTCGCGCATGTTGGACAGCGAACGCTCGAAGGCGTCCTTGGCCAACTCGGTCTGCTTGGCGGCCTTGTCCTGCGGAGCGCCCGGCTCGGCGATGTCCTTGGTCGCCTGGGACACTTCGTCCATGGTCTGGCGCAGGATCTCGGCCTGACGCTTCAGAACGGCCTGCAGGCCCTCATAAGCCAGACGGTTGGCCTGGGTCAGGGCCTCGATGTTGCGGCGCTGGCTGCTCACGAGGGTCTCAACGTCAACGCCGGGGACCTTGAAGTCACCCATGTACTTGGTGATGTCGAAATCGAACAACTGCTCGGGCTGCTGCTTGCTGGCCATGACACGTCTCCAACCTGCGGGGGGTATGTTGCGGTGCAGCGAAACATACGCGCGCTTGTGCTGTTCGTCAACAAAATGAGTCGGTTGGGTCGTGCGGGCAACCAAACCGCATGGGGGTCATACGACCTGTGCGGTTGGTCTGATCATCGAGGGCGAACATTCAGGCTTTCATCTGTGCTTGCATACAACCTAAAAAAGATCGAATAATGGAAAATACTCACGATGATGGTCAATCATGCACGCAGAAATGTTAAAAGCCGATAAGATCGTCAGTGCGGTTCTCGCGGGTGTCGTCGAGGCTCGGCACACCTATGCCGCCTGGACCGCCAACGGAGGCTACTTCTCGTGGGCGCCTGAATATTTGATCACCGTATCTGTGGCACAGGCGGTGTGGGATTGGTGCGCCCCCCTGACGGTGTGGCCGGAATTTCCCTTGGGCGACGCCGCCCGCGATTCTGCGCCGGCTGGGCCGGGGGCGCCGGGGCGGGCCTGGTTGGACGGCAACCGCCGCGTCGATCTGCTGATCTATCGGGGCGGGTCGCGGCCGCACGCGGTGGTCGAGATCAAGCGCAATGTCGATGGCTGGGGCCGCATTTCCGGCGACCTGGACCGCATGCGGTCGTTGCTGGCCGGCGAAGGCGGGTCGTTCCAGTTGGGGGTGGTGGCCTTCAGCTGCACCTATATGGCGCCGGCCGAACCGCGCGAGCGCGAGCGGTTCGTGTCCCGCCTGCGCCGCATGGCCGAGGCGGCCGAAGCGGTGGACGAGCCGGGGTGGCGGTGTCGTCTGACCGCCGGCGGAATCAATCATGATGGCCATGAATACTGGTCGGCGGCGGCGGTGGTGATGGAACGCGCCGATCCCGAGCGGCGCCGTTCGCCAGGAAAGGCACGGTATTCCCCTTGCGAATCGCGGTCGGCGCAAGTAACTTCGCCGCCTTGATTTCTTCCTGCCAGATGGGGAATACCATGCCGTTCATCGCAGACAGGCTGTCGGCCATCAAGCCCTCTCCGACCATCGCCGTGACCCAGAAGGCCGCCGAGTTGAAGGCTGCCGGCCGCGACGTCATCGGCCTGGGCGCCGGCGAGCCCGACTTCGACACCCCCGAAAACATCAAGGCGGTGGCCAAGGCGGCCATCGATGGCGGCCAGACCAAGTATGTGGCTCCGGCCGGCACCTTGGAACTGCGCAAGGCCATCGCCGCCAAGTTCAAGCGCGAGAACGGGCTGGACTATACCGCCGACCAGGTCACCGTCGGCGTCGGCGGCAAGGGCGTGATCTTCAACGCCTTCATGGCCACCATCAATCCCGGTGACGAAGTCATCGTGCCGGCGCCCTATTGGGTGTCGTATCCGGATATCGCCCTGATGTTCGGCGGCGTCCCGGTGTTCGTGGTCGGCCCCGAGGAAAAGGGCTTCAAGCTGCAGCCCGCCGACCTGGAAAAGGCCATCACCCCCAAGACCAAGTGGCTGGTGCTGAATTCGCCGTCCAACCCGTCGGGTGCGGCCTATTCGTGGGACGAGATGAAGGCCCTGACCGATGTGCTGGTCAAGCATCCGCATGTCTATGTCATGTCGGACGACATGTACGAGCATCTGGTCTATGACGGCTTCAAGTTCTGCACCCCGGCCCAGGTCGAGCCCACGCTCTATGACCGCACGCTGACCATGAACGGCGTGTCGAAGGCCTATGCCATGACCGGCTGGCGCGTCGGCTATGCCGCCGGCCCGTTGCCGCTGATCAAGGCGATCAACATGATCCAGTCGCAGTCGGTGACCCACACCGCCTCGATCAGCCAGGCGGCGGCGGTGGAAGCCCTGAACGGCACCCAGGACTTCATCCCGAAGAACCAGGAGATCTTCAAGGCCCGCCGCGACATGGTGGTCAAGCTGCTGAACGATTGCCCCGGCATCACCTGCCGCACCCCGGAAGGCGCCTTCTACGTCTATCCGTCCTGCGCAGGCGCCATCGGCAAGAAGACCAAGGACGGCAAGGTCATCGCCAGCGACACCGACTTCGTCGGCGCCCTGCTGGAGGCCGAGGGCGTGGCGGTGGTCCAGGGCGCGGCCTTCGGCCTGGAGCCCTATTTCCGCATCTCCTACGCCACCTCGACCGAGGCGCTGACCAAGGCCTGCGAGCGTATCAAGCGCTTCTGCGAATCGCTGGTTTAAAACCCAGCCGTCGCGACCAAGGGGCGCCCCGCCGGGCGCCCCTTTTTCATGGGCGGGTGCTGGAGAAATTGTCCTTTGAAATCGGGCGCCGTCGGTTGATGATCAACCCTTGATTCAATTCGGGCGCGTCATCAATGGACCAGGGCAAGCCGAAACCGGAACAGCAGGGCGAAGGCGGTGACGCGGCCCTGTCGTTCCACCGGCTGGCCTTCGAGAACTCGTCGGCGGCGATGATCGGCGTCGATGCCGACGGTACCGTCGCGGTGGCCAACCGGGCGGCCTGCCGCCTGATTGGCGACGATCCGCGCGGCCGGGTGTTTCTGAGCTTGATCCGCGAGCAGGATCGACCGGGGCTGGACCAGACGATCGCCATCTTCCTGGCCGGCACCGACGACGTTTCCGTCCTGCGGCGCGACGCCAACGGCGTCATCCATCTTTTGCGGGGTGACGGGCAAGGATCGTTGCCGGTCGAGGTGGCGCTGTCGCGGGCCGGCCCGCGCCTGCTGGTCACCGTGCGCGACATCGGCTCGCGCATCGCGCTGCGCACCATCATCGAGAACATGCCGGGCGCCGTCACCTTGTTCGGGCCGGATCTGGAGATGCGGGCCTGCAATGCCAAGCTGCAGGCCTTGCTGGGCTTTCCCGACAGCCTGTTCGACGGTGGCCTGCCGTCGTTGGAAACCTTGCTGCGCTACAATGCCGAGCGGGGCGAATACGGCCCCGGCGACGTCGATGCCCTGGTCGCCGAGCGGCTGCGCCAGGCCAGCAATCCCGAACCCCATGTGTTTGAGCGCCGACGCACCGACGGCACCACCTTGGAAATCCGCGGCGCGCCGCTGCCGGGCGGCGGCTTCGTCACCATCTATACCGACGTCACCGCCCGCAAACGGGCCGAGGAGGCGCTGCAGGCGGCGATGGCGGAATCGGAACGGGTCCGCGTTCATCTGCATTCGGTGATCGAGCATTTGCCGCAAGGGGTGACGGTGGTCGACCCGGCGCTCGACATCGTGGTGTGGAACCAGGCCTTCGCCCGCCTGCTGGACATTCCCGCCACGGTGATGCCGCCCGGCGAGGTGGTGCCCTATGCCGACGCCATCCGCTTCGTCGCCGAACGCGGCGATTACGGCCCCGGCGATCCCGAGGACCATGTCCGCCAGCGGGTCGAGCTGGCCCGCAACCCGTCGCAACATCGGTTCGAGCGGGTCTTGCCGACCGGGCGGATCATCGAGGTGTTCGGCCGGCCGATGAGCGATGGCGGCTTCGTCACCACCTATACCGACATCACCGACATCCGCGCCTCGGCGCAGCAGTTGGAACGCACGCTGGCCCTGATGGACGAGATCATCTCGCGCTCGGTGATCGCGGTATTCGAACTGGACGGCGACGCCCGTTTCCGGTTCGCCTCGGGAATCGAACGGGTGCTGGGCTACGAAATGGGCGAGATCGACGGCCGCTCGCTCTTGGAATTCGTCGAGCCGGCGGCGCGCCCGGTGGTGATGGGCTGGCTGGCCGGCGACCTGGCCCCGGGCGAGAAGGCGGTGGCGCCGTTTCGCTGCAAGGGTGGGCGTCTGGCCTGGCTGGAACTGTCGGGCTATGGCGTCGATGGCGGTTTCCGGGGCGTCGCCACCGACATCACCGAAAAGCACCATCAGGACCTGAAGATCAAGACCCTGGTCGAGCGGCTGGAGCAATCGGCGCTGCATGACGCCCTGACCGGCCTGGCCAACCGGACCAAGTTCACCCAGCGCTTCGATATCGAATGCGACCGCCTGGTGCGGTCGGGCAAGCCGATGTCGCTTCTGGTCATCGATCTCGACCATTTCAAGACGATCAACGACACCTTCGGCCATGTGGTCGGCGATCTGGTGCTGAAGGAAACCGCCGAGGTTCTGCAGGGATCGGTGCGGGCGACCGATCTGGTGTCGCGCTTCGGCGGCGAGGAATTCGTCGTGCTGCTGCCCGAAACCGATATGGAAGGGGCGCTGACCGTGGCGGAAAGCCTGCGCGGCGCCGTGGCCGACCGCAAGATTTTGGCCCCCGGAATTGCCGAGCCTATTTCGGTCACCGGTACCTTCGGGGTGTCGTCGATGGATCGCGACGAATTGCTGGCGCTCGACGATTTCATCGACGCCGCCGATCGCGCCGCCTATCGCGGCAAACGCGCCGGCCGCAACCGGGTCTGCGCCGCCACCGACGACGCCGCCTGACCGCGGCCCAATTCAAAAAGTTGGTGGCCTGCTTATCCCCGTAATTCGCTATGCGAGTTTCGGGGGCAGGACACCAGCCGCCGGGCCGGTCGGCAGGACGCGTACCAAGCCATGACGATAGGCGCCGATGTCGGCCGCCGCCATCTCCAGGCGGGGGTGGCCGGGCGGCAGGGTCAGCCGCCGCCGGCCCAGCCGTTCCCGTCCCTCGCGCAGCAGGCGCACCAGCAGGGCCACCGGTGGCGGTGGCGGGGCGGCCGGGTCGGCGGCGGGAATGGGGCTGTCGTAACGGCGTTCAAGCGCGAGGCAATCCATGCTGCGATAGAACAATAAGTGAACAAAAAAGTCAAGCCGAAGGTGCGGGCGAAGGCCGACAGGGCGGTCAGTTCATTGGCTGGCCCACAGGATGCGGGCCATCCATGCCACCTCCTCGGTGGCGAGGCTGCGGCCGGGATGGGCGGGATTGATCGAGGCCAGCTCGATGCGCTTGGCGGTCTGGCGCAGCAATTCCTTGGCCATCACCTCGCCGGCAGTGGTGCGCACGACGACGCGGTCGCCGCGTCGGACCGAGGCGCCGGGCGAAACGATGATGGTGTCGCCGGCCCGGTACAGCGGTTCCATGCTGTCGCCCGAGACTTCCAGAGCATAGGCGTGGGCGTCGCCGATCTCGGGGAACGGGATCTCGTCCCAGCCGCCGCCGACCGGATAGCCGGCATCGTCGAAGAAGCCGCGGTCGCCGGCCTGGGCGAAGCCGATCAGCGGCACCGTGGCGGTCGGGCGCGGCTGCCGGTTGCCGCCCTCGATATAGGTGACCAGGTCGCCCAGGGTGGCGCCCGTGGCCTCAAGGGCCTTGGAAACGCTTTCGGTCGATGGCCAGCGGGGTTTGCCCTCGCGGGTGATGCGCTTGCTTTTGTTGAACGTGGTCGGGTCAAGCCCAGCCCGTCGGGCCAGGGCTGACGCGGTCAACCCATTGTCGCGGGCCAGGGCATCAATGGCCGCCCAGATATCGGCGTGCTTCAACATGGGAAGATGGTCTCGCAAATCGTGCGATCCTGCAGCAGGAAAAAAAACCTAAAACATCTTGACTCTAATCCGCTGCGCGCGCCATAAGAGTTCATCGAATGTTCTCGTCGATTGAGGGAAAGATGACGCGATTGCGCTACGTGCCGCGCCCGCTCGGGCAGGCGGATGGACAACCTTTCGGCAGTGCCGAGGAGGCCTGGATGTGGTTCGGCGCGTGCCAGTTGGCCCGGGCCGTGGGGGCGCGGTTGCAGGCGGGGCAGGGCGATGTCGCCAGGCCGTGCGATCCCGACGACATCTATCGGGCGGTGCAACGGCTTTATCGTCTGCGGCGGATTGGCGGCAGGCATCTTCGCGTTCTGGGCCGTTTCGCGGCCAGCCAGTGCCCGCCCGATCCCCGGGCCGGCGACGGCGCGGGGCAGGCCGTGCTGTGGGCCGAGGCGCTGGATTACCTGGATGTCGATCTGCGTCAGCGGGGGATCGTGGCGTGACCGCCCGGGCCTTGGTGTTCTTCGGCGATGGCGCCGGGTTGTGGTGGCTGAGATTGCTGCGGCCGGGATTTCGCCATTGCTTTGTCGCCGTCGAGGGTGCGGGGGGCTGGGTGGTGATCGATCCCTTGTCCGATCGGACCCGGGTGGCGATCGTCCCGGCGGCCAGCGCCGACGAGCTACGTCGATGGTATGAGCGACACAACTTTCAGGTTGTTTCAGCCAGAATGCATGACCCTAATGGAGTAGCAATGCCGTGGAGACCATACTCTTGCGTTGAAGAGGTCAAGCGCGTCCTGGGAATTAACGCCGGTGACATTCTCACGCCATGGCAATTATATAAGCATATTTCCCGCCATAGGAAGATTAGCCTTGATTTTAACCCGCCTTTGGCATATATCCAAAAGCGTGGTGTCCGGAAAGACCGGATTTCACCCGTCGCCCGAAGCCGGGCAGCGGAATTTTTGCGACAGCAAAAAGAACAAAACAAGACCATTCAGCATAGGAGGTTCCCATGGGTGGTTTCCTAGGTGGCTCGCCCGAGCCGCCGGCTCCGCCGCCGATGCCGGCGACGATTGATCCCGAGGTCGAGGCTCGCAAGGCCCGGCAAGATTCCATCGCCCGCAATCGGCGCGGTCGTGCCGGCATGGTCGCCGGCGACGAACGGGGAATCCTGACCCCGGTCGCCGGGCAGGGCAAAAGTCTGTTGGGGGAATGACATGACCGCACCCATCGTACCGTTGGTCGATCCGGACGACGACGCCCGCGCGTTGCTGGCCCGGTATCGCAAGGCCAAGGAACGCCGCTCGACCTGGGAGGCGCATTGGCAGGAATGCTATGACTATGCGCTGCCGCTGCGTGATGGCGCCATGCAGGCGACCAATCCCGGCGAGAAGCGCGGCGACCGGTTGTTCGACGGCACCGCCCCGGACGCCGTCGATCAGTTGGCCGCCAGCTTGCTGTCGGAACTGACGCCGCCGTGGGCGCAATGGTTCGGCCTGACCGCCGGCGCCTCGCTCGACGCCGCCGAAGCCGAACAGGCGGCCCAGGTGCTGGACCGTGTCGGCTCCGCGCTGCAGGGCCATTTCGACCGCTCGAACTTCGCCGTCGAGATGCACCAATGCTATCTGGACGTCGTCACCGGCGGCACCGCCTGTTTGCTGTTCGAGGAGGCGGCCCCGGGTGAGCCGTCGGCCTTTCGCTTTACCGCCGTGCCGCTGGCCCAGGCGGTGCTGGAGGAAGGCCCCACCGGACGACTGGATGCCACCTGGCGTCGTTCCGAGCTGACCCTGGCCCAGATCGGGGCGCGCTTTCCCGGCTATTCGGTGCCGGACAACCTGACCCGCCAGGCCAAGGACGACCCCGAGGCCAGGTTCGCGGTGGTCGAGGCGGTGATTCCCAATCCGGCCGGCACCTACGATTATGCCGCCGTGCTGGAACAAGACGGCGCCGACGAGCCTTTGCTGGCCCAGGGCCGCTTCGGCAACAGCCCCTTCATCAATTTCCGCTGGTTGAAGGCGCCCGGCGAAATCTATGGCCGTTCGCCGGTGATGAAGGCGCTGCCCGACATCAAGACCGCCAACAAGGTCGTCGAGCTGGTGCTGAAGAACGCCACCATCGCGGTGACCGGCATTTGGCAGGCCGACGATGACGGCGTGCTGAACCCGGCCAACATCAAGCTGGTGCCCGGCACCATCATCCCCAAGGCGGTGGGATCGGCCGGGTTGCAGCCCCTGGAAGCGCCCGGCCGTTTCGACATCTCGCAACTGGTGCTCGATGACATGCGGGGCCGCATCCGCCATGCCCTGCTGGTCGATAAGCTGGGCCAGCCCAACGCGCCCGGCATGACCGCCACCGAGGTCATGGAGCGTTCCGCCGAGATGGCCAGGCTGCTGGGCGCCACCTTTGGCCGCCTGCAAAGCGAGCTGCTGACGCCGTTGATCATGCGTGCCGTCCACATCCTGCGCCGGCGCGGCGAGATTCCGCCCCTGCTGATCGATGGCCACACCGTCGATTTGCAGTACCGCTCGCCCTTGGCGCAAAGCCAGGCCCAACGCGATGCCCGCAACATGCTGACCTGGCTGGGCTCGCTGGCCCAGTTGGGGCCGGCGGGCATGCAGGCGGTCGATGCCGCCGCCGCCGCCCGTTGGCTGGGCCGAGCCTTCAACGTGCCGGCCGAGTTGATCACCCGCGCCGATCTTGCCCCCGAGATGGCGGTTCCCGCCAACGAGGTGAGCCATGCCTAAGTCCGAACCCGGCTGGGGCTGGTTCGCCCCGCCGCCGCCCCCGCCCGACGAGGCGGACCGCCACGCCGTCGCCCGCGCCTTCACCCGGGCCTTCGCCGGCCCGGACGGGGCGGTGGCGCTGGATCATCTGAAGGCGCTGACCCTGGACCGTTGCCTGGGCGCCGATGCCAGCGAAGCGCAATTGCGCTGCCTGGAGGGGCAGCGCCAGCTGGTGGCGCACATTCTGAACCTGATTGAACGCGGACGTCACGAACCCGGCCTGTGAAACCACGAAAGGAGACATGTCATGTATTACGAAGATTCCCTGGAACCCGGCCCGGGCGAGGCGACCGTCCGTCCGCAATCGGTTCCCGACAAGTTCCGTGACCCCGAAACCGGCGCGGTGCGGGTCGAGGCCCTGTTGAAAGCCTATCAGGAACTGGAGCGCCGTCTGGGCGGCACGGTCCGCGTGCCCGGCGAGCAGGCCGGCGAGGAGGAGATCCGGGCGTTCCATCGCGCCGCCGGCGTGCCGGACAAGCCCGAGGATTATTGCATCGAGTGCCGGCACCCGATGCTGGAAAGCGACCCCGAGGTCAATCGTCGCCTGCACCAGGCCGGCTTCACCCCTGCCCAGGCGCAGCTGGTCTATGATCTGGCGCACGAGCGGGTGATTCCGACCTTCGAGCACATGGCCGGCGAGCACCAGGCCAGCAGCCATCTGAGCCGCCTGCGCGAGCATTTCGGCGGCGACGCCAAATGGACCGAAACCGCCCGCCAGCTGGCGGCCTGGGGCCAGGCCAACCTGCCGCCCGAGGTCTACCAGACCCTGTCCTGCTCGGCCGACGGCATCATCGCCATGCGCCACATGATGGCCTCGGGCGAGCCGGGCCTGGGGGCGCTGCCGGCCGGCCGCGATGACCAGCCCGACGAGGATGAGCTGAAGCGCATGCTGCAGGACCCGCGCTATTGGAAGAAGAAGGACCCGGCCTTCATCGAGAAGGTCTCGGCGGGCTTTCGCCGTCTGTACGGCGAATAGGGCTGCCGCCCCCCCGGACCAACCGGACCAACCGGCGTCCGGGGGGGCTCAGTCCTTTTGCTCTTCCACCTTGGCGTCTTGCAAGGTGAAGAAGAAGGTGGTGCCGATATCGGGCTTGGATTCGACCCAGATGGTTCCGCCGAAACGGGTGACGATGCGCCGGCACAAGGCCAGCCCGATGCCGGTGCCGCCGGGAAAGCGGTTCGGCTCCAGTCGCTGGAACACCCCGAAGATCTTGTCGAAATATTGCGACTCGATGCCGATGCCGTTATCGGCCACGGCGAAACGCCACATGCCGGTCGACCCGGGCTCGGCGGTGATGGATATCCGCGCCTTCCGGTCGGGGGGGTGATAGGTCAGGGCGTTCTCGATCAGGTTCTGGAACAGGCTTTCGACCTGGCGCGGCTCGGCCCTGACGGTCGGCAGCGGGCCGACGGTGATTTCGGCCCCGGCGGCGGCGATGGTCGAGCCAAGGTTGGTCTGCACCGATTGCAGGATATCGTCCAGCTTGACCTCGGACAGGACCTGCGGCGCGGTCGAGGCTCGGGCGTAATTCAACAGGTCGGGGATCATCGCCGACATGTGCTGGGCGCCGCCGACGATATAATCGATGAACTCGTCGGCATCCTCGTCCAGCCGGCCCTTGTAGCGCCGGGCCAGCAATTGGGCATAGCCACTGATGTTGCGCAGCGGTGATTGCAGATCGTGGCTGGCGACATAGGCGAACTGTTCCAGGTCGGCGTTGGACCTGGCCAGTTCCTCGGTCCGCCGCTCAAGGGTGCGCCAGGTCCGAAGTAGCCCGATGCCGCTAAAGACGGTGACCAGCAGGAAGGCGCCGGCCAGGCCGGCCAGCTTGGCCGCTTCCTTGCGCCACTCCCCGACGTAATCCTCGGTCGCCAAGCCGACAAGGGTGATCAGCGGGTAGTTGGCGATCGGCCGGTACGAGAAGGTCCGGTGAATGCCGTCGGCTCCGGCCGCCGCCTGGTAGGTGTCGCCCTCGGGCTTGGCGGTGATGCGGGCGCGGAAGGTATCGGACACCTTGGTCTGGCCGACATAGCCGGCATGGGGGACCCGCGCCAGCAGATCGAAGTCGCGGCTGGCGTCGCCGCGCATCACCACCGTCCCGCCGACGCCGACCTCGAGGCCGTTGAACTTCTGCTCGAACCAGTCGATGGTGACCGGTGCGAAGACGATTCCACCGAAGCCGCCATCGGCAAGGTCGACCCGCCGCGCGAAGATCAGCACCCATTTGTTGCTCACCCGCCCCAGAATCGGCTGGGAAATCACCAGCCCGGTGGCGGCCTTGTCGCGCAACTTCGCGAAATAGTCGCGATCCACGATGTTGATGCCGGCCGGCACACCGCCCGAACCATCGATGACCACGCCGTCGGGGCCGGCCAGCCGGACGCTGTCGGCCATGGGCAGGCGTCCCTGCAGACGGGTCAGAAACGGGGTCAGGGTGCCGGGCTCCAGCTTCGGCGAGGCCTGCCGCAAGCGTCCGATCTCGTCGATGGTGGTCAGCAGGGCCAGGTCGATGCGGTCGATGTCGCCGGCGATGCTTTGCGCGACCAGGCGGTTGGTGTTGCGAGAGGTGATCTCGGCCCGATCCTGGTGTTGGCGACGGCTATTGTCGAGTGACACCCAGATCAACGCCAGGACCGACAGGTTGACGAACACCAAGAGGGCGACGATCGGCCATTTCGTTGCCACGAATCGCAAGGCGTTCAACAGCACCCCCCGCATGGTTCCCTGCATCTTCGATGTCACAATACCCGAAGCCGGGATCGAGGAGAACAGGGTGCCGACGCGGTCCGGACCTTTTCCGGGGTTAGGCTAGGCAGGCCTAGCCGAAGGGTTTATATTTTTCCGGCATTGGGAGGAAGTGGTGGTCGAGACTCGCAGCATCAGAGCTGAATTGCTCGTATTGTTGACGGCAGCCACCATCCCGCTTTTTGCGCTGCTGGCCTACGCGATCTATTCCAGCGCGGCCACCAGCGTCGCCCTGGCGAAATCGACGGCGCGCAACCTGGCCAAGATCACCGCGTCCGACACCGATCGGATCATCCGTACCAACCGCGAGGCCCTGGCGCGGATCGCGCTGCGTCCGATGATCCGCACCGCCGCCCTGGGGCATTGCGACGATTTCCTGAACGATTTCCACGCCGTCTTCCCGGTCTTCGCCAATGCCACGGTGATCGATCCGACCGGGCTCGCGGTCTGCTCGGCGGTGGCACAGCCGGGCGGCAAGCCGGTCAATGTCGCCAAGGCCGCATGGTTCCAGCGGGCCCAGGCCAGCCAGGATTTCGTCGTCGGCCGGCCCTTCCTGGGGCCGATCACCGGCCGCTGGGTGTCGGTGCTGATCTCGCCGATACGGGGCGAGCGGGGCGATATCAGCGGCTATCTGGGCTTTCCCATCGACCTGGCGGCCTATCGGCCCAGCGTCTCCCAGGCCGACCTGGGGGAATACGTCACCGTCGGCATCCTCGATGACCAGAGCACTTTGATCTGGCGAAACATCGATCCCGAGAATTGGGTCGGCAAGAACCTGGCCCATATGTCGGCCTCGCGGCGCATGATGGCCGGCGAGCGTGAATTCACCGAGACCGGCGTCGATGGAATCGAGCGGGTCTATTTCGTCGAGAGTTTGACCGAGGCCGATTGGCACGTCTTCGTCGGCATGCCCAAGCACACCCTGTACCAAGGCGCCATCCGCAGTGGCCTGATCAACGCAGGAATCGGCATCGTGGTGTTGGTGCTGGTGCTGGCGCTGGCGGCCAGGATCGGGCATCGGATCAGTTCGCCGATGCGCAAGCTGGCCCAGGTCGCCGCCGGCATCAAGCACGGCGACGTGGCGCTGCGGGCCACCCTTGCGGGGCCGCGCGAACTGGTCGAGGTCGCCCGCGAATTCAACGCGATGATCGAGGTTCGCGAGGACCAGCGTCGGCGCATGAGCGAGCGCGAAGAAGCCTTGCGCCAATCCAACGCCGAACTGGAACGCTTCGCCTATGTCGCCTCGCACGATCTGCAGACGCCGCTGCGCAATATCGCCAGCTACAGCCAGTTGCTGGAGCGGCGCTACAAGGGCCGGCTGGACCAGGACGCCGACCAGTTCATCGATTTCATCGTCGATGGCGCCAAGCATATGTCGCGGCTGATCAACGACCTGCTGTCCTATTCGCGCATCACCAGCCAGGGCCGCCCGCTGGTGCCGGTATCGGCGCATCAGGCGGCCGCCCTGGCGCTGGCCGACCTGCAACTGGTCATCGCCGAGGCCGGCGGCCAGGTCGAGCTGGCGCCGTTGCCCGAGGTCCTGGCCGACGAGCCACAATTGGTCAGCCTGTTCCAGAACCTGATCGGCAACGCCATCAAGTATCGCGCGGCTGGCCGCCCGCCGGTGGTGCGTATTTCGGTCGGCGACCATTCGGCCTCTCACTGGATATTCATGGTCGCCGATAACGGGATCGGGATCGAAAGCCAGTATTTCGGCAAGATCTTCGAGCTGTTCCAGCGTCTGTCGCCGTCCGGCGACGTCGATGGCACCGGCATCGGCCTGGCCCTGTGCCAGCGCCTGGTGACCCGGTTCGGCGGCACGATCGGCGTGGACTCGATTCCCGGCCAGGGCAGCACCTTCTGGTTCACTCTGCTGAAGGTGGGCGATCCCCGCTGATCGATCCCGCATCGCGCAGGGTGAAATGAAAGGTCGAGCCCTCGCCGGGTTGGGAATCGACCCAGATGCTGCCGCCGAAGCGGGTGACGATGCGCCGGCACAAGGTCAGGCCGATGCCGGTGCCTTCGGCCTTGGCGGTCGGGTCGAGACGCTGGAAGATCTCGAAGATCTTGTCATGGTACTGGGGCGGGATGCCGATGCCGTTGTCGGCGACCGAGAAGCACCAGTGGGTTGGGCTGATGGGCGCGGCGGTCACGTCGATCTTCACCGGGCGGTCGGCGCTGCGATACTTGATGGCGTTGCCGAGCAGGTTCTGGAACAGGCTGACCAGCCGGGTCTGGTCGGCGATCACCCGCGGCAATTCGCCGACATGGATGGTCGCGCCGGTCTTTTCGATGTCGGTGCGAAGATGCCTGAGCGCCATGTCCACCGCAGCGCGGGCCGACACCGGCAGAAGCGGCTTGGCCTGGCTGGTGACGCGCGAATATTCCAGCAAATCGTTGATCAGCCGCGACATCTGCTTGGAATTATCGACGATGAAGGTGATGAAGTCGTCGGCGTCCTTGTCAATCTGTCCCTTGTAGCGCCGCTCCAGCAACTGGGTGTAGCCGACGATGTTGCGCAACGGTGTCTGCAGATCGTGCGAGGCGACATAGGCGAACTGTTCCAGGTCGGTGTTGGATTGCGCCAGTTGGTGGGTCCGCTCCTGCAATTCGGCCTTGGTTCGCTCCAGCACCTCGATCTGCTGGCGCATGTCGTTGGTGTGCACGATCATGCTGCCGGTCAGCGGCCGCAGCACCAGCATCAGGCCGACCACTCCGAACAGCGCCAGCAACAGGGCCGACAGCGTCACCACCAGCACCAGCCGATCGACCGAGGCGGTGGCCTGGGCGGCGCTGGTGCGCATCACCATCACCCACTCGGCGCTGGGGAGCGCGGCCGACACCAGGATCGGGTCGCCGGTGGAATCGACGGCGGGCGAGGCGCCGGTGACGGCGGTGGCGGCGGCGCGCGAGACCGGATCGTCCTCGGGCAGGCTCATGCCCGGCTGGATCGGGCTTTGTCCGAAGGGGATCAGCACGCGGGGCGGCTGCTGCCTGCCGAGGATGGCGATGTCCCCGGTATCGCCCAGGCTTTGGCCGTCGCGCAGGATGTTCAGCAGGCGCTGGGCGTTGATCAGCAGCAGGTCCGAGCCGATGCGCTCGCCGGCCCGGCTGAACAAGGGGGCGCCCACCACCAGATGCGGCACGCCGTCGATCATCTCCGGAGGCGACAAGGTCGGCCCGCGGCTATCGGCGGCGGGAACCGCGCCGCGCGGCCAGGTGAAAGCCTTGCCGACCGCTACCACCAACTGGTTTTGGGCGTCCAGCCGGGCGATCCCTTGCAACTCGGTCGACAGACCCAGCGAATCTTGCAGCTTGTCCCGGGTGAAGTCCGCCAGGGCCTCGCGGGTCATGCGGCCCTCGTGAAAGTCGACCAGTTTGTCGCGGATGACGGTGCGGCTGGTGACCTGCTGCGCCAGCATGCGCCCGCGCGACAGGAATTCCTCGGCCGCCATCACCTTCAGCTCGACGACGTGGCTGAGCGAGGCGTAGCTGCCAGCCCGAAGCGTCAGGGCCAGAGGTCCGACGCTGGCACCGGCGACCACCAGGCAGATGGCGGTCATCACCACGGCCGAATAGAGCGCGATGGAACGGCGTAGCCGCTCCGCATTGACCTCGGTCAGGCCAACCTCCCCGAATATGAATAATCGGGAATGTTATGCGAATCGGCCGCGTAAGTGAACGGGATTTAACCAGCGGGGCCGGGAATTGTCGGGGGTGTCCCCCCGGCGTGCCCCCCCCCCGGCATGCCCATGCCCCGCTGGCCGTGATCGGGTCAGGCGATTTCGGCGTACTTGCCGGCCTTGGCGCCACAGACCGGGCACTTTTCGGGGGCGTCGCCGATCTCGGTGTGGCCGCAGATGCCGCAGACATGGATGGCCGCCTCGGGCAGGTCGCGGCCGGCTTCCACCGCCGCCAGCGCCGCCTCGAACAGACCGTGATGGATCATCTCGACCTCCATGGCGTTGCGCATGGACACCATGGCGGCGCGCGCGCCTTCGGCCTCGGCGGTGGCGATGAAGCCCGGATACATCTCCTCGAACTCGTGCTTTTCGCCGGAAATGGCCTCGCGCAGGTTCTCGGCGGTGGCCTTGATGCCGCCCATGGCGCGCAGATGGGCGTGGGCGTGGATGGTCTCGGCCGCCGCTACCGCGCGGAACAGCTTGGCGATTTCGGGCAGGCCGTCCTTGGCCGCGGCCTCGGCGAAGGCCAGATACTTGCGGTTGGCTTGGCTTTCGCCAGCGAAGGCCTGGGCCAGGTTGTCATTGGTGGTCATGGGATTGCCTTGGTCGGTGGATTGCCGGGCGATCCTACCCCAGGCGTCCCGCTTGGTGAACATGGATCGCCGACGCGCTATGCTGTCCGACCCGATGCGGAGACGAGAGCCATGACCTGTAAAATCTGCGGTGCGCCGACCGAAGGACACGACCATTGCGGCGAACCCTGCCGGCTCAAGCTTGAATGCCTGCGCATCGCCTGGGACCGCGCCGCCCGCATGGTCGGGGTCAACGGCTATTACGACCGTCGTTACCGCGAGCATATGCGCGATCACAACAGCCGCGGCGCCAAGGTCATGCACAAGGAATGGGAAGCGGCCAAGGCCCGGCTGGGCGAGCGGCCGTGATGCCTTCGCATGGCGGGTTTGGGCGGCGAAAGACGGGGCTTACACCTCGTCGTTCATGTTCAGCGTGGGCGCCGGCTCTTCCTTGTTGATCACGCCGCCCAGGCGCAGGCCCGGGACCGGGATGTCGGCGACGAAGCGGGTGTTGACCAGATCGGTGCGGGCCTTGGTCAGGGCCAACTGGGTCAGGATCAGCGCCACCAGATTGGCGACGAACAGCGCGCCGGCCGGCAGCAACGCCGCCTTGGACAGCGCGCCGAACAACGGGATGGCGAACAGCGCCGGCACGGCGGCGAACATGCAGGCGTCGCGCCAGCGCTTGGCCTTGACCATCCGGGCCGCTCGCCAGGCGGCCGGCGATTTCAGCACCAGCTTGGTGCCGGCCTGGGCCACCAGTTGGGCGGCATAGCCGGCATAGGGGGCTGGCAGGTCCTTGAACTTGCCGATCAGGTAAAGCCCGTCAGCCGACGGCGTGAACGGGACGTGAAGCGCGTTGATCGGCCATTTCCCACGCGGCACATGCGGGCCGATGATCTTGAACACTTCGATCGAGAACGCCGTGTTGGCGTTCAGCACATAGACGTCAATACCGCTCACGTCCGCCCCCGCCTGGTGTGGTGATTCCAAAGCTCACGTCATCATGCGGATTTCGGAAACACCACACAATTCAATGAATGAACCTCAATAGACGCCAGCGGCGTTCAACGCCGCCGCATATTTACGATCCTCGATCAGGATGTGGGTCACGATCCAATCGTGCAGGAACTCCAGGACTTCGACGGCCTGGACCGGCTCGCGCGCGATCCGCTCCTCCAGTTCCAGGACTTGTTTCGTCAGCTTGACGTGGCGCTGCTTGTGTTCCGGCGTGTCGCCATAGCCGTAGCGCTGCATCAGGGCTTCTTCCTCGGCGAAGTGATACTTGGTGTAGGTGATCAGGAAGTCCAGCGCGGCGGCGACCTCTTCCCGGCTGCGTTCGCTTTCGACCGCGTCCAACAGGTGGTTGGCGGTGGCGAACAGCCGGCGGTGCTGGGCGTCGATTTGCTGGATGTTGATGCTGTATTCGTCGTTCCAGGCCAGCACGGTGCGGCCGGCCTGCGACACCGACGATTCCTGGCGGTTGCGCCGTTCGAAGGTCTCGAACAATTTCCAGCGGACGTTGGGGATGGCGCCCAACAGGTTGGCGGGGATCGAATGGATCTCGGTCGGTTCCTCGGTGCGCAGGCGGGCGATGCCGGGGGCGTCGAACACGGCGGCCTCCTCGCCGAAGAACTCGCCCTCGCCCAGGGTCTCGATCACCTCGCCGCCCAGCACGCGGCTGACCCGGCCCGAGCGGATCAGGCCGACCGCGCGCTCGTTGTGGTCGATGAAGCTGCCGGCCTCGTAGACCCGGCGCCGCATCGATTTGGTCAGGGCGTTCAAGGTGCCGGTCGAGACCACGCCGCCCAGCAGCCAGGTGCGCGACAGGAACTCGCGGCCCTCCATCAGGGTGGAAATGCCGCTGAACAATTGGTGGCGCAGGACGAAGGTGGTGTAGACGTCGCAGGGGATTTCCAGGACCTGGACGAAGCTGACGGCGCGGCAGGTTTCGGCCGCCGGCAGGCCGTGCAGGCCGGTCATCTCGCCCAGAAGGGCGCCGGCCGACAGGGCGGCGCGGGCCTCGCCGTCCTCGTCCAGCATCTCGACCTGGCCGGTCAGCAGCAGATAGATGCAATCCTGCGGCTGGGCGCTCTTGTAGATGATGGTCTCGGGATTGAACATGCGCATCGGGCCGTTCAGGATGGCCTCGATGTGGTCGGGGTTGACCTGCGGGAAATAGGCGGTCAGCAGCTTGAAGGCGGTGCGGCCCAGGAAGTCGCGGTGCGCCGAGATCAGCACATCGACGGTGCCGAAACTGGCGCCCGAGCCGATGCGCTTTTGTTCCGGCGTCAGGGCCTGGGCGGTGTGGGCCAGCAAGATCTTGCCCGACGTGTCGGCGATGAAGTCGGTGGCGACGCCGTGGATCAGGCCGCCGCCGATATCGACCTTCTTGATGTCGGCCGGTTCGTGGTAATTGGCGACCACCTGGTCGAAGGCCGCCTGCGACAGGCCGGGCTTGGTTTCGTCGTCGGTGACGAAGCCCTTCAGCACCGACAGGCTGACCAGGTCGGCGTAATGGGCATAGGTCCTCAGGCCGCCGGCCCCCATGGCGCGAAACTGGAAGATGGTGTTCTCGACCGGATGCGGCGAGAACAGCGGCTTGACATCCATGCCGTCGATGTCGTTCCACTGCCCCAGCACCAGATCGTGGACATCGAAATATTCGTGGAACTCGCTTTCCTCGATGGACAGCAGCGCCGACAGCTTCTTCGCCACCGAATGGCGCACCATCGGCACGGCGAAATACTTGATGCGGTGATCGGCCTGCATCAGCGAGGTCAGGCCGGCGAAATGGTCGTCATGGCCGTGGGTGTGGAAGATACCCTCGATCTCGTTGATGCCGATGCCCAGGGCGGTCAGGCTGTGATCCAGGTTCGGCCCGGCATCGACCAGGTAGACCCGGCCCTGGAACACCACCACCGATCCCATGCTGGGGCGGCGGATGTCCCAGCCATCGCCCTCACCCAGATGGACCACGGCGAAATAGTCGCGGCGGAACTGGAAGCTGCCCAGCGGATAGGGGCAATCGTGGCTGCGGTGCGGAGCAAGGTTCAGATCGATCGTGGCGGTCTCATCGCCATAGCTCACCTCGAAGACGTTTAAGGTGACGCGGCGGATGGTGACGCCATTCTTGATCTCCATCGGGCGGTCGCCGAGGATCAGGCCGTTCAGCAATTCGCGCGGATGCTGGATGCGGCCGAAGGCGAACTTCAGCTTCAGGCGCATCATCTCGCGGGCCTGGTCGGCGGGCACGCCGGCCTCCATCAGCTCCAGGTCGGAAATCAGGCCGTAATTGCCGCGATAGATGTATTGCATCTGCGCTTCGACCTGCTCGCGCCGGCCGATCAGGATCGGCTTGGCCCCCGAATTGTTGGGGTGGCCGGGCAGCAGCAGGCCCTGGCGATAGAACATCTGCAGGACGGGGAATTCGGCCAGGTTGCACACCTCGCCGTTCTGGACCATGACGTCCGACAGCAAGATGGCGTTGGGGCCGGTCTCGCACATCACGCCGCCGACATTGATCGGCCGGATCAGGCCGCGCCGCATCAGGTGCTTGACCGAATCGGCCGGGCATCCGCACAGGATGCGCAGATCGGCATCGGGGACCGCCAGCCAGATGATTCCCGGTTCGATCTCGATGGTGACGATGCTGGCCATGCCGGCGGCTCCCTTTCTTCCCCGACCTCGAGTCTAGCGCATGAAACGAGGCGGGGAAACTGGGACGTGCAAGGCGAGTTTCAGCAGTTCCAGACGACGTAGCCCTGGGTGGTAACTCCGGCCTGGGCCAAGGCCGTCTGCGCGTCGGTATAAAGCGAGGCGGTGACGATGCTGGGGATCACCGCCGCCTTGGCCGTGGCATAGCTTTGCCAGGTCACGCCGGCAGTGGTCTCCCAATCGTTGGTGGCTTCGGTGCCGTTGGTGTAAAGCTGCGGCGACAGGAAGTCGATATTGCCGTCCTGGAAGAAGCCGGCCATCAATTGGGCGGCATCGGGAATGCCATAGGGCGCCGAATGGCTGACGGTGACCAGCACCTTCAGGCCGGCAGCCTTGGCGGCGGCGAAGGATTGCGCGAACAGGGCCGCCAGGCCGCCGTCACCTTCCTCGATGTCATAGGCGAGGCCCTGGTAGCCGGAAAAGCTGCCGGCAGCGATGGCCGCATTGGTCGCTTGCAGCGAGGCTGCGGTGATGTGGCCGGTGTCTTTGCCGCCGCCCAGGCTGAGATACTTCGTTCCCACCAGATCATCGACCACGGCGGCGCTATCGGCCAGCGCCCGGGTGGGATCGGGCCAGCCGCTGAAGGCGATGCCCAGGGTGGCGCCGGCCGGCGGTGTGGCGTCCTCCCAGGTTCGCGCCCAATAGCCGATATTGGGGGCGGCGACCAGGGGCGGCGGGGGGGCTGGGGGGATGAGGCATAGGCGTTAACATAGCCTGGACAGGCGGGCGTGAGCGTGATTCAAGATGGAATGACTCATCCATCATGCCCCCCT
>NZ_LWQU01000118.1 GCF_001650635.1 Magnetospirillum moscoviense | reverse complement strand
ACGACGACCCAGCCGGTGACCACCACCGAGGCTGTGACAACGACCCAGCCGGTGACCACCACCGAGAGCGTGACGACGACCCAGCCGGTGACCACCACCGAGGCTGTGACAACGACCCAGCCGGTGACCACCACCGAGAGCGTGACGACCACTGAGCATGTGACGACTACGCCTGCTCCGACTCCGACCACCACCGGGGCTCCGACTCCGACCACGACCGGGGCTCCGACTCCGACCACGACCGGGGCTCCGACCCCGACCACCACCGGGGCTCCGACCCCGACCACCACCGGGGCTCCGACCCCGACGACGACCGGCGCTCCGACCCCGACCACCACCGGGGCTCCGACCCCGACCACCACCGGGGCTCCGACTCCGACGACGACCGGGGCTCCGACCCCGACCACCACCGGGGCTCCGACCCCGACCACCACCGGGGCTCCGACTCCGACCACGACCGGCGCACCGACTCCGACCACCACCGGGGCTCCGACCCCGACCACCACCGGGGCTCCGACCCCGACCACCACCGGGGCTCCGACCCCGACCAC
>NZ_LWQU01000117.1 GCF_001650635.1 Magnetospirillum moscoviense | reverse complement strand
ACACAGTGCGGCGCGGCGGCATCACCAAGGCCGGCAACGCCCTGGCCCGGCGGGCGCTGATCGAAGGCGCTTGGACCTATCGCATGCAGGCACGAATCAGCCGCAAACTACACGACCGTAACGAAAACCTGTCTCAGGCCATCCGCGATATCGCCTGGAAAGCCCAGGTCCGGCTGTGCGCCCGCTATCGCCGGCTTGCGGCGGCGGGCAAGGCCAAGGTGGTGGTGACGACCGCCATCGCCCGCGAAATGGTCGGCTTCCTGTGGGCCATTGCCCGGCAAGTGGAGGTCAAGCCGGCCGCCTGATCAACGCCCGGCCGCCATATCGGTGCCCATGGCTGGAGGCGGGGCGCGGTGGGGAATCCTCGTGCCCTGCTATGAGCCGGCAATGCCGACGCTCGCCCTTTAGACCGAGGCAGCCCCAAGACGAAACCACGGTCATGCGGTAACCAACCCGCGCATGAGAGCTTGCTCAACCGTCGTCTTTGGCCCTGCCTCCTGCCGTGGGCATCTCTGAAATCCAGCGCCTGGGCCAAGCCAGGACGAAGCCGCCTGCGCGAAACTATTGACAGCGAACATGAGA
>NZ_LWQU01000116.1 GCF_001650635.1 Magnetospirillum moscoviense | reverse complement strand
GCGGCGGCTTCGTCGATCTCGCGGATGCCATTGACGTTGTTGCCCTTGGCATCGACCACGCCGCGCACCACACGATAGCCATAGGCGCAGGAAGACGCGGCAAGGCCAGCCGCGATCTTGGCGCGGTGGCCTCGCTTGATCCTGGCCTTGAGGTCCCGCAACACCAAAGCGTTCATCGTCCCTTTCAGACCGATGTGCAGTTCGGAAATCTGCCCTTCATGCACGGTCCATATTCCGACCCCATGATAGGACAATTTTTCGTAGAGCCCGGCAACGTCTTTCAGCGAGCGTGAAAGCCGGTCAAGGCCCTCGGCGACGACCAGGTCAACGCGGCGTTTCTCGACCGCCTGCACCAGCCGCCTCAGCCCAGGCCGCTCCATGGTCGAGCCAGTGATCGACGCGTCCGAAAACACCAGGGCAGATTCTGCGGCGATTGATGGGAAGTGATCCTGGATGGCCGACCGGCAAAGCGCGATCTGGTCATCAACCGATGAGGGATTCTGGAGGTCGCTGGAATAACGGGCGTAGATTGCGGCGTGCTTCGGTGGGGGTGTGCGCTTCATGGCGAACGGTTATGCCCGTTGCC
>NZ_LWQU01000115.1 GCF_001650635.1 Magnetospirillum moscoviense | reverse complement strand
ACGAAGGCCTGCGCTTCGCTATTCGTGAAGGCGGTCGTACCGTCGGCGCCGGCGTGGTTGCCAAGATCGTCGAGTAGGTGGGCATTGGCCGGCGCCGACTGATCGTAACAGATCAGCGAGCTTCGCTCGCGGGCGGCGCCGGCGTGGTTGCCAAGATCGTCGAGTAGTACCCCAATTCCTCGTCACCCTCGGGCTTGACCCGAGGGTCCATGGATGCCCGGATCAAGTCCGGGCATGACGGGAAAAGGAAAACACCCCCGAAGGGAAACCTTCGGGGGTGTTTTCGTTGGCAGAAGAATATTTCATGCAATGCCAGAAGGCGAACGGGCAGATCACCTCCCGCCACTACATAATGAGCCGCGCTCCTGAGTCTGTCTGAGGTTGGTGGAATCGGATTCTCCTCCCGTCACCCTCGGGCTTGATCCGAGGGTCGATGGACGGCCTGGTCAAGCCCACTGCTGTCCGGTTTAATTTAGTGGACTGAGTGCACGGCGTTGATTCTACTCGTGTTCAGACGTTTGGCGCGTCTCCTGGACACGAATTGGAGCAACACCGTGCGGCATCAGAATAGCGTTTTTCATGACTTG
>NZ_LWQU01000114.1 GCF_001650635.1 Magnetospirillum moscoviense | reverse complement strand
GCTGATGCTCACCCTCCGTGACGCCATCCCCAAGACTCATGCCCTGGCCAACGCGGAGTTCACCACCATCCGGCTCCGGCTGCTGAAATTGGGCGCCCGCGTCATCGAGACCGCCTCGCGCATCCGTCTCGCCTTCGCCGCAGCCTGCCCCGAGGCTGCCCTGATCCGCCACCTCGCCTCGGCGCTGATGCCCGCCGGACCGTGACCGACGGGGCCGTCATTGCCCCGATCAATCCCGCCCGACAACTCCAGACCCCGTCCGCCTGCCCATCACATCACCCAGACGACCGAAAGGCCGTCGTGGTCAGACGCCCCAAACGTCAGGCGACTACGGGGGCATACAATTCTGAGCGCCCTGGTGAATAGGACGGGCTAGAGCGGATTTCGAACGCCATGAATCGTGGGGGATTGAACGAAACCGCTGGCGCGGTATTGGAGCCTGATGTGACGTCGAAGGCTCCCGTCTGACAGGGTTGGTTTCCCGACCACCCTACAGACAGGAGGCCCCCGATGGCCGAATTGAGCCCTCTGCGTCGCCGCATGATCGAGGACATGACGGTCCGCAATCTTTCGCCGGCGACGCAGCGA
>NZ_LWQU01000113.1 GCF_001650635.1 Magnetospirillum moscoviense | reverse complement strand
CTGGCTGACGCCGGACGGGCGCACGGTGCTGGCGCCGCTTCCCGTGGGGATCGCCGACCACTTCGGCCCGGAGATCAAGCGCTTCATCCTTGCCCAGTATCACCAGGGCCAGACGACGGTGCCGCGCCTGGTCGAGCTGTTGCAGACGCTCGGCGTCGATATCTCGAAGCGCCAAGTGGTGCGCATCCTGACCGATGCCAACGACGCTTTCATCGCCGAGGCCCGCGACGTGCTGCGCGCCGGCCTCAGCCATGGCGATTGGATTTCGGTCGATGACACCGGCGCCCGCCATCGGGGCAAGAACGGTTTCTGCACCCAGATCGGCAACGATGCCTTCACCTTCTTCGCCACCACCGCATCGAAGAGCCGCGCCAACTTTCTTGGGCTGCTGCGCGCCGGCCATGGCGACTATGCGCTCAACGACCAGGCCTTCGCCTATATGCGTCGGCGCCATCTGGCCGGCTCGGTCATCGCCCTGCTGGCTGCCCATCCCGCCCGTGGCTTCGCCGATCAGGCGGCGTGGGACGCTCACCTCGCGGCGCTGGGCATTGCTGAGTTGAAGGTCCATCCCGACCCGGCGATGGTCGCTACCGAGGGGGCGCTGTGGGGCGCCGTCACCG
>NZ_LWQU01000112.1 GCF_001650635.1 Magnetospirillum moscoviense | reverse complement strand
TCCGTTACCGCGCGTCGCCAACAGTCAGGCAGCCTGATCAAAGCTGCCTGCACCTGCGGTTCTCACCGGATGCTTACGATCAACACTATCAAGGCGCTACTGACAGCCCAGGGCGCCTCCGACATCGGCGACGGCCGGCGGGGCTGGGTGGAGCGGTTGGCCGAGGCGCGGACGGGTGGGGGCGGAACATCGCTTACCTTTATTCGGCGCGGCCGCGATCTTGGGTTTTCCATCGAGTCCATCCGCACCCTGCTCGCATTGGCGGCGCGACCAGATTTGCCTTGTGCCGATGCGGACCAGATGGTTGCCCGCCAACTCGGCGAGGTGGAACGGAAAATCGCCGATCTCGTCCTGCTTCGAGAGGAATTACGCAAGATGACCAATTGCTGCGGCGAGGTCGTCGCTGAATGCCAGATCATTGGATCACTCGCTGCCCCGCATGACTCCTGACGGAAATCCCTAAAAGCCGTCGGCCGAGAAAAACTCAATTGACAATGAGTTGCAGTTGCGGCATAACTGCGTTCGAGAGTTATTCTCAAAAACAGCCGATAGGTGTCCCATGAGCCGTCAACCCACCGCGTTCACCTCCTCTGCGGGTTCTCGTACTATCGTTCGCTCCACCGTCGCCGGAGCTGGTAGCGCTGTCGCGGCGGGAACCGCCAAGGCTGCGGGTTTCCTGACCATGGGCAAGATGGCTGGCGTCGGGGTTGGCGCTTTGGCTGGCGGTCCACTGGGTGCCGCCGTGGCTGTCGGCTTGATGGCGGGCTTAATTTTTGGCTCTGCCGCCGCCCGCCCTCGCCGCAGCTAAATCCGGCGGATACCGCAACGTTCCTTGAAAGAGGCCAAAAGGCTTTGGCTGCGAGCGGCGATTTTGCCGCCCACCGCCTTAGGATCGTTGGCCACCTCCGTGGACAGGCTGATGGCGCTGCGCAATGCCGCATTCGCCACATTGAAAATTCCAGAAAACATATCCTCTACCGGAACTTCCTTGACTGAACTTACGGCGGAGGCGGCCACAGAGGCCTCCTCGACAGGGTTCGGTATGCCGATGGGTTCGTCCACCACGACATACGGGTCAGAGATCATCGTCAAATGGTCATCGGCCATGGAAGCCTCCGACAGCGGGACGTCAGTCTCGGACTCAGGCAGCGGCTCGGCCACCACCGGTGCAACCAGAACCTCCGATTCGAGGGCAATTTCAGCCTCGGTTTCCACTGAAATCATCTGGGTATCTCCCTCAGTACCGGTCATGGAATTGTCATGCACCGCCTCGGGCTCGGCCGGGATTTCAGATACGGCCCCCTGGCTTGGCGCATGCTCCGTGTTCATATCAACAAACGGCTCGGGCCGCTGCTCAATTTCAGCGGCATCACCATCATCATGGACCTGCGCGGGAAGGCGCCATATCTGCGGTGACCACTGGGCGAGAAGGTCACCGACAGGGGCGGTTTCAGGCGGGCCGAGCGCGGCAAGCTTGGGAATATCCTGCGGCTCGTCCGGCTTGTTCTCCGCTTGATTCGAGGACCATGGCGAGGTTTTCAGCAGCGCCGCCCATGCGTTGCCCTGGTTGGGCGCCGCCACGGCCGGAGCGACCGCAGGTTCAGGCGCGGGTGCGGACTCGACAGGCGGCGCCGCTAAGTCAGCGACTTTCCAGCTTGACTTCTTTTCATCAAGCGCCCCCTTGGCGCGGTTCCGTCGGTTACTCGTCATCTACACCTCCTCCGTCACAGCATAATCTGCAATTTCTGGCCATTGCGATCCACCTGCAACAAAATCTGCTGACCATAGGGCGTTCCCACCGCAACAGCCTTTATAATGGGCGTTGCACTTTGATCGTGAGTTTAGAACCCCGGCGATCGATGTATCGGCCATTTCGTCCGACGCTTGGGACTGCTGAAAGGTCTCAATGCGCACCACATGGTAATTGGTGACGATGAAGCCGTCATTGCGCAAAAGGGTCACGACGCTGGAGAACGGCCCTCCGCTCCCCACCGATGTCGATTCCAAACCCGCAGCTTGGGAAACCGGTAGCGCTAGGTTCTCCCCAGATAGGGTCGAGGCATTGACTGCAACGCCTCCATTTTGGCCCAGCGTCGAGCCCATGGCAGATTGAGACCATCTGAGGGGTGCCGGTAAACGAAGGCCCCCAACAGAACCATCAGAGCCAGCCCCCCCATCAGTATCAGGTAACGCCTCAGATCCTTGCAGCGAGAACCGTGGGAACGCGTCTCCCCTTCCTCATCACCATCGGGCATAAGCATCATACAACCTATGGGGCATGCCCCGCACATGGTGTCCTCCAGCGCACTGGCGGCATAATTTGAACAAAGCGATAGCTTAACCAGGCTGCTACGCCTGGAACAAACTCACCGACCAGCCCTGGACCATCATGTCCATCGGGCTGCGCCAATGGGCGCATGGGTTCTGATCAATGGGACTTGGTATCAGGTCCCTCATGGTCACCTCCAATTCACGCCGACACCTTGACCTCTCGATCTTTCTCCAGTGGAGAATGTCAGAACCGAAGGAGTCGGCAAACGGGCAATAGCGGGGCTTGACCCGGCTATCCACGGCTACGCCAGCCGCTCGTAGAGATCGTCCCAGTTCGGATTGTCGGCCAGGATAAGCTTGACCTTCCACGCCCCAGGCCAGTGCTTGAGGTTCTTTTCCCGCTGAATGGCGGTGCGGATGTCCTCGTATCGCTCGACATAAACCAACCGCTTCAGCCCGTACCGCTTGGTAAAGCCGTCGGCGACGCCTTCCTGGTGCTCCCAAGCTCGACGTGCCAAATCGCTGGTCACACCGACGTACAGCGTGCTATTCGGTCGGTTCGTCATGATGTAGACCCAGCCGCCCTGCATGCATCGTATGATGCGGCCGGCGCTAAGTATCTGCACCCAGCGGCGTGGATGGCCGGGTCAAGCCCGGCCATGACGAAACACACTTCGTCCCAACGGCATTTCTTCGGCCGGGCGGTATAACGGAAAAGGGCCCCTTGCGGGACCCTTTCGTTACTTCGCCGGGGTGACCCGCAGGCGTTCCACCACTTTGCCCTCGCCGAAATGCGAGGCGACGATCTCGTCGATGTCGGCGGCTTCCTTCGGCTGGTACCACACGCCCTCGGGGTACACCACCATCAGCGGGCCCAGATTGCAAAAGCCCAGACAGCTGGACTGAGCGACGGACACGCCCTTTTCCCACAGCATGCCTTCCTGGAACTTCTGCATCAGGCGCTCGAACATCGGCTGACCGCCGCCCTTGCTGGTGCAGCAACCGCGCGGATGTCCCGGCGGACGGCTCTGGACGCACATGAAGGCATGGTACTTGTGGGACATCGGTCACCCCTTCTTTGAAATGAGTCTAAGGAAGGAAATACCCCATTTTTCCTGTGGGTACCAGCCTTAACGCGGGAAGAATCAGCCTTGGCGGCCGGCCAATTCGGCGCCGGTAGCCAGATCATAGCGGATCATGGCGTTATCGACGGTCTTGCCGGTCAGTTCCCGCCACTTGGCCATCGCCTCGGCGCGGGTGAAGGGGCCGTGGGTTTCCAGGCTCTTGCCTGGGGCGATCACCTCGAAATCGGTGTCGGCATATTCGCCGCCCACCACATACCACTGGTCGGCATTCTCGTCGCCCTCGGTGCGGATGAAATAGCGCACCATGGCGTTGTCGACGGTCTTGCCGGTCAGCGCGCGCCAGCACACATGGGCGTCCTTCTCGTCGAACGGACCGAAGCGGTCTTCCTTGTGGCCGGCGGCGATGGTGGTGAAGCTGGTGTCGGCATATTCGCCGCCGACAACGAAGTATTTCTTGGGCATGGGCAGGCTTTCCCCACTCGATTGGGTGGCGTGACGGTGCTTGCTTATACCGCAAGCCGCGCCGGGAAGAAACCTCCTTGGCGATGGCCAAGGCGGAAAATCTTGCCCATTGGGTATAAGGCTGTTTCGTGGATTTTCAACAACTTAGTTTCTGGCACGGCCGGTGCATTGGTTTTGGCACGGTTACTTTCTCTCCAAGGAACGAACGCCATGGAACCGGTATCAGCCACCCCCGCCCATCTTCTGCTGCACAAGAAGGAACAGGCGGACAATCACAGCGTCCGCAAGACCGAGGAAGGCGCGGCCTCGGCCTTCGCCTCGTACGGCTTCGGGCCATTGGACGAGCCCGGCAAGGCCAAAGAATCCAAGCCGATCAGCGGCATCGGCCTGGGCCAGAACATGCTGTCGGCCCACTCGCTGTCATGGGTGACGGCGGTGCAGGAAACCGGATCGGGCTCGGCTGGTCAGAAAACGGCCTGATTAATCCTGGACATAGGCGGCACAGCCGGCTTATGTCCAGGCCATGAGCCAACCCATCCACGTCATCGGCGGCGGTCTGGCCGGCTGCGAGGCAGCCTGGCAGATCGCGCGGCGCGATATCCCGGTGGTGCTGCACGAGATGCGGCCCCACCGTACCACCCCCGCCCATCAGACCGACGGCCTGGCCGAGCTGGTCTGTTCGAACTCGCTCCGGTCGGACGATGCCGAATACAACGCCGTCGGCCTGCTGCATGCCGAGCTGCGCCAGGCCGGCTCGCTGATCATGCAAGCCGCCGACGAGTGCAAGGTGCCGGCCGGCGGAGCCCTGGCGGTGGACCGCGAGGGCTTTTCGGTCCGGGTCGGACAAAAGCTGACCGCCCTGCCCCAGGTCACGGTGATCCGCGAGGAAGTGGCGGGCCTGCCGCCGGCGGACTGGGACAGCGTGGTCATCGCCACCGGCCCGTTGACCTCGGAACCGCTGGCCCAGGCCATCGGCGGCCTGACCGGCGAGGAGCAGCTGTCCTTCTTCGACGCCATCGCCCCCATCGTCCACAAGGACAGCATCGATTTTTCCAAGGCGTGGTACCAGTCGCGCTATGACAAGGGCGACGGCACCGACTACATCAATTGCCCGCTGTCGAAAGAGCAATATCACGGCTTCATCGACGCCCTGCTGGAGGGTGCGCGCGTCGCCTTCCACGAATGGGAAAAGGACACGCCCTATTTCGAGGGCTGCCTGCCCATCGAGGTGATGGCCGAGCGCGGCCGCGAGACCCTGGCCTTCGGGCCGATGAAGCCGGTCGGCCTGACCGATCCCAACGGCCCCAAGCCCCACGCCATCATCCAGTTACGCCAGGACAACGCGCTGGGCACGCTGTGGAACATGGTGGGCTTCCAGACCAAGCTGCGCCATGCCGATCAGGTGCGGGTATTCCGCATGATCCCCGGCCTGGAAGGGGCCGAGTTCGCCCGCCTGGGCGGCATGCACCGCAACACCTTCGTCAAGGGTCCGCTGGTGCTGGATGGGTCCTTGCGGCTGAAGGCCAGCCCGCGCATCCGTCTGGCCGGCCAGATCACCGGCTGCGAGGGCTATGTCGAAAGCACCGCCATCGGCCTGCTGGCCGGGCTGTTCGCCGCCGCCGAGCGGCTGGAGCGCGACATCCCCGCGCCGCCGGTCACCACCGCCCTGGGCGCCATCCTGGCCCATGTCACCGGTGGTGGCATGGTCGAGACCTATCAGCCGATGAACGTCAATTTCGGCCTGTTCCCGCCGGCCCCGGAACGCGACGAACGGGGTAAGCGCGTCAAGGGCCGCGACCGCAAGCGGCTTTACACCGTGCGGGCGGCCGCCGATTACGCCCCTTGGCTTAGCTCGATCAGCTCGATCTTGTAGCCGTCGGGGTCTTCCAGAAAGGCGATCACCGTCTTGCCGTGCTTCATCGGACCGGGCGGACGGGTGATCTTGGCGCCCGCCGCCGCCAGACCATCGCAGGTGCCATAGATATCGGGCACCCCCAGGGCGATATGGCCGAAGCCGGTCCCCAAATCGTAGGACGCCGTGTCCCAATTGTGGGTCAGCTCGATCACGCTGTTGGCCTGCTCGTCGCCATAGCCGACGAAGGCCAGGGTGAAGCGGCCATCGGGGTAATCCTGGCGCCGCAGTACTTTCATGCCCAGCAATCGGGTATAGAAATCGATCGAGCGGTCCAGATCGCCGACCCGGATCATGGTGTGCAGCATGCGAAAGCTCATGTCCGCTTCCTTTCGGCAATGAAATCCAGAACGGCCGCCGCCGCCCGGTCGCTGGGGCTGTCGGTGCCGAACCCCATGCGGGCCATGGCGTCGCGCATCAAATCCTTGCGCCGGTCGCGGTCGGCCGGATCGGACAGCAGGGCATCGACAGCGGTGGCGATCGGCTTGGCCCGGCAATCCTCTTGCAGGAATTCCGGCATCACCGCCTGATCTTGCACCATATTCACCAGGGTCGCCCACTTGATCTTGAAGCCGAAGAAACGCCGGGCGATGAAGGCGGTGGTCGCCGACAGGCGGTAACAGATCACCGTCGGCAGACCGGCCAGCGCCAGCTCCAGCGCCACCGTGCCCGATGCCGCCAGGCCGGCATCGGCGGCGGCCAGGCAATCATACTTCTCGGCCATGCCTTCGACCACGATGGCCGGGAACGGCCAGTCCCGGGCGGCGGCGCGCACCCGCTCGGCCACGGTTTCCACCGTCGGCACCACCAAGGTCAGGTCGGGATGGCGGGCCTTCAGGCGGGTCAGCACCTCGGCGAAGATCGGCAGCAGCACGTTGGTTTCCGACCGGCGCGAGCCGGGCAGTACCGCCAGCACCGGCGCCATGGCCCCGATGCCGTGACGGGCGCGAAAAGCAACACCGTCGCCTTTCTCGGCCCCGCTTTCCACCACCGGATGGCCGACGCAGGCCGCCCGCAAGCCTTCCTTCTCGAAGTAAGGCGGCTCGAACGGCAACAACGTCATCAGGAAATCCAGCACCTTGGCCAGCTTCTTGGCCCGCTTGGGCTTCCACGCCCACACCATCGGCGCGACGTAATGGATGCGCGGAATGTCGGGAAAACGCTGGCGGCAGGCCTTCTGCACCCGGCCGGTAAAGCCCCAGGAATCGATGGTGACGACGGCGTCGGGCCGCAGCCGGCCGATATCGTCAATGGTCTGGTTGACGCGCCGCAGGATGCGGGGAATGCGCGGCAGGACCTCGGTGATGCCCATGACGGTCAGTTCGGCCATGGGGAACAGGCTGGCCAGCCCCAGGCCCTTCATGTTGGCGCCGCCGATGCCGGCGAAACGGACCTGGCCCTGGGTCCGGGCGGTCAGGCCGGCCATCAGCCGGGCGCCTAGCATGTCGCCCGAGGGCTCGCCGGCGATCACATAGATCAGCATGCATCCTCGCGGCCCAGGACGAACAGCCCCAGCCGGTCGGCCTCGGCCCCAATGGCCTCGCGGCCCAGCACCAGGGCGCCGCCGGCCTGGACGACGATGCCGCGCAAGCCGGCCGCCGCCGCCTCACGCAATGTGGCCAGCCCGATGGTCGGCAAATCCAGGCGGCGATCCTGGCCGGGCTTTCGCACCTTGACCAGCACGCCGCCGGGGCCTTCGCGCTTCAGTTCGGCGCAGCGGCGGATCAGGGAATCGGTGCCCTCGACCGCCTCGACCCCCAGCACGATGCCCTGCTGCACCACCACCGCCTGGCCGACATCCAGGGCGCCGATGCCCTTGGCGACTTCCCAGGCGCGAAGGATGTCGGATTGGGCCTGGTCGTCGGGCACCAGCCCGCCATAGGGACCGGCGACGGCCAGGCAATCGGCCAGCACCGAATCGATGCCGACCACCGTGAAACCCTCGCTTTCGATTTCCTTGGCCACCGCCCGCAACAGGCCGTCATCGCCCAAAGCCTTCAGGCCGACGCGGGCGAAGAATTTGGTGGTACGCCAGTCGGGCGCCAGTTCCTTGAGGGTCGGACGGCGGACCGGGCCGATCATCACGATCTCGGCGACGCCGGCTTCCTTCAGCAGCTTGAAGCCGGTGCCGGCCTCGCCCAGCCTGATCCAGTCGGCGGGCGCGTCGCCGATGATCTTGGGGTCGGCATGGCCGGTCAGGCCCAGGACATGGAAAGGCCGGCCGTCGGCACGGCAGGCGGCGATGACGAGTCCGGGGAACTCGCCGCCGCCGGCGATGATGCCGAGCTTACTTGCCATCCTCGAAGCCGGGCGTGCACAGCGAGCGCGAGGAATCCGAACGGATGAACTCGACGATCTCCATGACTCCGGCGTTGCTTTCGAACTGCTCGGCGACGTCGGCGACCCGTTCCTGCAGCGTGCCCTCGGGGGCGAACAGCAGGCGATAGGCGTTGCGCAAGGTGTGGATCTCGTCGCGCGAGAAGCCGCGACGGCGCAGGCCCACGATGTTCAGGCCGTTCAGATGGGCGCGGTTGCCGATCACCATGCCAAACGGGATGACGTCGGCCTCGACGCCCGACATGCCGCCGATCATGGCGTGCTTGCCGATGCGCACGAACTGATGCACCGCCGACAGGCCGCCCAGGAAGGCATGGTTGCCGACCAGCACATGGCCGGCCAGGGTGGCGTTGTTGGCCATGATGACATGATCGCCCAGGATACAGTCATGGGCGACGTGGGCGCTGGCCATGAACAGGCAATTGTCGCCGACGCGGGTGACCATGCCGCCGCCCTCGGTGCCGGGCTGCATGGTGACGTATTCGCGGATCTGGTTGTTCTTGCCGACTTCCAGCGTCGACGGCTCGCCGTGATACTTCAGGTCCTGCGGCTGATGGCCGATCGAGGCGAACGGGAAGATGCGGGTGTCGTCGCCGATGGTGGTGCGGCCTTCGACCACCACATGGGACAGCAATTCGACCCTCTCGCCCAGGACGACGTTGGCGCCGACCACGCAATAGGGGCCGATGATGGCGGTGGCGGCGATCTCGGCCTGGGGATCGACGATGGCGGTGGGGTGGATCGTGGGCATCAGTTATCCAGAATCATCGCGGCATAGGTGGCTTCGGCCATCAAGGTGTCGCCCACCTTGGCCTCGGCGCGGAACTTCCAGACGTTGCCGCGCGAACGTTCCTTGAAGACGTGAATGGCCAACTGGTCGCCCGGGCCGACCGGCTTGCGGAAGCGGGCGCTGTCGACGCTCATGAAATAGACCAGCTTGCCCTCGGCGCTCGGGCCCAGGGTCTCGACCACCAGCACGGCCGCGGTCTGGGCCATCGCCTCGATGATCAAGACGCCCGGCATCACCGGCCGACTGGGGAAATGCCCCTGAAAGAACGGCTCGTTGATGGTGACGTTCTTGATGCCGACGGCGCTGACGTCGGCGAAGACATCGACCACCTTATCGACCATCAGGAAGGGATAACGGTGCGGGATCATCTCCATGATCCGGTTGATGTCGATGACCTTGCCGGTCTCGCCCACGCTCACCATGGTATTCATCCTGCCTCTGCCTCTTAACCCTTGTTCCGAACCATCTTGGACAGCAACGCCGCCTGGCGCAGCCATTCGATCCTGGGCACCGCCGGGGTGCCGCCGACCGTTTCGCCGGCCCCGATGTCGCGGGTGACGCCGGCCTGGGCGGTGATGCGCGCCCCGGTCCCCACCTTGAGATGGCCGGCGAACCCGGCCTGACCGCCGGCGGCGACGAAATCGCCGAACTGGGTCGAACCGGAAATGCCGACCTGGGCGACGACGACGCAGCCCCGTCCCAGTTGAACGTTGTGCCCGATCTGGACCAGGTTATCAATCATGCAGCCGTCACCGATCACCGTGTCGGGACCGGCGCCGCGATCGATGGTGGTGTTGGCGCCCACCTCGACATCGTTGCCGATCACCACCCGGCCCAATTGCGGCACCTTCAGATGGCCTTGCGGCCCCATGGCGAAGCCGAAACCGTCCTGACCGATGCGCACGCCGGGATAAAGCATCACCCGCGCGCCGATCAGGGCGCATTGAAGGGTGGAATTGGCCCCGATCAGGCAATCATCGCCGATCACCACGCCGTCGCCGATCACCACGTTGGGGGCGATGTGGCAGCGAGCACCGATCTCGACACCCGCTCCGATCACCACATTGGCCTCGACCCGGCAGCCCTCGCCCAGTCGGGCGGTCGGGTCGATCACCGCCGAGGCATGGATCCCGGCCTGAAACGCCGGGCGCGGATAGAAGGCCTGCGCCACCTTGGCATAGGTGCGATAGGGGTCCTTCGACAGCAACAGCGCCATGCCGGCCGGAGCGCGGTCGGCCAGGTCGGGATGGACGATGCAGGCGCCGGCCCGACTGGCCTGGAAGGCCGCGATGTATTTGCGGTTATCAAGGAAGCTGATCTGCTGGGCGCCAGCATTTTCCAGCGAGGCGACGTCGGCCAGACGAAGCGATCCGCTGGCCGGATCGGCCAGGGCGGCGCCAGACAGTTCGGCGAGCTGGGCCAGGGTGAACGGCCCGGCGATGGTGAAAAAGCGGGAATCGGCCATGATGGTTACTTCTTCTTGGGCTGCGGCTTGGGAGCGGTGGCCCCCTCCTCGACCGGCGGCGGGAAGGTCACCGAGGGGAAACGGCGGTTCAGCCGCTCGATCACCGTGTGGGTCACTTCCATGCGGGGGTCGTGCAGGAACACCTGCATCTTGTGCAGTACCAGATTGGCGCCCATCTCGCCGGCCACTTCCTCGGTGACCTGGGCCAGGGCCTGCGACAGGTCGCCCATGGCGGCGCGGAACGACTTTTCCACCGCCTGGTTGGACTTCTGGAAACGCTGGTTGAATTCATAGACCTGCTGTTCGAAGGTCCGCGCCTTGGCCTGCCAGGCATCGGCCGGCAGGGCGGCCTTCTGCTTGAGCAGCTCGGCCTCGGCCTCCTTCAGGCTCTTGCGGGCGGCCTCCATCTCGGCCTGATAGGTCTGGACGAACTGGTCGCGCTGCGCCCGCACCGCCTTGGCGGCGGTGGATTGCTGCAAAGCTGCCTGAACATCCACCACGATGACCACCGGAACCGGCACCTTGCTGGCCGTCTGAGCCGACACCCCCAAGGGTATCAACGTCATCGCGGCCAGAATGACGCCGCCAAGGCGGCGTGCAGCCCGGATCGCCATACTAGAACCTCGTGCCGAAGCTGAAGCGGAACAGTTCGTCCTTATCGAAACTTTCCTTCATCACCGGCACCGCCAGATCGACCGCCACCGGCCCCATCGGCGACTTCCAGCTGATGCCGGTGCCGACCGAGGCGCGCACCGAGCTGGCCTGGTTGATGCCGCTCTTGTTGGTGTAGGACTCGGTCTCACCGATCGAACCGATGTCGGTGAAGACCTGACCGGCGACGCCGAATTCCTGCGGCAGGCCCAGCGGGAATTTCAATTGCGCGGTGCCGTGATATTGCCACAGGCCGCCCAGGGCATCGCCGCTGCCGGAATCGCGCGGACTGACGCCCATCGGCTCGAAGCCGCGCAAGGTCTCGCCACCCAGATAGTAGCGCTCGGTGATGCGGATCTTGTTGTCGCCCCAGTTATTCATGAAGCCGGCATTGCCGGTCAGCGAGAACACCACGCCTTCGTCGATCGGGAAGAACTTACCCGCACCGAAATTGTTGCGGATGAACTTCTGGGTGCCGCCCAGGCCGGCGAACTCGTTATTGATGCGGAAATAATGACCTTCGGTCGGCTCGATGCGGCTGTCGCGATAATCCCACAGCAAGGTCTGCTGGATCGACGACATCATCGACGAGCCCAACTGCTCCTGCACATAGGTCGAGGCGGTGCTTTTGATGTTCTCGACCTGGTCGCGCTTGATCATGTACTTGATGTCTTGGCGCAAATTCTCGTGGATGCTGTAGCCGGCCCTGAGCGCGGTGCCGGCGGTATTCGAATCGTACGAGCTTTCGCGCTGCATCTTGCGGGTGATCGAGAACAGGTCGAAACCGGCCGCCAGCTGGCGATCCAGGAAATAGGGTTCGGTGAAGGACAGCTCGGCCGAGGTGCGGCGCGTGCCCAGCTGGCCGGAAAGCTTGAGGTCCTGGCCCTTGCCCAGCAGGTTGCGCTCGCGCAGCGAGCTTTCCAGCAGCGGGCCGGCCTGGCTGGACCAACCGATGCCGAACATCAGTTCGCCGGTGGACTTCTCGACGACATCGACCTTGATGATGGTCTTGTCGGGCGAGGTCTCGGAGGGCACGTTGGTCACCTCGACCTTCTCGAAGAAGGCCAGATCCTTGACGCGCTGACGCGAGCGGCGAACCTTGGCGGTATTGAAGGCGTCACCCTCGACCAGGCGGAATTCGCGGCGGATCACCTTGTCCAGGGTGCGCACGTTGCCGGTGATGTCGATCCGCTCGACATAGACGCGCGGGCCTTCCTGGATTTCATAGGTGACGTTGACGACCTTGTTCTCGCGGTCGCGCTGGATCTGCGGCTTGACGTCGACGAAGGCGTAACCCTTGGTGCCGACGGCGTCGGTCAGGCGCTGGACGATGTCTTCGACCTGATCGGCGTTGTACCACTCGCCCGGCTGGGAATCGATGTTGGCCTTCAGCTCGTCGGCGGTCAGGTCCTTCAGGGCAACCTTGATGTCGGAGGCGCCGAACTTGTAGCGATCACCCTCTTCCACCGTGAAGGTGATGAAGAAGCCCTCGCGGTCGGGCGTCAGCTCGGCCACGCCCGACACCACGCGGAAGTCGGCAAAGCCGTGCTTCAGGTAGTAACGGCGCATCAGCTCGCGGTCATAGGTCAGGCGGTCGGGATCGTAGGTGTCGTCCGACGACAGGAACCGGTACCAGCGCTCTTCCTTGGTCGACAGCACCTCGCGCAGGCGCGAATCGCTATAGAACTTGTTGCCGACGAAATTGATGCGCTTGACGTAGGTCGGCTCGCCCTCGTTGATCTCGTAGGCCAGATCGACGCGGTTCTGTTCCAGCTGGATGATCTTCGGCTCGACGGTGGCGGCAAAGCGGCCCTGGCGCCGATAAAGGTCCAGCATGCGCTTGACGTCGTTCTGGACCTTGGTGCGGGTATAGACCACGCGCGGGCGCAGCTGGGTTTCCTGCTGCAGCTCCTCGTCCTTGACGCGCTTGTTGCCCTCATAGGCGATGCGGTTGATGATCGGGTTCTCGACCACCTTGACCACCACCGCTTCACCCTCGCGCCGAATGGCGACGTCGGCGAACAGGCCGGTGTTGAACAAGGCCTTCAACGACCGGTCGATGCGGTCGGAATTGTAGGGATCGCCCTCGGCGATGGCCATGTAGGATTTGACGGTCTCGACCTCGACACGCTGGGTGCCCTGCACCACGATCTGCCGGACCCGGCCAGATTCTTGCGCCATGGCCGGCGCAACGGCGGCGATCAGCCCCAACGCCAGCGCGGTCTTTCGCACCAAACCCATTTAAGGCCCCCCTGAAGAAAGCCGCCCGGAAAAGACGACGATCTTGGTCTGTTTATAGCAACCGCTTGACCGCGTCCCACACTGGAAGAGAAACGATGTCGTTACGGGTAGCAAATACCATCAAGGCCAATACCAGAAACAGCCCGATTCGGAAACCATATTCTTGTGCCTTTTCGCCCAGCGGCCTACCAAAGATGGCCTCGGCGGCATAGAACACCAGATGACCACCATCCAGAACGGGAATGGGGAACAGATTAATTAAGCCCAGGTTAAGGGAAAGCAGAATGGTGTAGAAAACCACGCTGGCGAATCCCACCTGGGCCGCCTCGCCCGCGCCCTTGGCGATGCGGATCGGCCCGCCCAGTTCGTCGCTGTCGCGGGTGCCGGAAATCATCTGGCCGATGCCGACGAAAGTCGACGACACCATCTGCCCGGTTTCCTTGATCGCCTGCCACAGGGCCGAGGCCGGGCCGTAATGGACGATACTGGTGCGCTGCGTGTCGGCCGAGATGCCCAGCACCGGCACCTTTTCCATGTCGCCGAACAGCCCCTTGCGCTC
The DNA here is from genome assembly GCF_001650635.1 of Magnetospirillum moscoviense. Taxonomy (GTDB): domain Bacteria; phylum Pseudomonadota; class Alphaproteobacteria; order Rhodospirillales; family Magnetospirillaceae; genus Magnetospirillum; species Magnetospirillum moscoviense. The sequence goes on along the minus strand of NZ_LWQU01000112.1, from coordinate 41,726 downwards.
GACCACGCGCGGCTGGGCGACGATGGAGATCATGGCGCCGTCGCGGTCGATGTCCATTTCCAGCGGGCGGTCGATATCCAGGCGGACGATGCGCTGGATTTCCTGGAAGCGATCGACCGCCTTGCCGTTGACCACCAGGATGCGGTCGCCCACCTTCAGGCCGGCGGCGGCGGCGGCGGTGTCGGGATGGACCTGGCCGATCACCGGCTCGGTGACCGGCTGGCCCAGGACCATGAACATCAAGGCCAGGCCGACGATGGCGAACACGAAATTGGCCGCCGGGCCGGCAAAGACGATGGCGGCGCGCTGGCCCACCCTCTTATAGCGGAAGCTCTGTTCCTTCTCGGCATCGGTCATGGGAATGTCGGCGGCGGTGGCCGAGGCCTCGTCGGCGTCGCCGAACATCTTCACATAGCCGCCCAAGGGCAGCAGGCTGAAGCGCCAGCGGGTGCCGGACTTGTCGTTGAAGCCCCAGATCTCGGGCCCGAAGCCGATGGAAAAGACCTCGACCTTCACGCCGTTCCAGCGGGCGACCAGGTAATGGCCCAGCTCATGGACGAACACCACGACGGTCAGGATGAGCAGGAAGACGACGATATAGTTCCAGAAGAAATCCATGACGATCCGTTCAGGTCAAGATCAGGCCGCCCGTCGGGCGGCGGTGGCATTCAGCGAATCCGGCCGGCCCGCAACGCGGCGGCGGCATGGGCGCGTCCCCACCCATCGGCTGCCATCACGTCGTCCAGGCTGTCCAGGGGCAGCGGCCCCATGGCATTCAGCGCGTCCTCGACCAGGCGGGCGATGCCCAGGAACGAAAGTGCGCCGGTCAGGAAGGCCTGGACGGCGATCTCGTTGGCGGCGTTCAAAACAGTAGGTGCGGCGCCGCCGCTTTGCAAGGCGCGCCGCGCCAAGGCCAGGGCGGGAAAGCGCACCGAGTCGGGTGATTCGAAGGTAAGCTGGCCGATCGCAGCCAGGTCCAGGCGGGGCGACGGCGCAGGAATCCGCCGGGGCCAGCCCAGGGCATAGGCGATGGGGGTGCGCATGTCCGGGCTGCCCAACTGCGCCAGCACCGAGCCGTCGCGGTAAGCCACCAGAGAATGGATCACCGATTGCGGATGCACGACGATGTCGATCTGACTTTCCGGCATGGCGAACAGGTGGTGGGCCTCGATCAGTTCCAGGCCCTTGTTCATCATCGAAGCCGAATCGACGCTGATCTTGGCCCCCATCGACCAGTTGGGATGGGCCACCGCCTGTTCGGGCGTCACCGCTTCCATCTCGGCCAGGCTGCGCGAACGGAACGGCCCGCCCGAGGCGGTCAGCACGATCTTCTCGATCTGGTCGCGCTGGTCGGTCTCGAACACCTGGAAGATGGCCGAATGCTCGGAATCCACCGGCAACAGGGTGGCGCCGCAGCGCTCGACCTCGGCCATCATCAGCTGCCCGGCCGAAACCATGCATTCCTTGTTGGCCAAACCGATCACCGCGCCACGCCGCACCGCTTCCAGGGTCGGCGCCAGGCCGGCAGCGCCGACGATGGCGGCCATCACCCACTGGGCCGGCCGCGCCGCCGCCTCGATTACCGCCGTCGCACCACCGGCCGCCTCGATGCCGCTGCCCTTCAGGCGGTCGCGCAGTTCGGCCAGACGGGTCTCGTCGGCCACCACCGCGACGCGGGCCTTCAGCCGCTTGGCCTGGTCGGCCAGCAGATCGACGCTGCCGTTGGCCACCAGTGCCTCGACCCGATAGGTCGCGGGGTCGGCTTCCACCAGTTCGACGGTGTTGCGGCCGATCGATCCGGTCGAGCCCAGAATGGTGACGGAACGGCGCTGATCGCTCATCGCCCCCCCTAGCCGTGCCAAGCCAGGACCGGCTGGCCCGACACCCAGGCGGCGAAGGCCACCGCCAGAGCGGCGGCCAGCAGGCCGTCAAGACGATCCAGCACGCCGCCATGGCCGGGAATGATGGTGCTGGAATCCTTGACGCCACAGCGGCGCTTGACCCAGCTTTCCATCAAATCGCCGGCTTGCGCCACCACCGCCAGCAAGCCGCTGGCCGCGACCAGACCGAAGGATAGCTGCCCATGCAGCCACAAGCCGATGCCGGCGCCCACCAGCGCGGCGCAAATCACGCCGCCGATCAGGCCGGCCCAGGTCTTCTTGGGGCTGACGCGCGGCATCAGCAACGGGCCGCCCAGGCCGCGGCCGGCGCCGTAAGCCCCGGTATCGGTGGCCCACACCAGCAACAAAAGCCACAACAAGGTCAACAGGCCCAGCTCGCCATCCTGGCGCAGCCACACCAGGGCCACCGCCGGCAGGCCGGTATAAAGGGCGCCCAGGCCAACCCACAGGCGGCCGCGTTCGGCATGGATCGGCGACAGGGCGGTGCCGGCCAGGCAAGCCGCCACCACCGCCAGCACCGACAGATGGGGGACTTCGACCGCCCCCAGCGCGGCGGCCGCGCCCGCGACGGCGGAAATCATCCCGGCAGCCCCGAAGCGGCCGGCAACCATCTTGTGCCATTCCCACGCCATCACCGCCGCCGCCACGGCAGCCAGCACGGCGAAGACATAACCGCCCCACCACGCCGCCAGCAATGCGGCGGGAGCCATGACCAGAGCCGAGACGATGCGAGTGGCCAGCACGGGGGCGTCAGCCGTTGGCCGCGCCAAAGCGGCGGTCGCGACCGTGATAGTCGCGGATCGCCGCCTCGAAGTCGGAACGGCTGAAATCGGGCCACAGCACGTCCAGGAACACCAGTTCGGAATAGGCGCACTGCCACAGCAGGAAATTCGAGATGCGCTGCTCGCCCGAGGTGCGGATCACCAGATCGGGATCGGGGATGTCGGCGGTGAACAGGTTGCCGGCCAGCGTTGTCTCGTCGATGGCATCGACCGAGATACGGCCTTCGGCCACCTGGCGGGCGACGGCCCGCGCCGCCTCGACGATTTCCTGGCGGCCGCCATAGGACAGCGCCAGCACCAGGGTCAGGGCATTGTTGTCCCGGGTCTTGGCCTCGGATTCCTCGATCAGCGTGACGATGTCGGCCGACAGCTTGGAACGGTCGCCGATGATGCGCAGGCGAATGCCGTTCTTGTGCAGGCTGTTGACCTCGTTGCGTAAGTAAAGGCGCAACAGGCCCATCAGGTCGGTGACCTCGCCCACGGGGCGCTTCCAGTTCTCGGACGAGAAGGCGTAAAGGGTCAGGTACGACACGCCCAGCTCGCGGGCGGTCTCGACGGCGCGGCGCACCGATTCCGCCCCCTTCTTGTGGCCGGCGGTGCGCGGCAAGCCGCGCGCCTTGGCCCAGCGGCCGTTGCCATCCATGATGATGGCGACGTGCACCGGTGCGGGCAGACCTTGATCGGGCTTGGCGGCGGCTTCCATCGGGGTCAGACCTGGATGATTTCCTTTTCCTTGTGGCTTAGCGCCTCGTCGATCTTCTTGATCGTCTCGTCGGTGATGGACTGGATGTCCTTCTCGTGCTTCTTGGTCTCGTCTTCCGAGACGTGACCGGCCTTTTCCATCTTCTTCAGGATGTCCAGGCCGTCGCGGCGGACGTTGCGCACGGCGATGCGGGCCTGCTCGGCATACTTGCCGGCGACCTTCTGCAGCTCCTTGCGGCGCTCCTCGTTCAGGGCGGGGATCGGCACGCGGACCACTTGGCCGTCGGTCTGCGGGTTCAGGCCCAGGCCGGCGTCGCGGATCGACTTCTCGACCGCCTTGACCAGGCCCTTGTCCCACACCTGCACGGTCAGCATGCGGGGCTCCGGCACGCCGATGGTGCCGCACTGGGTGATCGGCATGGTCTGGCCATAGGCCTCGACCACCACCGGCTCCAGCAGCGACGCGGCGGCGCGGCCGGTGCGCAGACCGGCGAATTCCTTCTTCAGCACGTCCACCGCGCTATCCATGCGGTGGCTCACGTCTTTCTTGAGATCGTTCCAATTGGTGGGCGTGGACACGATTCAACCCCCTTCCTTGATGATGGTGAAGCGCCCCTGCCCGGTCACCACCTGGGCAAAGGCACCATCGTTATGCATGTCGAAAACCACGATCGGCACATTGTTCTCGCGGCACAGCGAGATGGCTGAGGCATCCATCACCGCCAGATCGCGGGCCAGGACCTCGTGGAAGGTCAGATAGTCGTACCGCACCGCGTCCTTGACCTTCTTGGGATCGGCCGAATAGACGCCGTCGACCTGACTGGCCTTCAACAATGCGTCGCAGCCCATCTCGACGGCGCGCAGCGCGGCCGCCGTGTCGGTGGTGAAGAACGGGTTGCCGGTACCGGCGGCGAAAATCACCACCCGGCCCTTTTCCAGGTGGCGGATGGCCCGGCGGCGGATGAAGGATTCACATACCGACGGCATCGGAATGGCCGACTGGACCCGGGTGAACACGCCGCGATTTTCCAGCGCGTTCTGCAGGGACAGGGCGTTCATGACGGTGGCCAGCATGCCGATATTGTCGGCGGCGGCGCGGTCCATGCCCTTGGCGGCACCCGACAGGCCGCGAAAGATATTGCCGCCACCGACCACGCAGCACACCTCGACGCCCAGGTCGCGGACGGATTGCACTTCGCTGGCGATGCGTTCGACGGTCTCGGGATCCAGACCGTAATTGCGCGAGCCCATAAGACCCTCGCCCGAGATCTTCAAGAGAACGCGGCGGAACTTGGCGGCGGCGGCCATGATACCCTCGAAAACTGGATGGGACCCGGTGACGGCCGGGACGGCGCGATCATACACCATTCCGGCAATCTGTCTCGTCCTTCGTCACCAAAGGATAAAGAAACGGCCGCCGGACCAAGGATCCGGCGGCCTTTCGGTTTCGCGCCTCAGCCGCCCAGTTGGGCGGCGACTTCGGCGGCGAAGTCCTTCTCTTCCTTCTCGATGCCCTCGCCCAGGGCGAAGCGGGCGAAGCCGGTCAGCTTGACGGGCGCGCCGACATCCTTGGCGGCGTTCTCGACGACCTTCGAGATCTTGGTCTCCTGGTCGATGACGAACACCTGCTCGAGCAGGCAGACTTCCTCGTAGTACTTGCGCACGCGGCCTTCGACCATCTTCTCGATGACGGCGGCCGGCTTGCCCGAGGCCTTGGCCTGTTCGGTCAGCACGTCGCGCTCGCGGTCGAGGGCGGTGGTGTCAACCGAGCTGACATCCAGGAACAGCGGGTTGGCTGCGGCGACATGCATGGCGATCTGCTTGCCCAGCGCTTCCAGCTTGGCCTTGTCACCGGTCGATTCCAGCGCGACCAGCACGCCGATCTTGCCCAGACCCGGCGCGGTGGCCGAGTGCATGTAGGTGGCGACCAATCCAGCCGACACTTCCAGGCGAACGGCGCGGCGCAGGTTCATGTTCTCGCCGATGGTGGCGATCAGGGCGGTCAGCTGGTCGGCGACCGACTTGTCGGCGCCCGGGCAGGCGGCGGCCTTGATGGCCTCGACGTCCGAACCGGCATCCAGGGCGACCTGGGCGACGGCCTTGACGAAGCCCTGGAACTGGTCGTTGCGGCCGACGAAATCGGTCTCGGCGTTCACTTCGACGGCGACGCCCTTGGTGCCCGAGGCGGCAACGGCGACCAGACCCTCGGCGGCGACGCGGCCGGCCTTCTTGGCGGCGGCGGCCAGACCCTTCTTGCGCAGCCAGTCGATGGCCGCTTCGACGTCGCCGGCGGTCTCGCCCAGCGCCTTCTTGCAGTCCATCATGCCGGCGCCACTCTTCTCGCGCAGCTCCTTGACAAGCGCAGCGGTAATCTCGGCCATGTCAGCTTTCCTCTTCGTGTGCAGTCTAAGATATTGCGTTCAATAGCTTGATTTTCTTACGAAAACGGCGGCGACGCAGGTCGCCGCCGTCTATCGTCAATCAACGCCTTATTCGGCCTGAGCGACAACCTCGGGCTCGGCTTCGGCGGCGATCACCTCGACCGGGGCCTCGGCCTGGGCGCCGATGTCGCCGCCGGCGCGGCCGATTTCGGCCTGGATGCCGTCCAGCACGGCGCCGGCAACCAGATCACAATAGGACTGGATGGCGCGGATGGCGTCGTCATTGCCGGGAACCGGGAAGGTGATGCCGGCCGGATCCGAGTTCGAATCCAGGATGGCCACCACCGGGATGCCCAGCTTGTTGGCTTCCTGAACCGCCAGCGATTCCTTGTTGGTATCGATGATGAACAGGATGTCGGGCAGGCCGCCCATGTCCTTGATGCCGCCCAGGGCGCGGTCGAGCTTTTCCTTCTCGCGCGACAGGACCAGCTGTTCCTTCTTGGTCAGCGCCGACAGGGCGCCCGAGGCCAGCTGCTCGTCGAGCTCGCGCAGGCGCTTGATCGAGTGCGAGATGGTCTTCCAGTTGGTCAGCATGCCGCCCAGCCAACGATGGTTGACGTAGTACTGGCCGCACTTCTTGGCCGATTCGGCGACGATGTCCGAGGCTGCGCGCTTGGTGCCGACGAACAGGACGCGGCCGCCACCGGCGACGACGTTACGCACCGCGGTCATCGCCGCATGCAGCATCGGGACCGACTGCTGCAGGTCGATGATGTGGATACCGTTGCGGATGCCGAACAGGTACGGCGCCATCTTCGGGTTCCAGCGGCGGGTGTTGTGACCGAAATGCACGCCGGCTTCGACGAGTTGACGCATGGTGAAAGTGGGCAGAGCCATTGGAGAAAATTCCTTCCATTCTCCGGTTAAGCCTCCGCGGGTGTCGCCGGGGACGAGCCCCGACACCGGAGCGACGACGCGACTAGCACGCCGCCGCGGACCCGCGTGCGGATTGATCGGCGGCTTGTACTCCCTCTCGGCCGGCTTGGCAAGCCTGACGTGGGTTATCGGGGGGCGGAAATCAGCGTGCCGCCGCCGGAATCCGCGCTGGGCGGTCCAGGATGGCGGTGCAGGCCTCGGGCAGGACCGGCCGGCGGGTGTTGGGCTTGTCGCGGCCCAGCTCGGGCAGGATGGTCGGACGCGCCAACCAGGATTGCAGTTCCGCCCCACAACCGTCGCCGTCGGGAACCGATGCCTGGGGGGCGCACTCGCCATCGCCGGGCGGACAGGACAGGCGGACGTGGAAATGCTCGTCATGGCCCCACCACGGCCGCAGCTTGGCCAGCCAGGCGCGGTCGCCCTTGGCCGAGCGGCAGGCGGCGGCCTTGATGGCCGGGTTGACGAAGATGCGATCGACCTCGGGCGGGCCGGCGGCGCGTTCCAGCAATTTCAGGTGCCGTGGGGTCCAGGTCTTGGCATCGACCGCCTTACCCTTGACCATCGACATCGGCACCGGCCGCGACCGCTCGTCGGGCATCAAGGCCCGCCCGGGCAACCGGAACCAGATATCGACATCGATCCCGTTCTGGTGGCTGCCGTGGCCATAGGCCATCGGGCCGCCGCGCGGCTGCGACAGATCGCCGATCAACAACGGCCCCGCCCCGTCGGCGGCCGCCTTGCGGCCCAGATCCTGGATGAAGGCGATGGTGCGGGGATGGGACCAGTTGCGATTGCGTTCGAGCCGCAGCACCTGATAGCCGGTTCCGTCGGGCGGCAGCGCCACCGCGCCTGCGATGCAGCCGGCCGCTGCGCCCCCGATGGCGCGCGGATGGTCGTCGGCCGAGGGCTGGCCGATCGCCGCCCACCGATCGGCCGGCGAGGCCCCGGCCGCGGAAGACATCAAGCAGGCCACCAGGATCATCAACCGCCGCATGGTCTTAATCCAACGGGGCTTCGGCGAACTGGCGCTGGATGTCGGCGATGGCCGATCGGCTTTGCTTCAGCACCTCGACCGCTTCCGGATCGAACTTCTTGCCCGATTGCTCGGTCAGGAAGCCCAGAGCGTCTTCAACGCTCCACGGCTTCTTGTAGGGGCGCGTGCTGGTCAGGGCGTCGAACACGTCGGCGACGGCGACGATGCGGCCTTCCAGCGACACCTCGTCGCCGGCCAGGCCGGCCGGATAGCCCGACCCGTCCACCGCTTCATGGTGATGAGCCACCACGTTGCGCAGCACCCGCAGATAGGGCGCCTGGGTCAGGCGGAAGGTCTCGGCCATCACCTGGACGATCTCGTTGCCGCGCCCGACATGGCTTTTCATGATCTCGAATTCTTCGGTGGTCAGCCGGCCGGGCTTGAACAGGATCTGGTCGGGCACGGCGATCTTGCCGACATCGTGCAAGGGCGAGAACTGGAACAGGAACTCGACCCATTCGTCGCTCATGCCCTTGCGCGGCGCCAGCCGAAGCGCGATCAGCCGGGTATAGCGCGACATCCGCTCGAGGTGGGTGCCGGTTTCCTCGTCCCTGACGCGGCTGATCTGGCGCACCGTCTTGACCGCCGCCTGGATCATGCGGATCGCGTCCAGTTCCATGATGGTCTGCAGCGACACCACCTCGGCGATGGCCTTCAGGCCGCGCACCACCGGACCGGTGAAATAGCCCTTGCGGAACGAATTGAAGAACACGAAACCGTAGAACACGCCCTTGTGGAAGATCGGCACGGTGTAGCTGGACAGATAGCCCGCCCCGGTCAGCCGGCGGCGATGGGCCGGCGCCGAACTGACATGGTCGGTCAGATCGTTGATCACCCGCCTGGCCCCGGTGCGGGCCAGTTCCGCCAGCGATTTCAGGTCGGCCAGCCGAGCGACGGTGTGGTCGAACGGATTGTCGCTTTCCGAGGAATGGACGAACGACCGCAAGATGTCGGTCTTTTGTTCGTAGATGGCGACGGCGATGCGGTTGACACCGTCGAAATCGCGCTTCATCTCGTCATGCAGGCACATCAGCCGTTCGGCCAGACCCTGTTGGATCGGCCGATATGCCACCTTCGTCGAGTCTGAAGCGGACGTGATCCCCATGATGCGTGTCGCGATCCAATATTGCTTGGAGCGGACTATACGTTAATTTCTGCGTCAGCGTCAAAAACAGGTTGTAACGCAACCGTCAATCAAAAACAGTTTCGGTGAACTTCGCCTGGATTTCACGGATCTCGGCTTCGCTTTCACATAAGGCGGCAACGCAATCAGGGGCGAACTTGATGCCGGACATGTCTCGCAGCAGGCCCAGAGCCCGGTCTACGTCCCAGGCCTCCTTGTATGGCCGGGTCGAGGTCAGGGCGTCGAAGACGTCGGCGACGGCGGCGATGCGTGCCTCGATTGGAATGTCCACCCCAGATAAACCATAGGGATAACCCGATCCATCCAAGGCTTCGTGATGGTAAGCGACAATGTTGCGCAAGACTTGGAAATGAGGAAGCGAGCGCAACTCGAAATCGTTGATCATGCCGTCGACGATTTCCACGCCCTTGGCCACATGGGCCTTCATGGCGGTGAATTCGTCGGCGGTCAGCCGGCCGGGCTTGAGCAGGATCGCGTCGGCCACGGCGATCTTGCCGACATCGTGCAGCGGGCAGAACTGGAACAGATATTCCACATATTCGTCGGTCAGCCCGTTGGGGCCAGCAAGGCGCTGTGCCACCACCTGGGCATAGCGGGCCATGCGGGCCAGATGCGCCCCGGTTTCCTCGTCGCGGGCCGAGCTGACCGAGCGGATGGTCTTGACCGCCGCCTGCATCATCCGAAGGGTGTCGAGATCGCGCATGATCGACAGCGCGATCAGTTCGGCATAGGGCCGCAGTCGCTGCACCACCGACGGGGCGAAATATCCGGCCTGGAACGAATTGAAGAACACGAAGCCGTACAGGATGCCGCGATGCTGGATCGGCATGGTGTAGCTGGAACGATAGCCGGCGGCGATCAGGCGGCGGGCATGGTCCTGACCGCGCTCGGCCGCCTCGGTCAGATCGTGGATGATCCGCCGCGCCCCGGTCCCGGCCAGTTGCTGCAGGCTGGGCACGTCGGCCAGCCGGCTGGTGTGGTTGACCAGCGGGCTGTCGCCGTCGGACGAATGGATGAAGGTCTTGAGCAGATCTGTCTTGGCATCGTAAAGGGCGATGGCGACGCGGTTCAGCGCCACCAACGTCCCGTCGGTCTTGATCTCGTCATGAAGACAGATCAAGCGTTCGGCGACCCCACGATAAAGCCCCTGGTCGACCTCGTTCAAGGCGCCCCCCCTGCCCCAACTGAGCAGATGCTAACAGAGGCCGGTTGGACAGGTCAAACGCTCACGGGCCCCGGTGGTCAGCCCAGCCCCTTCGCGGTCTCGCGCAGGATGAACTTCTGGATCTTGCCGGTCGAGGTCTTGGGCAAGGGACCGAAGACCACCGTACGCGGGCATTTGAAATGGGCCAGCTTCTGGCGGGTGAAGTCGATGATGTCCTTTTCGGACACGCTGGCCCCGTCCTTCAGCATCACGAAGGCGCAGGGCGTCTCGCCCCACTTCTCGTCGGGCCGGGCCACCACGGCGGCCTCGACCACGTCGGGGTGCTGGTACAGCACGCCCTCGACCTCGATGGTCGAGATGTTCTCGCCGCCCGAGATGATGATGTCCTTGGACCGGTCCTTCAGTTCCAGATAGCCGTCGGCGTGCCACACCCCCAGATCGCCGGTGTGGAACCAGCCGCCGGCGAAGGCCTCGTCGGTGGCCTTGGGATTCTTCAGATAGCCCTTCATCACCACGTTGCCGCGGAAGAACACCTCGCCCATGGTGACGCCGTCCTTCGGGCATGGTTCCAGCGTGGTGGGATCGGCGACCATCAGGCCTTCCTCCATCACATAGCGCACGCCCTGGCGGGCTTTCAGCCGGGCCCGTTCGTCCAGCGGCAGTTCGTCCCATTCCTCGTGCCACGAACAGACCGAGGCCGGTCCATAGACCTCGGTCAGGCCGTAGACGTGGGTGATCTTGAAGCCCTGGCTTTCCAGCCGGCCGATCACGGCGGCCGGCGGCGGCGCAGCGGCGGTCATGAACTCGACCTGATGGGGCAGCGGTCGGCGGTCGGCGTCCGAGGCGTTGATCAACAGCCCCATGACGATGGGCGCACCGCACAGATGGGTGACCTTGTGGGCCTCGATGGCGGCGAACATGTGGGCGGCATCGACCCGGCGCAGGCAGACATGGGTGCCGGCCAGGGCGGTCACCGTCCACGGGAAGCACCAGCCGTTGCAATGGAACATCGGCAGGGTCCACAGATAGACCGGATGGCCGCTCATGCCCCAGGTCATGGCATTGCCGATGGCGTTCAAGTAAGCGCCGCGATGGTGGTAGACCACGCCCTTGGGATTGCCGGTGGTGCCCGAGGTGTAATTGAGCGCGATGGCTTCCCATTCGTCTGCGGGCCAGCGCCAGGCGAAATCGGAATCGCCGGTTTCCAGGAACGCCTCGTAGGTCATCTCGCCCAACAGCTCGCCGCCGCTATAGGCCGGGTCGTCGATGTCGATGACCAGGATGTCCTTGCGCGCCGTCATGGTCAGCGCCTTCTTGATCACGCCCGAGAATTCGCGGTCGGTGATCAGCACACGGGCCTCGCCATGGTCAAGGATGAAGGCCAGGGCCTCGGCATCCAGGCGGATGTTCAAGGCGTTCAGCACCGCGCCGATCATCGGCACGCCGAAATGGGCCTCGAAGATCGCCGGCACGTTGGGGGCCATCACCGCCACGGTGTCGCCCACCCCGATGCCCCGCTTGGCCAGCGCCGAGCCCAGGCGTCGCGCGCGGGCATAGATTTCGGCCCAGGTGAAGCGCAACTCGCCATGGATCACCGCCACCCGCGCCGGGTAAACGCTGGCGGCCCGCTCGAGGAAATGCAGCGGCGTCAGCGCCACGAAATTAGCCGGGTTCTTGTCCAGGTGGGTGTCGTAGGGATGCGCCATTTTCTGGTCTCCTGGGTCGCTGCTTGCTTGAGCACGAGAATGCGTCGCCCGCCCCCCTTTTTCAACGCCCGCCTTTTCAGCAATTGACAGCGGCGCTCAAGCCGGGCTGGATTTCCCCATGCGCCTTGCCCTGGTCATCAACCGTGCCGCCGGCACCTTCCGCCGCCTTCCGTTGGAACAGACGGTCGAGGCGATCGCCGACCAGTTCCAGGCCGCCGGTCACGCGGTCGAGGTCGAGGTCTGCGGCCGACGCGACCTGGCCGCCCGGCTGTCGGCGCTGGCGACCCGGTCCGACATCGACGCGGTGATCGCCGGCGGCGGCGACGGCACCATCCTGACCGCCGTGCTGGCCGGCATCGGCCGCACCAAGCCGCTGGGCCTGTTGCCACTGGGGACCTTGAACCTGTTGGCCCGCGACATCGGCCTGCCGCTGGACCCGGTCGAGGCGGCCCGGGTGCTGGCCGGCGCCCACGAGGCCGAGATCGATTTGGGCGAGGTCAACGGCCTGCCCTTCGCCATCTGGGCGTCGTTGGGCATGCATCCGCGGGTGGTGCGCCGCCGCGACCGCCTGCAGCGCGAGGGATTGACCAAGTGGCCGGCCTTCGCCCTGGCGGCGCTTCGGGCCTTTCGCCGCTATCCGATGGTGACGGTGACGCTGGCCATCGGCGACAACACCACCACGGTATCGACGCCGCTTCTGGTCATTTCCAACAATGCCTGGCGCGAAGAGCCTTTGCCGCTGAAACGCCAGACGCTGGACCAGGGCGAGTTGGTGGTCCACATCGCCAAGTGCAATTCGCGCCTGTCGTTGCTGTGGCTGGCCTTCAACGCCCTGATCGGCCGCTGGCGGGTCGGCAGCCTGCTGGAAACCTTCAGCGCCCACGAGGTCCGGGTGACCGGGCGCAAGCGCCGGGTCATGCTGTCCCTGGACGGTGAGGTCACGGTGCTGGCCTCGCCCTTGGTGTTTCGCGTCAATCCCAAGGCCTTGCGCATGCTGGTGCCGCCCCCTGCCCCGCCCAAGGCCGTTCCATGAGACTGATCGCCCATCTGTCCGACCTGCATTTCGGCCGCACCGACGATCAGGTCGTCGCCGCCCTGCGTCACGACCTGAAACAGCACCGGCCCGATCTGGTCATCGTGTCGGGCGACTTGACCCAGCGGGCCCGCACCGCCCAGTTCGCCCAGGCCCGCGCCTTTCTGGAAAGCTTGCCTGCGCCGTCCTTGGTGGTGCCGGGCAACCACGATCTGGCCCCGCTTTATCGCCCGCTGGCCCGCCTGTTCGCGCCGCGCGCCAAGTTCGCCCGCCACCTTCCCGATCATGACGAAAGCCCGGTCTGGACCGACGAGCGCCTGGTGGTGGTCGGGCTGGACAGCACCCGTCATCTGCGCTGGAAAAGCGGCAAGTTGCGCGACCATCATCTGGACCATGTCGATCAGGTGCTGGCCGAGACGCCGGCCAGCCATTGCCGCATCGCCTTCCTGCACCATCCGCCCTCGACCGCCAAGGCCGGCCACCCCTTCGCCAGCCTGGCCGAGCGCGGTATCGACCTGGTGCTGGCCGGCCATGTCCACCATGCCCATATCGAGCTGATCCATGCCGGCCATCACCACTCGTGTGTGCTGGTGCAGGCCTCGACCGCCTGCTCGACCCGGCTGCGCGAGGATGCCAACGGCTATGCCCTGATCCGGGTCGGCATGCCCGCAATCACCGTCGAGGTGCGCGGATGGAACGGCAAAGAGTTCCATACCGTGCACCGCCACGGCTTCCACAAGCTGTCGGGCCTGTGGCACCACGATTGATCCCATATTCAACAGGTGTCACTGATCGGGGGCTGGATAGGCCTGAGCGCCATGCAATAGGCGCAGAATGATCACCGCGTCATCGCTGATCGTATAAACCGCAACCCAGGGCGATCTGGACAAAACCAATTCGCGGGTGCCGCCCACGCGTCCAGAACGGCCACGATAGGGAAAATCGCCCAAACTATCGACGATTGTAAAAATCTCGAAGCCAATCCGGGCGGCAAGTCTGGGATCGTCCCGAGCAATCCGGTCACATTGGGCGAACAGATCGGATTCAGCCCGTCTCGTCCAGCGGACGATCAAGCACCACTCCCGAAACGGGACCGGAAGCGGGTAACAACCTCGTCGTGGGGTACGGTACGGCCCTGACGCAGGTCGGCAAGTCCATCCTCGACCGCCTCGACGAAGGCCAGTTCGGCATCAAGATAGGATTTGATGGCCGCGCCCACCACCCACGACTTGCTGCGGCCTTGCATCACGGCAAGCCGGTTCAAGCGGTCTGACAAATCGGTCTCAATTCGCGCGGTGATGGTGACATCTCTACGCATGGCGGCACGTCCCATGGAATACGACCGAATACATTGTAGGCATCTTGGTGTCGAGGGGCAAGACCGCCCCCCCTGCCCTCACGCCCCCGACAGGCAGGCGATCGCTTCTTGCAGCTTGGCCTTGGCGGCCAGCCATTCCTCGCGGCGCTCGCGGTTTTCCTCGACCACCTCGGGGGCGGCCTTGGCGACGAAGTCGGGATTGCCCAGCTTGCGATCGACCTTGACCACTTCCGCCTCGACCCGGACCAGTTCCTTTTCCAGGCGGGCCCGTTCCTTATCGATGTCGATGATGCCGGCCAGCGGCATGATCAAGGTGGCGCCATCGACCACCATCTGCACCGCACCCTCGGCCAGAACCGCCACCGAACGGGCGGCGCTGGCCTCCCACTCGACCACGTCCAGGCGGGCCATGCGCAGGATCAGGTCCTGGTGGGTGCGGCCCCATTCCAGGGTCCGCGCGTCCAGGCCGCTGGTCAAAAGCTCCGTCTTGGCCGAGGCCGGCACGTTCATTTCCGAACGCACGCCACGGATGGTCGAGATGACCCGGACCACCCAATCCATCTCCTGCTCGGCCGCCGGATTGGCGACGCCGTCCAGGCGGGGCCAATCGCGCAGCATCAGCTGGTCGGTGCGCCCGCCCAGCTTGGCCCACAGCTCTTCGGTGATGAAGGGCATGAAGGGATGCAGGATGTGCAAGATCACGTCCAGCACCCAGGCGGTGGCGGCGCGGGTCTCGGCCTTGGCGGCTTCGTCGGTGCCGCCAAAGATCGGCTTGGCGAATTCCAGGTGCCAGTCGCAGAAGGTGCCCCAGACGAACTGGTAGGCGGCGTTGGCGGCGGCGTCGAAACGATAGCCGGCCAGGGCTTGGGCCACCTTGTCGGCGGTCTCGGCCGCCTTGCCGACGATCCACCGGCTGACCGTGCCGGTCACCTTGGTCGGGTCGAAGCCTTCAACGGGCGCGCATTCGTTCATCTGGCAGAAGCGCGCAGCGTTCCACAGCTTGGTGGCGAAGTTGCGATAGCCCTCGACCCGGCCTTCCGCCAGCTTGATGTCGCGCCCCTGCGCCGCCAGGGCGGTCAGGGTGAAGCGAAGCGCGTCGCAACCATATTTGTCGATCAGGTCCAGGGGATCGATGATGTTGCCCTTGGATTTCGACATCTTCTGGCCCTTTTCGTCGCGGACCAGGGCGTGGATGTAGATTTCCTTGAACGGCACCTCACCCATGAAATGGATGCCCATCATCATCATGCGGGCGACCCAGAAGAAGATGATGTCGAAGCCGGTGACCAGGACGTCGGTGGTGTAATAGCGCGCCAGTTCCGGCGTCTGTTCCGGCCAGCCCAGCGTCGAGAACGGCCACAGCGCCGAACTGAACCAGGTATCCAGCACGTCGGTGTCGCGGGTCAGGGTGGCGGCCTGGCCGTAATGAGCGGCGGCGGCGGCCAGGGCCTCGGCCTCGGTCAGTTCGACGAAGACCTTGCCGTCGGGGCCGTACCAGGCCGGAACCTGATGGCCCCACCATATCTGGCGCGAAATGCACCACGGCTGGATGTTGCGCATCCATTCGTAATAGGTGTTTTCCCAATGCTTGGGCACGAAGCGGGTCTTGCCGGTCTCGACCGCTTCCAGCGCCGGCTTGGCCAGGGTGGCGGCGTCGACGAACCATTGGTCGGTCAGCCACGGCTCGATCACCACGCCGGACCGGTCGCCATAGGGGACCATGTGGACGTGGTTGTCGATCTTGTCCAACAGGCCCAGTTCCTCGATCTCGGCCACCACCAGCTTGCGGGCGTCATAGCGGTCCAGGCCCTGGAAACGCTCTGGCACGTCGCCGGTCAACTTGGCGTCGCGATCCAGGATGTTGATCATCGGCAAATCGTGGCGCTTGCCGACCTCGAAATCGTTGAAATCGTGGGCGGGCGTGATCTTGACCGCGCCGGTGCCCTTGGTCGGGTCGGAATATTCGTCGGCGACGATGGGGATCAGCCGGCCGACGATGGGCAGGCGCACCAGCTTGCCGACCAGATGGGTGTAACGCTCGTCCTCGGGATGGACGGCGACGGCGGTGTCGCCCAGCATGGTCTCGGGCCGGGTGGTCGCCACGGTGATGAAGGTGTCTTCCATCCCCTCGACCGGATAGCGGAAGTGCCACATATGGCCCTTCACTTCCCGCTGCTCGACCTCCAGGTCGGAAATGGCGGTGTGCAGCTTGGGGTCCCAATTGACCAGGCGCTTGTCGCGATAGATCAGGTCCTGCTTGTAAAGGGTCACGAAGACCTTGCGCACCGCTTCCGACAGACCGTCATCCATGGTGAAGCGTTCGCGCGCCCAATCGGGCGAGGCGCCCAGGCGGCGCAGCTGGCGGGTGATGGTGCCGCCCGATTCGGCCTTCCATTCCCACACCCGCTCGATGAACTTGTCGCGGCCCAGATCGTGGCGGGTGATCTTTTGCGCTTCCAGCTGGCGTTCGACCACCATCTGGGTGGCGATGCCGGCATGGTCGGTGCCCGGCTGCCACAGCGCGTCGCGCCCGGCCATGCGGTTGTAGCGGATCAACACGTCTTGCAGCGTGAAGGTCAGCGCGTGGCCCATGTGCAGGCTGCCGGTGACGTTCGGCGGCGGCATCATGATGGTATAGGGCACCTTGTTGGAATCCGGGCGGGCGGCGAAGGCGCCCGACTGTTCCCAGCGGCCGTAATGGTGGGATTCGACATCCCCGGGGCGATAGGTCTTGTCCAGCATGACCAGGGCTGTTCCTGTTGCTTGATCGATGAACGAAGGGTGGGAAAGGAAAGGCGGCCCGGAGAGCCCCGAGCCGCCTGTTTGAAATCTCGGGCCGGCGGAGATTATAGATTCTCGGCGCGGTTTACCATCTTCTCGATTTCCTGCTTCACGAGCCGCTCGATCATGTAGGGCAGGTTGTCATCAAGCCATTCCTTGAGGATCGGCTTCAGCAATTCGCGCACCATGTCTTCCAGGGTGATGCCGCCATTGCCCAGCCCGATACCGCGGTGGCGCACGATTTCGCGGGCCAGGTCCGACAGCAGCGAGGTGGAATGACGGGCCACCGGATCCGAGATCAGCGGCTCGGCCGGCGATTCCATCGGCGGCATGCGCCGGACCGGCATCGGCTCGGGTTCCGGCTCGGGTTCGGACTCGAAATCGAACTCGCCGACATCGGGCTTGAATTCGTTGATGTCGAAGGCCGGCCCGTTATCGTCGAGCACCATGTCGTCGGTCAGCTCGAGGACATCTTCCTCTTCCTCGGGCTCGGGTTCGAACACCGGCTCCGGCTCGAAAACCGGTTCCGGCTCGGGCTCGGGCTCGGGCGCCGGAGCCGCCTGGGCGAACAGCGCGTCGATGTCGTCCTGCGGCAACGGAGCGGGTTCCGGCTCGGGCTCGGGCTCGGGCTCGAGCGGCTGCTCCGCGACCGGAGTGGCGCTCTTATCCTCGACCTCGTCTTCCGACAGGATGCGTCGGATCGAGGCAAGGATATCCTCCATTGAAGGTTCCTGTTGTGCCTTGTCGTCACTCATAGCTCGACTATCCGATGCTCCCCCGGCGTCCTATGCAGGACATCATGCCGCACGACCTAGAACAAATCATTAAGAAGATTGCGGCCCCCGCCGTCAATCCTCGTACTTCTCGTTGATTCCCGAACCGATCCACTGATAACGAACGTCGTCGAAATTCTTGCGCGGATCATATGTTTCGACATTCAGCGCCAAACCTGTGGCGGTCATTTCGCCCAGCGCCGACTTCAAGGTGAAGGCAGAAACCATCTGGTCGCGCTGTGCCTTGACCAGGTTGACACGGGCCAGGAACAGTTCCTGTTCGGCGTCCAACACGTCCAGCACGGTGCGCGAACCGACCTTGGCTTCTTCCTCGACACCGGCCAGGGCCAGCTCGGAGGCGCGGATCTGCGCCTCGATCGACGAAATGCGGGCCCGGGTCGATTGCAGGTCTTCCCAGCCCTTGGTGGCGGATTCCAGGGCGTCGCGACGGGCCTGGTCGGCCTCGATCTTGCGCCGGCCATAGGTGTGCTTGCTTTCGCGCAGCGCCGAATAATACTGGCCACCCTCATAAAGCGGCACCGACAGCTTGACCGTCGCTTCGGCGGTTTCCAACTCGCTGCCCTGGCTGGAGGTCGACAGCTTGCGGCTGAGTTCGCCGTTCAAGGTCACCGACGGCAGCAGATCGCCGCGCGCCAAGTCGATTCCTTCCTTGGCCGACTGGGCGGTCCAGTCGGAATAGATCACCAGCGGGTTCTTGGCCAGAGCCGTTGCCTTGATCTCGTCGAAGCTGGCGGGAACCGCGGCCGGGGCCTTGGGAGCCTGCGGCGATTCCGGCGAACGGCCGATCAGGGTGATGAACTTGGCGCGGGAATTCTGCACCGCGCCCTCAGCGGCGGCGCGCTCGGCGACGGCGCCCGACAGGCGGGCCTCGGCCTGGCTGACGTCGGTACGGGTGATCTCGCCGACGCGGAAACGTTCCTGCGCGGCTTCCAGCTGACGGCGCAGCACCTGCTCGTTGTTGATGTTGAGCTTCAGGACCGATTCGTCACGCACGACATCCAGGTACGCGGTGGCCGCGTTCAGCAAGATGGTCTGTTCCTTGGACTGCAAGTCGGCGCGGCCGGCCAGTACGTTGGCCTCGGCCTGGCGGGTGCCGGCGACGGTCTTGCCGCCGCGATACAGGTACTGGGTGACGGTCAGCGTCTTGTCGTCCGAGGTACGGCCCTGCTCGCGGCCCTGGGCCGAGGAGCCGGTGTAGGAATTGGATTCATACTTGCCGCGCCCGTACTCGTCGGTGAAGGTCACGGTCGGCCGCCACTTGGACAGCGCCTGCGGCACTTCTTCGTCGGTGGCGCGCAACTGGGCGCGCCGAGCCAGCAAGGTCGGGTTGGTGGCATAGGCGATCGCCAGGACCTCTTCCAAGGTCTCGGCGGCGGCCGGCGGGGCGCCCAGCGCCACCAATCCAGCCATCGCGACACCGGCCATCCAAAAGCTCTTTTTCATACCGCACCTTCCTGCAAGGCTCGAGACCGTCCTAATTCGTCCAGACGAAAGAGACAACGGGACCTTCTCCCCCACCGCCCGCACCATCAATAACGATCCACCCATGTCCACGCTTCAGCGCAGCAATTGTTGCGGATCAGAAACATCGCCGCAATCGACCGCATACGCCGGAGCCTCGGCAGAAACCGGGCTGGGCCGACTAGGCCAATTAATCACCAAGGTTATTTACGAAGTCTTAAACGCAAGACGGCGAAGCGCCATTTTCCTGGATAGTTTCGGTTTCGGAAGTTCCTTGACCTAGAACCGGAACACCGGCTTGGCGGCCGGCATCGGCAGGCGGGCGGTGGTGCCGTCGAAGACCACGCGACTACCCCAACTGTCACCCACCCGCACCAGCACGGTGCCGCGCCCGACGCCCTTGCCGTCATCGACCACGCCGACCAGGCGGCCGCCGTCGGCCAGCTGGCGACGCAGATCGACGGGAATCTCGGCCATGGCGCCGGACAGGAAGATCACGTCGAACGGCGCCTGGGCGGGATAGCCGCCGCCGTAGGGACCCTGCACCACCACGGCGTTGTCGACCCCCAACGAGGTCAAGGTCTGGCCCGAACGGGCGACCATTTCGGGATCGGCCTCGATCGAGACCACGGTCTGGGCCAGCCGGGCCAGGACGGCGGTGACGTAGCCGGTGCAATCGCCGATGTTCAAGACCACGTCGCTATCCTTGATACCGGCGGCTTCCAGCAATTTGGCCAGGATCAAGGGCTTCATCACCACCCGGCCGGCGCCGACATCCAGGTCTTCATCGACATAGGCGAAGGCGCGCATCGGCTTCGAAACGAACATCTCGCGCGGGACGGCGCCCAGCGCCCGGACGATCCTGGGCTCGATCACCCGGTTGGTGCGAATCTGGCTTTCGACCATGTTGAAGCGGGCGGCGGCGAAATCCATGAGGTCCCTCGTGATGTCTGGTGACGGGGCGCCGCCCTGAAAGCTGGCGCTGCCTGCCTTATACCGCCGGAAAATGGCCGACTCAAACCCTTTCCAAAGAAGTGTCGAAAGCCCATAAACATCGGCTTGACCAGTCCGACCAACCCGCGTATAAGCACGGTCCTCACGTCGGGCACCGGTCGCTTTCAAGCCTCTGGCCCGGTCTGACGGAGGGCCGGGTGGCAGAGTGGTGATGCAGCGGACTGCAAATCCGCGTACGTCGGTTCAATTCCGGCCCCGGCCTCCAGTGCTCGTGAGAACAGTTTTCAGTGGGTCCCTACCGCGACGACCCCCTGATCCGGAGTAGCTCAGCGGTAGAGCAGCCGGCTGTTAACCGGC
Source organism: Magnetospirillum moscoviense (assembly GCF_001650635.1). Lineage (GTDB taxonomy): Bacteria > Pseudomonadota > Alphaproteobacteria > Rhodospirillales > Magnetospirillaceae > Magnetospirillum > Magnetospirillum moscoviense. The sequence goes on along the minus strand of NZ_LWQU01000112.1, from coordinate 21,278 downwards.
TGGTCGGGGGTTCGAATCCCTCCTCCGGAGCCAATCAAGGGCCGGTCGTCCGAAAAAGACGGCCGGCCCTTTTGCTTTCATCCACCCTTGTCTTTTCGAAGAACCCGTCCGACAGTGCCGACGGAACTCTCTGGGCAGGATTTCTGTGTCCGTGAATGCAACACCGGCCATCCACTCGCCACGCCTCGATCGCGCGTTGGCCCGCGTTTTGCCGTCGGCCCAGCCGGGAAGCATGGCGAAATGGGAACGGGTGCTGGGGCCGACCCTGTGGCCGTATCTTGCCGCCGCTCTGGATGTGCCCGCCGCCGACGGCGAGGCCTGGCGGCGTCTGGCCGGGCAACTGGGCCAGGCCAATCTTCCCCGCTCGGCCCTGGTGGCCTTGTTCCTGGCCCGCCAGGCGACCACCGACCGCTTCGTGCTGGGCGACCTTTATTGCGAGGAAAGCATGTGGTGGCGGGCGCTGGGATTGCCCGACGCCCCCCGCCTTAGGGTGGCCCGCCGGCTTTATTCCGAACCCGACGCCTCTGAAACGGTCGAGGAAAGCAGCGCCGACGGCCTGACCACGCTGACCCGCCGCAACGCCCCCGCCCGCTTCGACGAATATTGCCACGCCTGCGCAACGGACGAGTTTCCGCAATGGATCGACGAGGCCCGCACCGTCGATCTGGACGCGGTGGACACCCCGATCGGCGCCGCCGAGGACCTGTCCTTCCTGGTCCTCAAGGGCGGCCAGGTGGCGATGCGGCTGGATGCCTGGGTGCGCGGCAACGCCTCGGTCCAGTTCGGCGGCGTGCCGGTGATCTTTTCGGCCCGGGGCGCGCGACCCGACGACCAACTGGCGGCGCTTGCCATCAACCATCTTCGCTATCTGACCATTTGGTCCGGGGCCGATCTGGTGATGGTCGAGACCGCCGCCGACCTGGACCTGGAGCCCGAGCCGCTACGGCAATGGATCGACAGCCACCGCACCTGGTCGCGCCGGGTGGATTATGTCCAGATCGACCTGGCCCGGCCCGAGGAGACGATTTTCGCCGATTTCCGCGAGACCCATCGCCAGGACACCAAGCGCGGCCTTCGCCTGATGGACGTTCGTGCCTGGACGGCCGACGACCGGGCGTTGATCGAGGATTACCTGCATCTCAAGGCGATGATCGGGCGATTTTCGTTCGACACCATCGACACGATCCGCGACAGCCTGGCCGCCGGGCGGACCCATCTGTGGGTCGGCTATGACGGAGCCACGCCGATCTCGGCGGTGCTGACCGCCGACCACGGCACCACCACCATCTACAGCTCCAGCGTCTCGGCCCCGGGCGAGCGCCGGCCGCTCAGCCACGCCCTGGTCTGGACCGCCATTCAGGACGCCAAGGCCCGCGGCCAGAAGCTGTTCGACATGGCGCCCCTGCAGATCGACCCCGCCTTCGGCACGAAGCATGCCGGCATCGCCCTGTTCAAGCGCGGCTTCGCCCGCACCCGGCTCGAGCGGACCTGGCATGCCGTCCAGGTCCGTTAGAAGCCGTCATCGGCCCGTTTGTGCATTCATCCATCGGTGATTATAGTTGTTCCAAGCCCGACACCATTCCTTGCGCTGTTCGAAGGACCCATCCATGAAACGCCTGCTGATCCCCGCCCTGCTGGCCCTGGCCGTCGCCGCCGGCCCCGCCGAAGCCGGCTGGGACGAGGCCAAGGCCGCCTTCTCGCGCCAGGACTGGCCGGTGACGCTGCGCGAATTGCAGCCCCTGGCGCAAAGCGGCCATGTCGAGGCCCAGGCCCGGCTGGGCTATATGCTGCTGAACGGCATCGGAATCGCCCGCAACGAGGCCGAGGCGGTCCGCCTGCTGAGCATCGCCGCCGACAAGAACGATCCCTTGGCCCAGTTCGCCTTGGGCACTGCCTATTTCGCCGGCAGGGGCATCACCGCCGACCGCGACCGCGCCCTGATCATGTTCCTGCGCGCCGCCGACCAGAACCAGCCCAACGCGCTCAACAATCTGGGCCAGATCCACTTTCAGGGCGTCGGCGTGCCGAAGGACGAGGCCAAGGGCCTGACCTATCTGCGCCGCGCCGCCGACCTGGGCATTCCCGCCAGTTGGGAAACCATCGGCATCGCCCATTGGTTCGGGCGCGGCGTGCCCCAGAACCCCGCCGAGGCGGTCCCGTGGCTGAAAAAGGCCGCCGAGAAGGGCCTGATGACCGCCCAGAACCTGTACGGCGCCGCCTTGTGGAACGGCAACGGCACCGCCAAGAACCAGACCGAGGCGGTCAAGTGGTTCGAACGCGCCGGCAACCAGGGCGACGGATCGTCGCTGTTCAATGTCGGCCAGGCCTATCTGAACGGGGTCGGCGTGCCGCGCGACATCGAGAAAAGCTATTACTTCCTGAGCCTGGCGGCGCGCCAGGCCAAGCCCCAGGACATCGCCCGCTTCGCCGAGGCCCGCGACAAGGCCAAGGCCAGCACCAACCCCGACCAGGAACAGCGGGCCAACGCCCGGGCCGCCCAGTGGAAGCCCGGCAGAGACGGCGGCGGCGAAGCCGTTTCTGGCCCGCAATCGGCGGCGGCCGGCGGCCAGACGGCCCTGCCAGCGGCACCGGAGCGGCCGAGAATATCGTCGGGCTCGGGCTTCGCCGTCAATGCCGACGGCATCGTCTTGACCAATTCCCATGTGGTCAAGGTCTGCCGCAACATCCGCGTCACCATCGGCGACACCGGCCGGGCCGAGGCCGCCGTGGTGGTCGCCCGCGACGACGCCAATGATCTGGCCGCCTTGAAGACGTCGTTGCGCCCCACCGACATCGCCCGCTTCCGCGAGGACAAGCCGATCCGCTCGGGTGACCAGGTGGTGGTGGTGGGCTTTCCGCTGTCGGCGCTGCTGTCGCGAGAGCCCAACATCACCGACGGCGTCATCAGCGCCATGGCCGGCATCAAGGGCGACAAGCGCCATTACCAGCTGACCGCGCCGATCCAGCCGGGCAATTCCGGCGGCCCGGTCGTCGACATGAGCGGATCGGTGGTCGGCGTGGTGGTGTCGAAGCTGAACGCCTCGCGCGTTGCCGAGCGCACCGGCGACATCCCGCAGAACGTCAATTTCGCCATCAAGGCGGACCTGGCCCGCAAGTTCCTGACCGACAATTCCCTGACCTTTTCGACGGCGCCGGCCACCCCCACCATGTCGGCGGCCGATGTCGGCGACAAGGTCAGGAAGGTCACCGCCTTCATCGAATGCGAAGGATGATCAGCGCCAAAGTATGATCAGCGTCCTGGGGCGTCGCGGGTCCGAAGCTTGACCGGTCGCGGCCGGTCGGGCGTCAGGGTGTAATCCACCTCTTCGGCATAGGCCTTGCCGGCGCCCCGGCTTTCATCGACCAGCGCGCCTAGCACGGCGATGCCGCCGGTCGCCACCATGAAGGCGGAATTGCCCCAGATCCAGCCGTCGGCCGAGGCGGTCAGGGTGTGCGCGGTCTGGCGGAACCCCGGGGCCAGGCACATCACCGCCACCGGCGAGGCACGGTTGGGGATGGTGATGGCGGCCGGGGTCTCGATGGTGGCTTCAAAGCCGTCCATGCCCTTCAGCTCGCAGCGGGCCTTGTCGGGATTGGTGCGGATCTGCACCGTCGATTCGGTCGATCCCACCACCGAGGCGCACGCGCCCAGCAGTCCGATCGCCGCCAACACGGCGCCTCGCTTCACCCAAAGACCGATCATGACCCCCCCGATGCAGGCGTTCCCCCACTATTTCATCGGGGGGCGGCCCAGCGCAAGCGGCATCAACCGGGGCGGCCGTCGGCGCGCGGCCGGGTGACGATGGGGAAATAGACCACGACAAACAATCCCCAGGCCAAGGTCCACAAGGTGCCGCCGGCATGGGTCAGCCCCATCTGGGCGCCGCCGGCCAAGGGGGCGGCCACCCGCGCCAAGGTGCCGAGCGACAACAGCACATAGGCCGCCACCGTCCACGGGGAAACTTCCAGCATGCGGCCGGCATGACCCAGGGCGGCCCGGCTCATCACGCCCAGCACCATGGTCCCGACCGCGCCGGCGGTCAGGGCATGCACGGCGGCACTGGGCGGCAGGGCCGGCACGAAGCTCGACAATCCCAGCAAGGCCAGGCCGATCACCAGCCACAAATAGCCCAGATGCAGCACCCACAGGATCGGGTTGGTCAGGGTCTTGTGGCCGTGCCAGCGCGACAGACGAAATCCGTTGATGGAAGCCGCCACCAGCAAGGCTATGCCGGCGGCCGGCGAGGTCGGGGCCAGGGCGGCCAGGAAAATGCCCACCAGCACCGAGACAGCAGCGCCCCCCTTCTCGATCCAGCCGATCGGCTCGATTTCCACCGGCTGGCCGTTCATGCGCAGCCAATTCATGGTGAAGGACGGCACGATCCGGCCGCCGACGACGACGATCATCACCAGCACCAGGCCGATCCCCAGCCACAGGGCGGCCAATCCGTCGCCCAGGCCAAAGACGATGTCGGCATGGATGGCCAGGTCCGACAGCCACAGCGCGGCCAGGATGAACAGGAACGAGATGTTGCGCCACTTGCCGGCGGCCACCAGCGGACGACCGACCATCAGGCCCAGCAGCGGAAGATAGGCAAGATCGATGACCGCCACCAGCGCCGGCGGCAGCAGGCCGGCCAAGGCGAAGCCGACCCGACCGGCCAGCCACAAGGCGAACAGGACCATCAGCGGCCGGCCCTCGACATGGTGGCTGTTGGTCCAGTTGGGCACCGCCGTCAGCAGGAAACCACCGATGGCGGCACCGGCGAAGCCGTACAGCATTTCATGGCCGTGCCACAGCGAGGGGGCGGTGGCGATGCCCAGATCCAGCCCGCCGGCATAGACCACCAGCCACAAAGGCAGCATCACCAGCGGCACCAGGCCGGCCGACAGGAAGAACGGACGAAAGCCGGCGGCGAAGAACACCGACCCGCCGGTGCGGCGCAGACGGGGTTCCTGCAGCGGTATGGTGGCCATATGAAGGTTCCTCCTGGGTTCGATCCGTGGGCTGAAGTGTCGGATTTGGCTTGCCGACTGGCCTTGACGGGTGTCAAGCGCTAGGATCGGGTCCGAACGCGCGCGCTAAAGGGGGAAGGTGATGCCTGTCGCCGCCGATATCCAGACCGGAGTGCAGCCGGGACTGAGATTTGCCGCCCAGCTGGATCGCAAGGGCGGCTGCCGCGATCTTGACTGGGCGGGCGTGCGCGCCTGGCGCCCGACCGACGGCTTCTTGTGGATCCATCTGGAACGCGACGATCCCACCGCCGCGGCCTGGCTGCAGGGCGAAAGCCGGGTCGATCCGCTGGCGGCCCTGGCCCTGCTGGCCGAGGAATCCCGCCCGCGCGTCGAGGATGTCGATGATTCCCTGCTGGTGGTATTGCGCGGCGTCAACGTCGATGACAGCACCGGCGAGACCGAGATGGTACCGATCCACATCTGGGCCGAGCCCGACCGCCTGATCTCGCTGCGCGACAAGAACCATCAGCTGAACGCGCTGAGAAACATCCGCCTGGCCCTGCTGACCGGCAAGGGGCCGCGCAGCCCGGGCGGCCTGCTGGCCCAGATCGCCGAACGCATCGTCGAGCATCTGGAGCTGCTGCTGGACGGACTCGAGGATCAGGTCGGCGAATTGGAAGAGGATTCGCTGGAAAACGTCGACGGCACCGAAACCCGCGCCCGCCTGGCCTCGGTGCGGCGCCAGACCATCAAGCTCAGGCGCTATCTGGGGCCGCAGCGCGACGCCCTTTACCGCATCCAGCACGACGATGCCTGTTGGCTGTCGGACGAGGCCAAGCTGCGCCTGCGTGAGGTCAACGACAAGGTGATCCGCCATATCGAGGATCTGGACGCCCTGCGCGACCGCGCCACCATCCTGCACGAGGATCTGTCGGCGCAGATTTCCGAACGGATCGCGGTCAGTTCCAACCGGTTCACCGCCCTGGCCGCCCTGCTGTTGCCGCCCAGCCTGGTGGCCGGCCTGCTGGGTGCCAATGTCGGCGGCATCCCCGGCAGCGACAATCCCGTGGCCTTCTGGGAAGTGTGCCTGGTGGTCGCCGCCATGCTGCCGGCCCTGTGGATGCTGCTGCGCCGCCTGCGCTGGCTTTGATGATTGCCCCTCGCCGGGGCGCCGCAGCTCAAGGCACTCTCACGAAAAAGGGCGCGCGGAACCTTGGTCCCACGCGCCCCCATGTCACGGTCGGGAATCATCAGCCCTTGTGGTAGCTCTCGATCAGTTCGACCTCGTTCTTCGAGCCCAGGATCACCGCGATCCGCTGGTGCAGGTCGGTGGGCTGGACCTCCATGATGCGCTCGGTGCCGGTGGTGGCGGCGCCGCCGGCCTGCTCGATGATGAAGGCCATCGGGTTGGCCTCGTACATCAGGCGCAGCTTGCCGCCCTTCTTGGCGTTCTCGACATCCTTGGGGTACATGAACACGCCGCCGCGCACCAGGATGCGGTGCACCTCGGCCACCATCGAGGCGACCCAGCGCATATTGAAATCCTTGCCCCTGGGGCCTTCCTTGCCGGCCAGGCATTCATCGACATAGCGCTTGACCGGCGGCTCCCAGAAGCGCGCGCGCGAGGCGTTGATGGCGAATTCCTTGGTATCGGCCGGGATGGTCATGTGCGGATGGGTCAGGAAGAACATGCCGACATCGCGGTCCAGCGTGAAGCCGTGCACGCCCGAGCCGGTGGTCAGCACCAGCATGGTCGACGAGCCGTAAAGGGCATAGCCGGCGCAGACCTGCTGCACGCCGGGCTGCAGGAAGGCGTCGGCCTTGCTGGCGTCGGCGCCCTCGGGCAGGCGCAGGATCGAGAAGATCGAGCCGACCGAGATATTGACGTCGATGTTGGACGAGCCGTCCAGCGGATCGAACAGCAAAAGATAGCGGCCCTCGGCGGTGCCGTGCACGGCGTGGACGTCTTCCAGTTCCTCGGACGCCATGGCGGCATAGTTGCCGCCCAGCGCGTTCATGTGCAGGAAGATGTCGTTGGCCAGGACATCCAGCTTCTTTTGCTCTTCGCCCTGGACGTTCTCGCTGCCGGCGACGCCGTGATTGCCGACCAGCGCGCCGCGATTGACCTCGTGCGAGACCATCTTGCAAGCGGTCAGGATGTCGGTCATCAGCGCGGTGAACACGCCGGACCGGCCAAGGCGACGCTGCTCCTGCAGCAGGAAATGCGTCAGGGTGATCCGCTTGTAGGGCATGGTTCCTCCATTTATCAGCTTTTTTGAATGTAGGTGCTGTTCTTGGACGTTGGTATTCCTTTTGCGCGTCGGATGCAACCCGCTACACTGGTTACCCGTTAGCGTAGGGAGACCTGGATGTTCGAGCCGCTTTACCCCGATGACGCCGCCCGCGTAGGCCAGCTGGCGCGGGTTTTCACCACCATCGGCGACGAGCGGATGAAGGAGATCGGTCTTTACAATCACGCTTTGGCGGTCGAGCCGGTGGGCTTTCGCCGCTGGGAGGATTGGGTGGCCGGCATCCTGGTGACGCCGTGGTTCATGAACCTGATCCTGCTGCCGACCAACGAGGCGCAGATGAAGGGCGACGTCACCGGCACCAAGCGCCGCCTGGACATGCCGTGCGGCGAGGTGACCTTCAATATCGGCGAGGTCGAGGAGGTCGGCCCCTATCTGGCGTCGTCGCTTTATTCGCCGATGGGCCGGTTCGACGTCCACGCCGTGGCGGTGACCACCGCCTGGGCTGCCGTCGAGAAGTTCTTCAAGGTCCCCGAGGTCGAGGAACCCGAGCACGGCGATAGGAAGTGTTCATAGATGTTTTGCCCTCGCCGGGCGCAAGATTCCGGCCGATAACCGGCCGGAATCACCGTTTCCCGCGACAATCCTCGCAGGTGCGGATCAGGTCCAGCTTGCCCGGCTGATCGAACATCGAATGGCCGGTCAGGCGCTCGACCATCCGCTCGATCGAGGATTTGGGCGCGAAGGGCCGGCCGCAAGACAGGCAAAGGGCCGGCTCGTCCTGCTTCAACAAGGCCAGGTCGGGCGCGCTCCAATCCAGCCGGGCCACCAGGCCGACCGCCTTTTCCGGACAGGCGACGCGGCACAGGCCGCACTGGGTGCAGGCACTTTCGCGGATCTGCAAGGTCAGATCGCGCAGATTGCCGATGATCGCCTTCGACGGACACACCACCGCGCAGGCCATGCACAGCGTGCAGCGCCCGATATCCACCGCGATGGTGCCGAACGGATCGCCCGCCCCCAACGCCACCGCGTCAACCATGGTTGACGACGCCGCACGCAGATGATCCAGCGCCTGGCGCATCACCGACCGCTTGGCCCCGGGCTGGATGTCGGCGGGCGGACACGGTGCCGAAAGATGATCGGGCCAGACCAACAGATCGGGATCGGCACCCTGGATGACACGGATGCGGGCCGGGCCACCCAGCCCCGTCAGCGCGCGGTTGACGAACTCGGCCGTGCCGACCAACGGCCCATGGTCGCCAGGTTCGGCCAGCACCGTCACCTCGGCCGCGCCCAGGGCCAGGGCGGCCAGCATCAGATCGGGGCCGACCGAACCGACGGCCGTCACCGACAGCGGCAGCACCCGCGCAGGCAAGCCGTCGCCATGGCGGGCCAGGGCCGACAGCGGCGCCATGGACGGGCCATGGATCAGCAGCACCGGATCGGTGCCGCCGCCGGCCTGAAAGACCGACAACAGGGTGCGCACCCGATCCAGCGGATCGCGATGGAAACGGATCGCCCCGGTCGGACAGACGCTGGCGCAGCCGCCATGGCCCGAGCACGCATGGGCATCGACAACCACCGTATCGCCCTTGGCCACCAGCGCGCCGCAGGGACAGACGTCCAGGCAGCGGGTGCAGCCGACCTGGCCGTTGCGGGCATGGGCGCACAGGGCGGCATCGACGGTGACGTAACGCGGCTTTTCGAACTCGCCCAGCAGATCGTGGGCGGCGTGGATGGCCCGCTCGACCGCCAGGGCCGAACGCGAATCGGCAATGATCCAGCCGTCGCGGGCACGGACCAGCGAATTGTCGCCGCTTAAGTCCACCACCACGTCGGCCTGCAGCAGCGAGCCGCCGGAACGGGCCGGCTCGAATTCCAGATGGCGCCGCGACGACGGCTTGGCCGCCGCCAGATCCTCGACGGTCAGGGTCCAGTTGCCCAGGCCGCCGGCCGCCGCCACCGCCCTGCCCCGCCACAGGGTGAAGGCCCGTTCGTCGGGCGGGGTCAATTGCGCCGCCAGCGGCGCCAGCAGCAATTGGACGGCGCGGTCGGCCGCCAGACGCTGGGCCACTTCAAGCGCCTGGTCGCAGCCCCCCAGAACCAGGATGCGCCCGGCCGAATTCAACAACACGCTGTCGCCCTCGGGCTTCGGCCCCATGGAATCGGCCAGCAGGGCAGCCATCTTGGCGGCGGCCTGGTCAGCCTGGATCGACCAGCCGGCGCGGTCGCGGATATCGACGCACAGCGGCGCCTCCATCTCGACATCCTGGGCCAGTTCCCGAAATAACGGCGCTTCCTGACCGCAGGCCACCACCACCGGCCCGCAGGCGACAGCCTGACGAAAGACCGACAATTCCGACCGGCACAGTTGGCGATGGACCGGGCCGGGCTCGCCCCCCAGGGCGGCGGCGACGGCGGCGGCATCCACCGGCATGGTCGCCTCGCACGAGCACAGCAACACGTTCCGCCCGCCGACCTTCATGACAGCCCTCTTCACAGACACACCCAGGTCTTGCACTGTAGCGTCCGGACCGCATTGCCTGAAAGGACTTCATGATCGCCGGACTGATCCTGGCCGGAGGTTTGGGCCGCCGCCTGGGCGGCACCGACAAGCCGCTGATCGAGATCGGCGGCCGAACCCTGCTGGCGCACGTCATCGCCGGCCTGGGCCCGCAGGTGGACCGCCTGGTCCTCAACGCCAACGGCGACCCGGCCCGCTTCGCCGCATTCGGCCTGCCGGTGGTCGCCGACGACATCGAAGGTTTCGCCGGGCCGCTGGCCGGCATCCTGGCCGGGCTGGATTGGGCGCACGCGCAAGGCTTCACCCATCTGGTCACCGTGGCCGGCGACAATCCGCTGATCCCGGCCGATCTGGTGGACCGGCTGGCGACGGCAAGCCCGGTCCTGGCGGTCGCCGCCTCGGGCGGGCGGCGCCACCCGACTTGCGGCTGGTGGGATGTGTCCTTGGCGGCCCGGTTACGCCGCGCGGTGGCCGAAGACGGCGAACGCCGCCTGAATGGCCTGACCACCGCCTGGAACGCGGTTCAGGTCGATTGGCCCGATCGGCCGATCGACCCCTTCTTCAACGTCAACACCGCCGACGATGTCGCCCGGCTGACGGAAATGCTTGAATCGTGACGCAGGAAACCTGCATCCCTATCAGGCCCTCGCCGGGCGGCTGCCTCAGGCAGCCTTGGCCGCCGCCGCAATGGCGGCAGGCGTGATGCGCATATCGCGCATCACGCTCTACGCCCCGACCCGCTGGTCGCGGGCCAGTTCGACCATGCGCCAGGCCAGCATGCCGCCCAGCATGGCCGACGCGAAGGCCGCCGCTTCGACCATGCCGCCCGCCGCCGCCACGAAGGCCGGACCCGGGCAATAGCCGGCCAGCCCCCAGCCCAGCCCGAAGATGGCCGAACCGGTGATCAGGCGGGAATCGATCCGGGTGCCGCCGGGCAATTGATAGGTGGCTGCGCACAAGGGGCCGGACCGCTTCAGGCAATAACGATAGCCCAGGAAGGTCACCGCCAGCCCGCCGGCCATCACCAGCGCCAAGGTCGGGTTCCAGGTGCCGAAGACATCGAAGAAGCCGATGACGTTGGCCGGATCGGCCATGCCCGAGACGATCAGGCCGACACCGAACAACAGGCCGGCGATATAAGAAGACAGGCCTTGCCGCATGATCAGACCCCCAAAGACAGCAGATGACGGGTGACGAAGACGGTGATGGCGCACACCGCCATGAAGGTGGCGACCGCGGCCATCGAGCGCTTCGACAGGCGCGACAGCCCGCAGATGCCGTGGCCCGAGGTACAGCCATTGCCCATGCGGCTGCCAAAGCCGACCAGGAAGCCGGCCACCAGCAGCACCGGCAACGCCACCCCGGCCCCGGCCAGCGACAGCTTGCCCATCAGGCCCAGCACCGCGCCCGGCGTCACCATGCCGGCGATGAAGGCCAGCCGCCAACGGGTCTGTTCCGAGCCGGGCTCGCCGACCACGCCGCCGACGATCCCGGAAACCCCCAGAATCCGGCCGTTGGTCAACATCAGCACCACCGCACCGGCCCCGATCAGCAAACCGCCCACCAGCGCCGTCACCGCATTGAAATCCGAAATCACCGCAACCCCCAATATTGCGAAGCAACATTCCAACATACTAATTTACCAAGAATTGCGAATCGTCAAGCCTCGATTGCGCATGCCCCCATGCGCAAACCTTGCTTTGACCGGCCAGAAGCGCTACTTGAAGCCCGATTCGCGAAGGAGAACGGCCATTCCCAAGATCGGTATCGTCAGCCTGGGCTGCGCCAAGGCGTTGGTGGATTCGGAACGCATCCTGACCCGGCTGCGGGCCGAGGGCTACGACATCTCGGGCACCTATGACGGCGCCGACGCGGTCATCGTCAATACCTGCGGCTTCCTGGACTCGGCCAGGGCCGAATCGCTGGAAGCCATCGGCGAGGCCCTGGCCGAGAACGGCAAGGTCATCGTCACCGGTTGCATGGGCGTGGACGAGGCGACCATCCGCGCCACCCATCCCAGCGTGCTGGCGGTGACCGGCCCGCATCAGTACCAACAGGTGGTCAACGCCGTCCACGCGGTGGCGCCGCCGGTGGCCGACCCGCTGATGAGCCTGGTGCCGCCGGAAGGGCTGCACCTGACGCCGCACCATTACGCCTATTTGAAGATTTCCGAGGGCTGCAACCATCGCTGCAGCTTCTGCATCATCCCCGGCATCCGCGGCGATCTGGTCAGCCGCCCGATCGACGATGTGCTGCAGGAAGCCGAGCGTCTGGCCCTGGCCGGCGTGCGCGAGCTTTTGGTGATCAGCCAGGATACCGGCGCCTATGGCCAGGACATCCGCCACGCCGAGGCGCTGTGGCGCGGCCGTCCGGTCAAGGCCCGCATGACCGAGCTGGCCGGCGCGCTGGGTGAATTGGGGATGTGGGTGCGCCTGCATTACGTCTATCCCTATCCCCATGTCGATGAGGTCATCCCCTTGATGGCCGAGGGCAAGATCCTTCCCTATCTCGACATCCCGTTCCAGCACGCCTCGCCCAAGGTGCTGCGCGCCATGCGCCGCCCGGCCGACCACGAGAAATTGCTGGAACGCATTCGCGGCTGGCGTCAGACCTGCCCCGATCTGGCCATCCGCTCGACCTTCATCGTCGGCTTCCCCGGCGAGACCGACGAGGATTTCGAGCAGCTTCTGGCCTGGCTGGAGGAAGCCCGCATCGACCGCGTCGGCTGCTTCAAGTACGAAAACGTCAATGGCGCGCCGTCCAACGCGCTTGCCGACCATGTCGAGGAAGAGGTCAAGGAAGAGCGCTACAACCGCCTGATGGAAGTGGCCCGCCAGGTTTCCGACGAAATGTCGCAGGCCAAGATCGGCAAGGTCATCGAGGTGATCATCGACGAGGTCGATGACGAAGGCGCCTTCGCCCGCTCGAAGGCCGACAGCCCCGAGGTCGACGGCAACGTCTTCCTGAACGGCGAGACCGACCTGGAACCCGGCGACATCGTCCGCGTCGAAATCGACCATGCGGAAGATTTCGACCTGTGGGGGCATGTGGTCGAATAGCTTATCCGAACACCCGGAATTCGCCGGCGCCGGCCATGCCCCATTGAACGGCGGCCAGGAAGGTCTCGACGCCGCAGGGCTTCGACACCAGACCGGCGAAACCGGCCCGTTCCAGCGCATCGGCCAGGCCTTCGCGGCGGATGGCGGTCAGGGCCAGAATCGGCACCGGGGCCAATTCGGGACACGATTTCAGGTCGCTGGCCACCAATTGGCCGGAACTGCCCGGCAGGTTGAGGTCCAGCAGGATCAGACCGGGCCGTTCGGCCAGGGCGGTCGGCACCACCTGATCGGCCCGGGCCACCAGCACGGCGCGGTAATCGGTCATATCCAGCAATTCACCGTAAAGCTCGAGGTTGACGGCGTTGTCGTCAACGATCAGGACGGCGGGAACACTCATCGCGATCAGGCCTTCGACACGGACAGCAATTCCGCCAGGGTAGCCCAGAACCGGGGAATATCCAGCGGTTTGGTGAGATAGGCGTCGAAACCGGCCTGTTCGGCCCGCCTTTGCGCGGTGACGCTGGCATTGGCGGTCAGGGCGATCACCGGGACCGGCGGCGCCGCCCCTTCTGCCCTTAGCGCCGCCAGCGCGGCGAAGCCGTCCATGCCCGGCAGATTGATGTCCAAGACGATGATGTCGGGCCGGTCGCGAACCGCCAGCTCCAGCCCCAGTTCGGCGGTGTGGGCGGACACCAGCCGGGCGCGGGCGACATCGGCCAGGATTTCCTGCATCAGGTGCAGGTTGGCCGGATTATCCTCGATATACAGCAAGGTGAAGGGCTGGCCGATTTCCGCCGACAGCGACGGCGACGGGCCGGACTCGTCGGCCGGGGCGGCCAGATCGCCGGCCGCCGGCACCTCGACCCAGAACGACGACCCCTCGCCCACCACCGAGCTGAAATCGATCCGTCCGTCCATCGCCTCGATCAGACGGCGGGTGATGGTCAGGCCGATGCCGGTGCCCTCGACCTCGCTCAGTTCGGCGCCCAGGCGGCTGAACGGCTGGAACAGCTCGGCCCGGGCGCTTTCGGGAATGCAGGGGCCGGTGTCGGTGACGACGAAGCGCACGAAACCGGGCGTGCCCGGCTTGACCGACAGGGTGACCAAGCCTTGCGGCCGATTGTACTTCACCGCGTTCGACATCAGGTTCAGCAGCACCTGCTTGAAGCGGGTATAATCGATCAGCACGGCGCGGTGATCCTCGACCTGCCAGTCGCCGACCGTCACCCCCGACCGCTGGGCCGAGGCCCGCGCCAGGGCCAGGCATTCATCGAGCAGCTGCGCCGGAGCCACCGGCTCGAGCGACAGCGCCAGCTTGCCGGCCTCGATCCGTGCCAGGTCCAGGACCTCGCTGATCAGATCCAACAGATGCTGGCCGCCCTTGACGATGTGGTCGAGCTGGCGGCTTTGCTTTTCGGTCAGCGGGCCGGACCGCCCGGTCTGCAGCAATTGGGCGAAGCCCAGGACGGCGTTCAGCGGCGTGCGCAGCTCGTGGCTCATCGACGACAGGAAGTCGGACTTGGCCTGGTTGGCGCGGTCGGCCGCCGCCACCGCGTCGCGCAACTCGGCGGTCCGCTGCGACACCCGCTCTTCCAGCTGGGCATGGCTTTGTTCCAGCAATTTGCGCGAATCGTTCAGCTGTTCATAGGGCTCGTGGATGGTGCCGATGAACAGGCCCTGATACAGCAGGCCATAGCCCACCACCACGTAAAGGTGGCCGATCTGGTTGTAGATGTCGAAGGGGTTGGTGTAGAGAACGAAAAAGGCCCCCGACAGCCCCATCACCCAGGAACCGCCCGCCAGCCAGTGGCGATGACTGACAGTGCGCCGCCGCCAGAACAAGATGGCGGCGACCAGGAACGCCGCCGACAGGCCGATTTCCACCACCACCTTCAGGGGCGTCAATCCCTGGCCGGGGATGAAGGTGCGGGGCAGCTTGTCCTGATGCCACAACACCACCCAGATCACCAGGGCGACGAAGGCCAGGGCGAAGGCCAGCAGCCAGCGGTGCCAGCGCGCCCAGCGAAACGGCCGCCACGGCATCAAGGCGGCCGAGATCAGGCCGACCACCGCCAGGAAGCGCATCGACAGCCAGAAGGCGATGCCCTTTTCCGGCCCGCTGGGGGTGATGAAATCCGGCATGCCGGTATAGGACATGCTGTGGCAGACGGTCAGCGCCGCCACCCCCAGGAAACTGACCGCCAGGATGGTGAAGTTGGCGGGGCGGTCATAGCGATGGGCGTGCCAGCCGATGCCGAAGATCAGCATGGCCACCACCGCCGAGAAGGTCTCGATCGCCTGATGGGCGGCCAGGTAATCGTCGAGCTGGCGAAACAAGGTGATTTGCGGCAGCACCGGCATCGCCGCGAACAACACCGTCAGGACCAAGGCTGCGAGCAGAGCCGGGCGCCCATCCTGTCCGGAACCAAGCGCAGCCGGCATCATCATCGCAGCCAGCCTTGCACCATGACGGTGCCGATGGCGCCGATCACCAGGCCCAGCAGGGCGACCAGCGCCTGGCGGCCGACAGAACAGCCGGGCGGGGCCGCGTCTTCCTCCACGAAGATCGGCGGCGGCAAGGGCTGCCCCAATTCGGGGATATTGACGCGCCGGTCCAGCAGCCCCTGATCGCGGGCCTTGACGTTCCAGCCGGCCAGGGCGTTCTCGGCCTCGGCCCGACTGCGCGTCGGGGCCAAATCCGGCGGATCGGTCGCGGCGCCCTTTGCTGCCCGCCACAGCCGGTTCTCGTCGGCCAGCACCAGTTCGGCCAGATCCAGATAGACCCGGGCGCCCGGGCTGTTGGGGGCGAACACCGCCGCCGGCAAGCCATGGCCCGACGCCTCGACGAACACCTTGGGGTCGTGCGGAACCCGCAACGGAAAGACCAGGCTGCCCAATTCGGCCGCCATCACGTCCTCGACGCCCCAATCGGCGTCCTGCTCGGCCAGGGTCAGCAGCACGCCTTGAATGTAAAGGGCCGGGTTGATGGTGGCGGCCAGGCGCTTGACGATCCGCCAGGTGCGCATCAATCCGTCATGGGCGAACGGCGTCGGGTTGGCCGGAACGATCACCGCATGGGCCGAGGCCAGGGCGTTGACCGTCATCGCGCCGATGGCCGGCGGGCAATCGACCAGCACCAGGTCGAAGCTATCGTCGGGCAGGTCGCTGATATGGTCGCGCAGCACATGGCCCTTGCCCATCGAGCCCACCGCCAGCTCGACATCGATGATGCCCAGATCGTCGGTGGCGCCGACCAAGGACACCCCATCGATCAGGGTCGGGTGCACCACTTCGGCGATTCCCGCCGAGCCGGTGACCAGATTATAGGTGCCTTTGCGCGGCAGTTCGGTGGTGGCGAAGCTGGTGGTGGCGTTGCCCTGGGCATCCATGTCGATGACCAGCACCCGGCGCCCCAGGGCAGCCAGGCACGCCGCCAGGTTGACCACCGTGGTCGTCTTGCCCACGCCCCCCTTGGCATTGAACACCGCGATAATCGGTGGGCTGCTCATCCCTACCCCTTCACGCCAACCAGTCCCCTCGATACCGTTCCATCGTCTTGCAGCAGACGCACGGTGTCCAGTGCTAGCTTGCCGTGATCGATCCAGCCGGTATCGGCCGGGTCGTCGATTCCCATCTGCACCGCCTCGACGATCTCGACATAGCGGGCCATGCATTCCCACAGGCGGGCGCGGTGGGCGCGTGGATGGTCGGCATGGCCATAGAAGGCAGCCAGGAAATCGTCGCGCAAGGTGCCGGCGCGCGAGATGCGGGCCAGGAAGGCGCCGATTTCGCCGTCGGGATCGGCCATCGCCGCCGTCTGCCAGTCGATCATCACCAGGCCGTCACGGGAATCGATGAAATTGCCGATGATCGGGTCGTTGTGACAGGGCGCGAAACCGGGCGCGGTGGCGGCCAGGGCGGCGCGGATTTCGGCCATGGCGGCGCGCAACGCCGCCAGGTCGGGAACCCAGTCCGGCACCAGTCCTGCCACCCGTTCTTCCCGCCAGTCCAGCGGCACCAGCGGGTCGAAGCGGCCCCTGAAGTCCGGACCGGCATGCAGGCGGCGAAAGAAATCGGCGACCCGGGCCAGGAAGGCCGGATCATTCATGCTACCGCCTGCCTTGCCCACCACGAACGGCATGACCAAGGTCCCGTCGGCGATGTCCATGTACAGCGGTTCCGGGGCCAGGCGGCGGGCGTGGGCCTGGCGCAGGTTGGCCCGTTCCTCGATATAGGCATCCCAGCGCTGGCGCGGATACTTGGCCAGGCGCACGACGAAACTGCCCGACGGGCCGTCAACCCGGTAGACAACATTGACATTGCCGCCGGTCAGCCGGGTCAGGCGCAACCGGTCGAACGGCTGGGCGGCCAGCACCGGTACCCGGTACAGGGCGTCGGCCAGGCGCACATCGTCCAACTCGGCACCCGGCGGCGGCGGCCGGCGCAAGCTTAAGGCTTGACCCAGCAGGCTCTCGGGTTCGGGCTCGGCGGGCACCAGCGCGACCCAGCGGCGCAGCCACGGCACCGCCTCGGCCCAGCGGCCCAGATCGATCAGCAGACGGGCCAGGGCAGCGGCGGCGGCCGGGTCGTCGGGATTTTCGGCCGCGGCCAGGGCCAGCGCCTCCAGCCCGGCCTCGACCCGGCCGACGCCCAGGCAGGCCTTGGCCTGCAGCGCCGCCGCGCCCCGGACGTGGGAATCATGGTCCATCAAGTGGTCCAGCACCAGACAGGCGGCGCTGTCCAGGCCTTGGTCCAGCAGGGCCCGGGCCACCCGCACCGGGGCGCGCCCCTGAACCGCCAAGGCCTTCGCCAGTTCGCCGGCCTGATCCATCCGACCGGCCTGGGTCGCCAAGGCGATGCGTTGGGCCAGGACAGGGGTGTCGGCGAAATCGCTGGCGTCGGTCATGGCAGGTCGGCGATCGCCCACACGCCCAGGGATTTGGTGGTGCCGGACAGGTCCTCGGACAGCAGGATGCGCGGCGGCGGCAGGTTGAAGGGCGCGGCGGTCAGGTTCGACGGATACCAGCCGCCGATGCGGATGTCGGAATTGGCGGTGTCGGTGAAGGTGGTGGCCAGCAGATAGGCCGAACCGCTTTGCTTGAAGCGGGCCAGAGCTTCCAGGGTCATGTCGGCCGGCAAATGGGTCAGCACGTCGCGGCACACGATGACATCGCCCTTGGGCAGGACGTCGCGGGTGATGTCGGCCACCGCGAAGGAATGGGACAGGCGCCGGTTATGGCGCTTGCGCATGTCCATGATCGCCTCCTCGACCAGGTCGAAGCCGAGATACAGCCTGAAATCCTGACTGATCTGCGAGATCCAGTTGGCGTCGCCGCAGCCGGCGTCGATGACGATATCGGCGCCCAGGAAGCGCAACAGGTCGGGCAGCTTGCGACGCAGCACCTCGGTCTGGGCCAGGGTCGAGCCCCAGCCGCACTTGGTTTCCTTCGCGCCCCAGCCATTCTGGCGATAGATCTCGCCGAAGGCCTTGCGGGCGTTCTCGCGGCGCTGATCCAGGGTCAGTCCGGCCTCGCGCTGCTCGGCGGTCTTGCCGTCGATCAGCCGGTTCTTGAAATCCAGGTTGGCGAAGGCTTGGTACTCGGCCAGCGTGCGCGCCGTGCCCAGGCCGTATTTATCCAGCTCGCGGATCACTTCGGGGTCGGAACTGACCTCCATCCCCAACAGGTGGCGGATGCGGCTGAACGACAGGTCGTTCAGATGCTTCCAGTCGAAATCGTCCCAGTGACGATGGCGGCCGCGCCGGTTGGTATAATCGTGGAAGGCGATGGTTCGGCTGGGGGCATAGACGTCGTAGCCAGCGGTGAACAGGCGCACCGCCAGGGTGATCTCCTCGCCGTGAAAATAAAGATAGGGATCGTAGGGAACATCGGTGATCAGCGAGGACCGGCCGAACAGCAAGCCGCCGGCGATGAAGGGATTGCGCTTGGGCGGCGGCGGGTCCTTGGGCTCGGCCCAGGCGTTAGAGCGCAGCTTCAGCACGCCGTGGGCGTCGTATTCGTTGGGAATGATCTCGACCACCGTCGGATCGGCCAATTGGTCTGGCGGATCGTAGCCCGGCGGATAGGATGACAGGATCGGCTTTTTGGACGGACAAAGCTTCAGCATGTCCAGCAGCACGTCGTCCCAATCCTGGATGAAGCGCATGTGGCTGTCGATCTGCAGCGAATATTCCTCGCCGGCCCACAGGGATTGCACCTTCGAGCGCGCCCAGCACGCCCCCAGGCTTTCGTTGGCGTTGACCTCGATCACCCGGCACTGCTCGGGCCGGGTCTGGAACAAGAAGCAATCCTCGTCCTCGTCCTTGACGAACTGCCAGCAGATGCCGACGAAGACCCGCTCGGGATGGCGGGCCTTCAGAAACAGGTCGCGGACCGTCCATTGACATTCGGTATCGCGATAAGACGCGATGCTGACGAATATCCGCGGGCGCTTGGCCATGCATCCTCCTCACATGAAACGGCTGCCGTCCCCATTGTGTTGGGAACGGCAGCCTTAGTCCACGGACTTCAGTTACCAGCCGACGCTGTCCGGGTTGGTATCGACGTGCTTGTGATCGTGATCCGCGCCGGCATCGGATACCTTGTCGCCGCCGTTGTCCTTGACCTCGACGTTTTCCTTGACCGGCTTGTTCCAGCCGCCTTCCGCCGACAACGCTGCATCGCCGTCCAGCACCAGTTGGGTCCAACCGTCCTGGTTCTCGCCGCCACCGGCGGCATTGGCGGTCTGGGCGTCGCCGAAGGTGAAGGCGTCCTGGGCGGCATCCACCCCCTGGGTGTCGCCCATGGTGACGCCCAGATTCTGCTCGACGGTGGCCCCGGCCGTTTCCTCGCCCAGTTCCATGCCATCGAAGGCCTGGTTGAAGCTATAGGTCTCGTCGGCCTTGTCGGCCATGGGCAGATCGGCCTGAGTGACGCCATCCTTCAGGATGAACAGCTCGCCCTCGCCCGGACCATACCCATCGACCGCGTTGGTACCGGCCTTGATGGTGATGCCCACCAGTTCGGCGTCGGGATAATTCTCGGCGACGAACTGCTCGATGGGCAGGACGTTGGCGTCCTTGACGCCGTCCGAGCCGCTGGGGAAGTCCTCGATCTTGATTTTCATGATCTCGTCGCCGTCATCCAGGTACAGCACGACGTTGGACAGATCGTGATCGAAGGACGGCACGTCGGCCATTTCCTCGCTCTTCGGCTCGTCGGTGACGTCCTGGGGCGGATCGGTGGTGACGACGGTTTCGGTGGTGGTCACCGCCTCGGTCGAGGTGACCACGACATCCGAGGTGACGACCACTTCCGAGGTGACGACCATCTGGGTGGTCACCACCGTCTCGGTGGTGTGCACCGGTTCGGTGGTCACGACGGGCGCGCTGGTCACCGGCACGGTCGTCAGAACATGCTCGGTGGTGTGAACAGCCTCGGTGGTGGTGACGGCCTCGGTGGTGGTCGGGGTCGGCGCCGCCGTGGTGGTCGGATGCGGAGCGCGCGTGGGCTTCGGAGCACCGGTGGTGGTCGGAGTCGGAGCCTCGGTCGTCGTCGGATGCGGACCGCGCGTGGGCTTCGGAGCGCCCGTGGTGGTCGGAGTCGGAGCGCCCGTGGTGGTCGGAGTCGGAGCGCCCGTGGTGGTCGGAGTCGGAGCACCGGTCGTGGTCGGGGTCGGAGCACCCGTGGTGGTCGGAGTCGGAGCGCCGGTGGTGGTCGGGGTCGGAGCACCCGTCGTCGTCGGAGTCGGAGCCCCGGTCGTGGTCGGGGTCGGAGCACCCGTCGTGGTCGGGGTCGGAGCGCCGGTCGTGGTCGGGGTCGGAGCACCGGTCGTCGTCGGGGTCGGAGCACCGGTCGTGGTCGGAGTCGGAGCACCGGTCGTCGTCGGGGTCGGAGCGCCCGTCGTGGTCGGGGTCGGAGCCCCGGTCGTGGTCGGGGTCGGAGCGCCGGTGGTGGTCGGAGTCGGAGCGCCGGTCGTGGTCGGGGTCGGAGCCCCGGTGGTGGTCGGGGTCGGTGCGCCGGTCGTGGTCGGGGTCGGAGCCCCGGTGGTGGTCGGAGTCGGAGCCCCGGTGGTGGTCGGAGTCGGAGCCCCGGTGGTGGTCGGGGTCGGAGCCCCGGTGGTGGTCGGGGTCGGAGCCCCGGTCGTCGTCGGAGTCGGAGCCCCGGTGGTGGTCGGGGTCGGAGCCCCGGTGGTGGTCGGGGTCGGAGCCCCGGTGGTGGTCGGGGTCGGAGCCCCGGTGGTGGTCGGAGTCGGTGCGCCGGTCGTGGTCGGGGTCGGAGCCCCGGTGGTGGTCGGAGTCGGTGCGCCGGTCGTGGTCGGGGTCGGAGCCCCGGTGGTGGTCGGAGTCGGTGCGCCGGTCGTGGTCGGGGTCGGAGCCCCGGTGGTGGTCGGGGTCGGAGCCCCGGTGGTGGTCGGGGTCGGAGCCCCGGTGGTGGTCGGAGTCGGTGCGCCGGTCGTGGTCGGGGTCGGAGCCCCGGTGGTGGTCGG